>JAYWBT010000185.1:0-27435 GCA_043781235.1 Deltaproteobacteria bacterium
GCCGAACCGCTCGGTCAACCCCGACGAGGTGGTGGCCATCGGCGCGGCGGTGCAGGCGGGCGTGCTCTCGGGTGAGGTGACGGACATTCTCCTGCTCGACGTCACGCCGCTGTCCCTGTCGATCGAGACGCTGGGCGGTGTGGCCACGGCGCTCATCCAGCGCAACACCACCATCCCGACCCGCAAGAGCGAGGTCTTCTCGACAGCGGCCGACGGCCAGACCAGCGTCGAGGTCCACGTGCTCCAGGGCGAGCGCCCGATGGCGCGCGACAACAAGACGCTGGGCCGTTTCCACCTCGACGGCATCCCGCCCGCGGCGCGCGGCGTCCCACAGATCGAGGTCACCTTCGACATCGACGCCAACGGCATCGTCCACGTCGGCGCCAAGGATCGCGCCTCCGGCAAGGAGAGCAAGATCACCATCACCTCCTCGTCGGGCCTCTCCAAGGAGGACGTTGACAAGGCGGTGAAGGAAGCGCAGGCGCACGAAGCCGAAGACAAGGACCGGCGCGACGAGATCGAGACGCGAAACAAGGCCGACAACCTCGCCTACTCCACCGAGAAGAGCCTCAAGGATCTCGGCGACAAGATCCCTGTCGAAACCAGGACGGATCTCGAGGGGAAGTTGAAGGCGGTCCGCGACGCGCTCGCGGGCACCGACGTGGCGGCGGTCAAGAGCGCCGCCGACACGCTGATGCAGGCGTCACACAAGATGGCCGAGGAGGCCTACAAGGCGGCGGGCGCTCCCGCGGGCGCAGGCTCCGAGGGCGGCGGCGCGCCGGCTGGCGACCCGGCGGCCGGGGCAGCGCCGGCGGGCAAGAAGGATGACGTGGTCGATGCCGAATTCGAGGAGCAGAAGTAGCGACCCCTGGTTAGAAACAGGTTCCGTAGCGCGTTCCCGGCCGAATCCCCCCTTGTGCCGGGAGCGGGAAAGGCGAGTTCCCTCCCGGGACCTCGCCTTTCTTTTTGCCGGGCGCCAGGACGCGCCGGGCTCCGGACGATTTCATCAGGCCGCGGAGGATTCGCCCGCCGGCCGCCGTTGGTGCCGGCGTTCATCGGCGCGCGGGATCAACGCCAGCAGCTTGCCGCGCTCGTCGGGATCGCCGGCGAACGCGAGCGAGGCCTTGGCCGCGACCAGATCGAACCAGGCGCGCAGCGCTCCCTGCGCTTCGATCAGCTGGCGGTGCTCGTCGGCGCGCGGCCCCTCGGCGGGCGTCGCGAGATCGTCGGCGAGCCCCTTCATCGTCTGCAGGTCGTCGGCGCCCAGGCCGATGTCGGCTGCGGTGTCTGGATGCGCCTTGGCCGCGGCGAGGATGCGCTGCAGCGCCCGCACCACATGCGTTTGCTGCCGCACGCTGAAGGGCTCGCCCAGCCCGAAGGCGCGCGCGACCTTGCGGCCATCGGGCCCGCGGGTCACGCGCAGCACCGCGTAGCGCACGGCGTGCGCGGTGGCTGCGGCATCGGCCAGCAGCTCGGCGACCTCCTGCGAGCGCCCGCGCGCAGACACCGCGGCGGCCGGCAGCGCCTGCAGGTGCTCTTCGATCTCCTGCGCGAGCTGCAGCGCCGCGGTGGTCGCGCCCTTGTCGAGCCCGCGGCGGGCCATCTCCTTCGCGTGCGCCTCGAGGAAGTGCGCCACCGCGCGGGCGGCCTTGGCGTCGGCGAGCGGATCCGATCGGGAGACGTAGGCGCCCTCGGCGTTGAGCGCCGCGCGGTCGAGCAGTGTCTGGCGCGCGTCGTCGTCGCCCTGCTTCGTGGCGCTCTTGTCGTTTGCTGCAGCCTTGCTGCTCTTCGCCGCGGGGGCGGATTCTTTGCGGGCCATGAAGGCCCTCCATTCCGGGTTGTGCAGCGCTTGACTGGCTCGACTGGCTGACTGGCGAACACTTCCAGAGGCGGAGCGCAGTCTCTCTATCGCTCTTGCGGAAAGACTGTCGCAAACGCACCCCGAACGCAACCCAATCGCGGGCCTACCGTTCGCCCCTGCATCCGCCGCTCACCCGAGTTGACTTCGCTGCCGGACGGCGCGACCGTGCGCGCAAAAACCCCAGGAGGGCAGCATGCCTCGCATCGTCCGCTCCGGCCTCATCCAGTGCGCCAACGCCAGGTCCGACGGCTCCGTGAAGGAGATCCAGGAGGCGATGTTCGAGAAGCACCTGCCGCTGCTGGAGGAGGCGGCGAAGAAGGGCGTGCAGATCCTCTGTCTTCAGGAGATCTTCAACGGCCCCTACTTCTGCCCGGCGCAGACGCCCGACTGGTACGACGCCGCCGAGCCCGTCCCCGGCCCCACCGTCGAACGGCTGCAGAAGTTCGCCAAGGCGCACCAGATGGTGCTGGTGGTCCCGGTCTACGAGCGCGAGATGGCCGGCGTCTATTACAACACCGCCGCGGTCATCGACGCCGACGGAAGTTATCTCGGCAAGTATCGCAAGAACCATATCCCGCAGACGAGCGGCTTCTGGGAGAAGTATTACTTCAAGCCGGGGAATCTCGGTTATCCGACCTTTCAGACCCGTTATGCAAAGATTGGCGTCTATATCTGTTACGACCGCCACTTCCCCGAGGGCGCGCGGCTCCTGGGGTTGAATGGCGCGGAGATCGTCTTCAATCCCAGCGCCACCGTCGCCGGGCTCTCTCAATATCTCTGGAAGCTCGAGCAGCCCGCGCACGCGGTCGCCAATGGCTATTACATGGGCTGCATCAACCGCGTCGGCACCGAGGCGCCGTGGAACATCGGCAAGTTCTACGGGCACAGCTACTTCGTCGATCCCCGCGGCAAGTTCCTCGTCGAAGCGAGCGAGGACAAGGACGAGCTCGTGGTCGCCGATCTGGATCTCGACGTCATCGAGGAGGTCCGCCGCGTCTGGCAGTTCTTCCGCGACCGCCGCCCCGAGACCTATGGCGACATGACGGAGCAGCTGCCATGAGGGCGGCGTTGGCAGCAGGGCTGCGCGCATTGCTGGTCGCGCTGCTGTTCGCCGGGTGCTCGTCAACCACGGCCGGGAAGACGGCGACGACCGCCACGCTGCAGCGCGATCACCGCAGCCGGCTCGACCTCTGCCAGGGCGCCTCGACGGTGACCCGGCCGCTGCGGCCCGGCGACCCCATCGGCGGCTCGGACGGCGGGGTGGACTCGGTGGGCGCGAACGGCGAGCCGGTGAACAGCGAGCTTGGCTGCACGGACGAAAAGGCCAGGTGAGCCGCATGCGCACGCTGATCGAGAACGGCACCGTCGTCACCCCCTCCGACAGCTTCGCCGCCGATGTGCTGATCGAGAACGAGAAGATCTCCGCGCTCGGAGCGGGGCTCACGCAGCAGCTCGCGGGCGGGACCTTCGACCGGCGCATCGACGCGCGCGGCAAGTACGTCATCCCCGGCGGCATCGACGTGCACACGCACCTCGACATGCCGTTCGGCGGCACCGTGAGCGCCGACGATTTCGAGAGCGGCACCATCGCCGCGGCCTGCGGTGGCACCACCACGCTGGTGGACTTCGCCATCCAGCCGCAGGGCGGCGCGCTCAAGCAGGGCCTCGCCGACTGGCACCGGAAGGCCGAAGGCAAGGCGGCCATCGACTACGGCTTTCACATGATCATTCGCGAGGTGACCAAGAGCTCGCTCGCGGAGATGGACGATCTGGTCAAGCGCGAAGGAGTCACCAGCTTCAAGCTCTTCACCGCCTATCCGGGCGTGTTCTTCGTCGACGACGCGGCCATCTTCCGCGCGCTGCGCAAGACTGGCGAGAACGGCGGCCTGATCTGCATGCACGCCGAGAACGGGCCGGTGATCGACGTGCTCATCGAGGAGGCAAAGGCGCGCGGCGAGACGGCGCCGGCGTGGCACGCGCTGACCCGGCCCCCACGGCTCGAGGCAGAAGCGACCCACCGCGTGCTCGCGCTCGCCGAGGTCGCGCAGGTGCCGCTCTACATCGTGCATTTGAGCGCCCACGAGGCGCTCGAGCAGGTGCGCGCCGCCCGCGATCGCGGCGTGCGCGCCTACGCCGAGACCTGCCCGCAATATCTCTTCCTCGATCACCGCAATTACCAGGAGCCGGACTTCGGGGGCAGCAAGTACGTGATGAGCCCGCCCTTGCGCATGCCGGGCAACGCCGACTCGCTCTGGCGCGGCCTGCAGCTCGACGACCTGCAGGTCATCTCCACCGACCACTGCCCCTTCTGCATGAAGGAGAAGCGGCTCGGCGAGAAGGACTTCAGCAAGATCCCCAACGGCGCGCCGGGCGTCGAGACGCGGCTCTACCTCACCTTCGAGGGAGTGCGCAGCGGGAAGATCTCGCTCAACCGCTGGGTGCAGCTCAACAGCGCCGCGCCGGCCAAGCTGTTCGGCATGTTTGGCAAGAAGGGCACGCTCGCCCCCGGCGCCGACGCAGACGTGGTGGTGTGGGATCCGGAAAAGCGCCACACGCTCGGCGTCGACACGCTGCACCAGCGCGTCGATTACACGCCGTACGAAGGCCGCGAGGTGGTGGGCGCGCCGACGCACGTGCTCTCGCGCGGCAAGGTGGTGGTGGAAAGCGGGAAGTTCGTCGGCCGCAAGGGCGACGGTCGCTTCGTGAAGCGCGGGCTGACACTCGCCTGATCGCTCCGTGACGTGGCCGTGACCTCTCCATGATTATGCTTTCGCGAATATGTTTCTCTCGCGACTGTCGGTCTGGCACCCGGAAGAAAAGCTCACCAACGCCGACCTGGGGCGGATGGTCGACACCAGCGATGATTGGATCGTCTCGCGCGTCGGCATCCGCGAGCGCCGCCGCGCCCCGCCGGAGATGAAGGTCCACCAGATGGGCGCGCTGGCGGCAAAGCGGGCACTCGATGGCGCGCCCGTCGACCTGGTCGTCTGCGGCCTCTCGGTCGCCGACTATCATCTGCCGTCGACCGCGAACCTGATCGCCGCGGAGGTCGGTTGCGGCGAGGCGGCCGCCTTCGACGTGCGGGCTGCGTGCAGCTCGTTCGTCTTCTCGCTGCACGCGCTGCGCGGGCTCTTCGCGCTCGGAGAGCTGCAGCGGGCGCTGCTGGTCATCCCCGAGGCGTACACCAAGGTCACCGACTACACCGATCGCGGCACCTGCATTCTCTGGGGCGACGCGGCCTTCGCCTGCCTGGTCACGCGCACCGCGCCGGCGGGCGCGTCGCTCGAGGTGCTGGACACCTTCATCGGCTCGCGATCGCAGGACGCGCTGGTGGTGCAAGCCGAGGTGGGCGGCAAGTTCAAGCAGCTCGGGAGCGCGGTGCATGCCTTCGCCATCCGCAAGATGTCCGAGGTGGTCGAGACCTCCTTGAAGCGCTGCCAGCTCACCGCCCAGGACCTGGCGTGGTTCGTCGGCCACCAGGCGAACCTCGGCATCCTGCAGCGCGCCTGCGAGCGCGTCGGCATCCCTCCCGAGAAGCACCTCAGCAACATCGAGCTGTTCGGGAATTGCGGCGCGGCCGGAGCGCCATCGGTGCTGGCCCAGAACGCCGAGCGCTTCCGCGGAGGCGATCGCATCGCGGTGGCCACGGTCGGATCGGGGCTGAGCTGGGGCGGCACCCTGCTCCGCGCGCGCAGCTGAGCGGCTCTCGACATTTCCCTCGACACGTCAACGTGGCGGGCCCCAGGTTCGCGGTTGGCGGCCGAGGGTGGGCTGGCCTGCTCGCTGAACAAAGTGGTCGTAGCTTGGCGGGATATCTGCCAAGACGCGCGCCGGCGGGCGCATTGTGCTCGACGGCATCGTCGCGCTACAGGAGGGCCATGGACACGATCAGTGAAACCATCAGGCGCAAGCAGAAGGAATATCTCTTCCCCAACGTCTCGACCTATTACCAGGAGCCGTTGATCATCGAGTCCGGCAGCGGGATGTTCGTCAAGGACGTCGAAGGGAAGCAGTACCTCGACTTCTTCGGCGGCATCCTCACCGTCAGCGTCGGACACTGCCACCCGGCGGTCACCGAGGCGGTGGTCGAGCAGCAGAAGAAGCTGGTGCACGTCTCGACGCTCTACCCGACCGTCCCTCAAGTTGCGCTGGCCGAGAAGCTCTACCAATTGCGGCCGATGAAGGAGCCGGTGAAGTCGTTCTTCACCAACTCCGGCACCGAGGCGAACGAGACCGCGGTCACGCTCGCCAAGGTAGCCACCGGCCGCACTGATCTGGTCGCGCTGCGCCACTCGTACGGCGGTCGCGGGCTTTTGGCGACAAACATGATGGGCAACAAGAACTACCGGCCGCTGCAGAGCGAGGTGGCGGGCATCAAGCACGCGCACGCGCCCTACTGCTACCGCTGCGACTTCGGGCTCAAGTATCCCGACTGCGGCGTGGCCTGCGCGAAGGACATCAAGAACCTGATCGAGACCACCACCACCGGCGCCATCGCGGGCTTCATCGCCGAGCCCATCCTCGGCGTGGGCGGGTTCATCGTGCCTCCGAAGGAATACTTCGAGATCGCGGTGCCGATCGTCCGCAACGCCGGCGGTCTCTTCATCGCCGACGAGGTGCAGACCGCCTGGGGCCGCACCGGCACCTGGTGGGGCGTGCAGCAGTTCAACGTCGAGCCGGACATCCTCACCAGCGCCAAGGGCATGGCGAACGGCCAGCCCATCGGGCTCACCATGGCGAAGGCGGACATCGCCAACAAGTTCACCGGCGCGTCGATCTCCACCTTCGGCGGCGGGCCGCCCTCGATGGCGGCGTCGCTCGCGACGTTGAAAGTCATCGAAGAAGAGAAGCTGCTGCACAACGCGCAGCTGCTCGGCAAGGTGTTCCGCGAAGGCCTCGAGGCGCTGGCGGAGAAGCACCGCGGCATCGGCGATGTGCGTGGCATGGGCCTGATGCAGGCCCTCGAGCTGGTGAAGGATCGCGGCACCAAGGAGCCCGACGCCGCGGGCGCGGCGCGGCTGATGGAGTCGACGCGCAAGCGCAGCCTGCTGGTCGGCAAGGGCGGGCTCTACGGCAACACCATGCGCATCGCGCCGCCGATGATCGTCTCGCGCGGGCAGATCGACGACGCGCTGCGGATCCTCGGCGAGGCGCTCGCGGAGGCGCTGCCACGATGAGGAAACTCTTCATGGCGCTGCTGCTGGTGGCGGCGTGCAAGAAGGAGTCGCGCCCCCCGTCGCTGGGCGAGGCGCTCTCGGTGGAGCAGCTGGGAGGCTCGGTGGCGCAGCTGGTCTCGCAGGGCAGCGAGATCCCGGCCAGCGCGACGGAGAGCTTCACCACCGCGCACGACGATGAAAAGAAGATCTCGATCCATGTGCTGCGCGGCGCGGGGCGCACCGCCGACAAGCTGCACAGCGACGGCTGGTGGACGGTGGACGGCGTGGTGCCGGCCAAGGCAGGCGAGCCCAGGGTGATGGTCACCTTCGAGCTCGACGCGCAGGGGCTGCTCTCGGTCGTCGCGCGCCAGGACGACCGCAAGCTCGCGGTCCGGAAGCTGGAGAAGGCGCCCGACGGGAAGGTCGCGCCGTCGCCGCTCTCGGAGCCCGACGACGACGAGGACGCAGAGGACGACGAGGCGCCCTGACCAGACGACCGCGAAGACGCGGAGGCGCGAGGCTTGCGTCGTGTGCAGCTTTGGCCGATGAAAAGACTGGTCGGAGCGATTGCGATCCTCGCCGCCTGCACCACCGCGCCCATTACCGGACGCCGGCAGCTCGATTTGGTGGGCGACGGCACCATGAACCAGCTCGGCCTGCAGTCGTACCAGCAGGAGCTCTCCAAGGCGAAGCGCGACACCAATCCCGAGCACGTCGCGATGGTCAAGCGGGTGATCGACCGCATCTCCGCTTCCGCCGAGGCGCAGTTCCACCCGAACTACCAGTGGCAGGCGGCGGTCATCGACGACCCGAAGACCGTCAACGCCTGGTGCATGCCGGGGGGAAAGATCGCCGTCTACAGCGGCATCTTTCCCATCGCGAAGGACGAGAACGGCCTCGCCGTGGTGATGGCCCACGAGATCTCGCACGCGCTCGCGCATCACAGCGCGGAGCGTCTCTCGCGCACGGAGTTGATGCAGCTCGGGGAATCGGGCCTGCTGGCGGCGGTGAACGCGAAGGAACCCAAGGCAACGAGCGCGGTGGGCGCGGCGCTCGGCCTTGGCGCGCAGCTTGGCGTGGACCTGCCGTTCTCGCGCGAGCAGGAGAGCGAGGCGGACCACATCGGCCTGGTGCTGATGGCGAAGGCCGGCTACGACCCCAAGACCGCGGTCGATTTCTGGCAGCGGATGCTCGACTACTCGAAGGGCAAAGAGCCGCCAGCCTTCCTCTCCGACCACCCCTCGAGCGAGCAGCGGGTCGCCGACATCAAGAAGGAGCTGCCCGAAGCCGAGGCGGCCTACGTCGCGCACGGGTAAGGCACTAGAGTCGCTGGTCCTATGCCGAACCCCATCGCGCTCGCGATCCCGTTCTTCTTCCTGCTGATGGGCGTCGAGCTGTTCTTCGCGCGTCGCCGCGGCCTGAAGCTGTACCGGTTCAACGACGTCGTGGTCGATCTCTCCTGCGGCATCACGCAACAAGTCTTCGTGGTGTTCGAGGTCGCGGCGCTGATCGCCGGGTATGTCTGGCTCTACCAATACCGGCTCTTTACCTTCGCCGAGGGCAGCGTCTGGCCCTGGGTGATCGCCTTCTTCGCGGTGGACTTCGTTTACTACTGGTGGCACCGCCTCAGCCACGAGGTGAACTTCCTCTGGGCGGTCCACGTCGTTCACCACCAGAGCGAGGACTACAATCTGGCGGTCGCGCTCCGGCAGGCCGTGCTGAGCCCGTGGACCCTCTGGCCATTCCATTTGATTCTGGCGCTGGCCGGTATCCCGCCGATGACCCTCTTCATCGTCGATTCATTGAGCACGCTGTATCAATTCTGGATCCATACTGAATTGATTGGTCAGCTGGGCTGGTTCGAGCGGATCTTCAATACGCCCGCGCAGCACCGCGTGCACCACGCGGTCAATCCGCGGTACCTCGACAAAAACTACGCCGCGACACTTTGCATCTGGGACCGGCTCTTCGGCACCTTCGAGAAGGAAACCGAGCAGCCGGTCTATGGACTGGTCAAGCCGCTCGCGAGCTTCAATCCTCTCTGGGCGCAATTCCACCACATTGTCGAGCTGGCGAAACGCACCGCGGAAGCCAGCGGCTTCGACCGCGCGCGCATCTGGCTGCGCGGGCCCGAGTGGGGATATCCGCCGGCGCCGGAGATCACCCGCGCGCAGCAGCAGAAGTATGATCCCCAGCCCTCGTCGCGCCTGACCGCGTGGATCTCCGTCAATTTGGTGGCGACGGTGCTGGCGGCATCGCTGTTGCTATGGTTTCAGGCCACGCTGCCGCTCGGCAGGCAGCTCTTGATCGCGGGGCTCGTGCTGGCGACCATCCTGGGCTTCGGAGCGCTGCTCGAGCGGCGGCCGTGGGCGGTGCCGCTCGAGGCGTCGCGGCTCGCTGCCATCGCCGCGGCCGCGCTGGTCTGGGTGCGGCTCTAGCTTTTCCGTCTGCGCAGGAGGGCCACCAGCGCCAGCAGCGGGAGCGCCCCCACCGACGACGTCGTTGAGCAGCCCGCCGAGCTGGCCGATCCGGTCTGGGCCAGCGTGATCGAATCGCTCACGCAGGTCACGGTCGGCTTGCCTGCCGGGTAGATCAGCTGGATAGCCTGCCGATCGTCGTCGTGCAGCGTGCGCTTGGAGATCTCGCCTTCTGGCGCGGTCGCGTACATGGTCGCGTCGGGCACGGTGGTGTGGTCGAGGCCGAGCGAATGCCCCGCCTCGTGCGTGATGGTGTTCTCGATATCGATGCGCACGCAGCCGGTCTGGTTGGGATCGTTGCAGGGCACGCCGTCATTGGCGGTAAAGACGAACTTGGTCGAGCCGTCGCTCCCGGGCGCGTCGTTGAGCTCGATGTCGGTGTCCGAGATCTGGCCGGTGTAGCGGTTCGAGGTGGTGGTGGTGGTGGCGATCACCGCGTCGCCGTGGTCCCAGCAGTCGTATTTGTTGCCGCAGCCGCCCTCCTGCACGCAGGAATCGCCGGGCGGGACCGCGGTCGAGCAGCTGGCCGTGCGCCAGAGCACGAGGTTCACGTTGAACTGGCCCGGGAAGAAACCGACCTTGCGATTCTTCGGATCGAGCGAGAGGCCCTGGTCCTGGAACGAGAGATCCGAGCCGGGCACGCCCGCCCACGCGGCGAAGCTCTTGCGCACCGCAGTGAAGGCCGCGGTGCCCACCACGTCGGGAGTGCCCTTCGCGTCGATGATGAAGCTGTGGCCGCGCGTGGCCCAGAAGACGCAGAGGCCGCCCTTGTTGAGCGATCGAACGTAGGCGTGCGCCGGCAGCGCGAGCGCCAGCATGAAAAGCGCCGGCGCGGCGACCGCGGCGGCGAGTCGCCTGCGCGAAAGGAACAGCGCCGCGGCGGCGCGGCGGAAACGCAAGAGAAAGGCGGCGAGCGAGGCCAGGAAAAGCGCCGGCGCGCCGCCGCTGCTGCAGCCGTGGGTGGCGTTGCAGCGGGTGGCGACCTCGAGCGCGTCGAGCGCGATCGCCGCTTTGCCGGTGCGCTCGTTGATCAGCACCGCCGTCAGACTGCGCGGCAGCACGCCCGACGCCGGAACCGCGGCGGGCAACTCGGCGGTCAGGATCCCGACCCCGGCGCGCGCCCAGCGCCGGTACTGCCCGTCGGTCGCGCGGTGCGCCTTCACCTTCGCTGGCTCCCACGCACGCGCGCGCGTAGGTCGTCGAGGGCGAAGTCGTCCCCTTCGCCCGTGCGGCAGCCTACGCAGGAGACGCTGGTGCGGTCGCGGACTGCGCGCGCCGAATGGCCCCCCGCGCGCACGGCCGGGCCCACCGAGAACTTGCCCAGGGCCCAGCGCTCAACCTCGAAGAGCGCCGGCGCGAGCCGTCGCAGGAAGACCACCACCTCTTCGCCCTCGCCGAACTTCGCCACCCCCTGCACGGTCTGATCGATCTCGCCGACGGCGCCGCCCGGGACGCGCACCACGACCTCGACCAGCCCGGCGCCTGCCACACGCACGGCCCCGGGGAGCGCGTCGCCCTTCCACCACTCGAGCGGCGCCAGGGTGACGCGCGTGTAGATGACGCCGCTCGACGGGCCGCCCACGCCCCAGGCGCTCGCGCTGCGCACGACCCGCGCATGAACGACGGCGTCGGAGGCCGCGGTCAGGGTGGCGACGTCCGCGGGGCCACGCAGCGTGGCGGCGATTAAAAAGAGGAGTCCGAGCTTCATCGGGCCAGAGGGTAACAGAGGGCTCGTTGCGCGCGCGAGCGAACTACCGCTCGAGCAGCACGAACGCAACCAGGCGCCGGATCTCGCCGGGACCAAAGAGCCGCAGCGCGAGTTTCAACAGTCCCACGCCGCGTACGCTCCGCTGCAGCTTGTCGGCCTCCTCCAATTGCGAGCGGAACTGCACCTCGCGCCAGCCGAACGGCGCGAAGAATGCCGTCCCCTCCTCGGGCGCGAACTGAAACGAGGCGTTGCCGCGGCTCAACGCCCGGCCCCACGGCAGCTTCATCAGGGTCAGCATGCACGGACTCGCGAGATCGAAGAGCCAGGAGTGAAAGCTCGTGGGCGCGTGCAGGTCGTGCGCGAGCGCCGCCACCTCGGCCGGCTCGAGGTAGATGAGCAGGCCTTCGCTGACGATCAGGACCCGCTTTGCCTCGGCCGAGAGCCGCGCGAAGAGCGCCTGCCGCTGGTCGCGCGAGCGCAGGTCGAGCCGCACCGTCTCGTACCGGCACCTCGCGCGCTCGCCGCGCAGCGTGTCGGTCTTGTGATCGAGGATGCCCGGCAGATCGACGTCCACCCAGCGCAGCGCAGCCGGCAGGTCGAGCCGCCACGCGCGCGCGTCGAGCCCGGCGGCGAGGTTGAGCACCAGGTCCACGCCGGAGCGGACGGCGGCGAGGATGATCTCGTCGAGCACGAAGGTGCGCACGATCATCGCCCACGCCGCGCGGCGTCCGCGGTCCAGCTGGTTTGCCACCTGCACGCCGCGCTCGCCGGCGAGGCGGGCCGCATACGGGTCGCGGAAGAGAGCATCGGGGCGCGCCGACTCCATCGCGCGGTAGACCGCCACCCAGCGCGCGGTGTCGGAGACGCTCTCGATCACGGCACCGCCCCCGCCCCCTCGCGGCGCGGGTCCGCGGCGGCGCTCTTCCACCCGGTCTCTGGATCGACCATCACGCCGGAGGTGTTGCCCCAGGGGAAGTTGAACAGCCCGGGGCCGATGCCCTCCTTGGCGAAGTCGAGCTTGTGGCCGCGCGCCTCCAGCGCGTGCGCGGTCTGCGCGTCGAGCGCGTCGGGCTCGACGTGGATCACGTCGGGGAAGAGGTTGTGGTGAAGGCGCGGCGCGGCGATGGCGCGGTCAATGGGCATGTGATCGTCCACGATGTGAAGGATGGCCTGCGCGACGCTGGTGGGAATGGTCGCGCCGCCGGCCGAGCCGATGCTGAGGACCAGCTCGCCGTCCGGATCGAACATCAAGGTCGGCGACATCGACGAGAGCGGCACCTTGCCGGGGCCGGGCGCATTCTCCGCGTCGCCCATCAGCCCGTAGACGTTGGCGACGCCGGGCGCCACCGCGAAGTCGTCCATCTGATCGTTGAGCACCACGCCGGTGCCCTTCGCCACCACGCAGGAGCCGAAGCTGTCGTTCACGGTGGTGGTGAGCGCGACCGCGTTGCCCTCGTCGTCGATGACCGAGATATTCGAAGTGTGGGGAGGGTCCGCGGGAGGGACCAGCGACTGCGACGGCGTCGCGCGGTCGCCGATCTCGTTGCGCAAGGATCCTGCGTAGTCCTTGGTGATCATCTCGCGGACGCTCGCGTCCACCTTCGGGTTGAAGGCCGGATCGCCGAGCTTCTGGCGGCGCGCGAAGAGCCGCTTCTCGGTCTCGACCATGACGTGGAGGAACTTCTCGGGGCGATACCCGCCCGCGTGCGGATCCTCGCGCTCGAGCACGTTGAGCAGCGCCAATAAAAGAAATCCTCCCGACGACGGCGGCGGCATGGTGACCACGCGGTAGCCGCGGTAGGTGGACGCGAGCGGGTCGCGCTCGCGCAGCTTCACCTGGGCGAAGTCGTCGAGCGTGAGGATGCCGCCGCGCGCCCGAAGCGTCTCGACGATGCTGCGCGCGACCGCGCCCTTGTAGAACGCGTCCGCGCCGTGGAGCCCGATGGCGTGCAGCGTGCGCGCGAGGTCGGGCTGCACCAGGCGATCGCCGGGAGCGGGCCCGACCAGGTCGCCGTCCCGGTCCTTGTGCAGGTAGATGCGCGTCGCTTCGGGATCGGCCTCGAGGCAGTCGAGCCGCTGCTCGACGGTGCGCGCGTGCACCAGGCCCACGTGGTAGCCGCGGCTCGCGAGCAGCTCGGCTGCGCCGGTCAACTGCGAGAGCGGCTTCTTGCCGAATCGCTTGGCGAGATCGGTGTAGCCGCGCACCGCCGCGGGAACCGCCACGCTCAAGGGTCCCGCGGCGGCGAGGTCTTCGCGCGGCTTGCCATTCTCGAAGTACATGTCCGGCGTCGCCTTCAAAGGCGCGAGCTCGCGGAAGTCGAAGGCGTGCACCCTACCCTCGCGCGAGAGGTAGACGAGCGCGAACCCGCCGCCGCCCAGGCCCGAGCTCTGCTGGCCCACCACCGAGAGCGTGAAGGCCGCCGCGATCGCCGCGTCCACGGCGTTGCCGCCGCTGCGCAAAATGGCGGCGCCCGCTTCGCTGGCGAGCGGGTGCGGAGTGGCGATGGCGGCCTTGGGCGACGTGGCCGCAACGGAAAGGATCAGAGCCAGCAGCAGGGAGATCATTGGGCGCGCACAGTAGCAAAGCGCGGAAAGGCCGGCCGAGGAACAATTGAAGTGAACAGGCCTCTCTGTTATGGCCGCTGCCCCATGCCCGCACCGAGAGTCCGCTTCGCCCCCTCGCCCACCGGCTACCTGCACATCGGCGGCGCGCGCACCGCGCTGTTCAACTGGCTCTGGGCGCGGCGCACCGGCGGCACCTTCCTGCTGCGCATCGAGGACACCGATCGCGAGCGCAGCACCGCCGCGTCGATGCAGGCCATCCTCGACGGCATGCGCTGGATGGGGCTCGACTGGGACGAAGGCCCTCTGGTCACCACGGCGGACGGCAAGGCGATCGGAGGCGGCCCGCACGCGCCCTACTTCCAGACCCAGCGGCTCGCGACCTACGAAAAGCATGCCGACGCGCTGATCGCGAAGGGGCGCGCCTACCGCTGCGTCTGCAGCAAGGCCGAGCTCGACGTGCTGCGCGAGCAGGCCAAGGCGGAGAAGCGCGGCTTCAAGTACCCCGGCACCTGCCGCGACCGCGGCATCGTCAAGGGCACGCCGGGCGCGGTGGTGCGCTTCCGCATGCCGGAAACGGGCTCGACCACGCTGCACGATCTGGTCAAGGGCGACATCGTCACGCAGCACGCCGAGCTGCAGGACGAAGTGATCGTCCGCGAAGGCGGCGTGCCGCTCTACAACTTCGGCGCGGTGGTGGACGATGTCGAGATGGGCATCACGCTGGTGGCGCGCGGCGACGACCACGTGGTCAATACGGCGCGCCAGATCCTGATGTACCAGGCGCTCGACTATCCGGTGCCGGTGTTCGCGCACCTGCCGATGATCCTCGGCAAAGACAGGCAGCGGCTTTCCAAGCGGCACGGCGCCGTGAGCGTGCTGCAGTATCGCGACGAAGGGTATTTGCCGGGAGCGCTTTTGAACTACCTGGTGCGGCTGGGCTGGTCGCACGGCGACGAGGAGATCTTCACGCTCGAAGATCTCAAATCCAAGTTCGACTGGGAGCACGTCGGCGCAACGGCCGGCGTCTTCAATCCCGAGAAGCTGCTTTGGCTGAACCAGGAGTGGATCAAGCGGACGCCGGTGCCCGAGCTGGCGGCGCTGGTGCGCTCGCTGCGGCCGTCGCTTGGCGCGGCCGAGCAGCTCGACGGCTTCATCGTGCTGATGAAGGAGCGCGCGAAGACGCTGCTGGAATTCGCCGATGCGTACACCCGGCTGATCGCGTCGGCGCAGGTGGAGTGCGACGCGAAGTCGGTGGCGAAGAATCTCACCGCCGAATCGAAGCCGCTGCTGGTCGAGGCGCGCGCGCTGCTGGCGGCACGCTTCGACGACGGCGCGCCCGCGCTGGACGCGGCTTTCCGCGACCTTGCCACGCAGAAGGAGCTGGGGCTCGGCAAGATCCTGCAGCCGCTGCGCGTGGCGACCACCGGGTCCATGGTGAGCCCGCCGCTCTTCGAGTTGCTGACGCTGGTGGGCAAGGAACGAACGCTCGCGCGACTCGATGCGGCGCTGGAGAAGATCGCATGAAGGCACTCGTGCTCGCATCCATCCTGCTCGCAGCGCCCGGCTTCAAGGCGCGCGGCTTCACGCTGCCCGACGGCGCGGTCAAGGTGGACGACGACCGCTATCGGCTCCCGCAGGCGTGGGAGGACGCGCTCAAGTTTTACAAGCAGGTGTACCCGCCGGCGAAGTATCCGCGGCGCACGCTGCACAGCGAGTCGCAGGTGCGCGCGATCCACATCGAGAATCCCTCGTCGCGCGACGAGTGGGAGGGCGCGAACGTCTACGAGCTGGGCCGCGGGGAGGTCCGCGTCTTCGTCCTCTCCCGGGATGCGACCGACGGCGCGCCGAAGAAGAAGAAGTAGCCCATGTCGGTTCTTGACAGCCTCGAAGCGGTTGGGCTACACAGCGCGTCCCTCACGGCGGAGCCGGCTCCGCCGGCGACGGGTCGGACCCGAAGGCGGAGACATTCCATCGACGCTGGGGGATCGTCTAACGGCAGGACATGAGACTCTGACTCTCATTATCTAGGTTCGAATCCTAGTCCCCCAACCAATCGCACGGCCGCGATGTCAGAGCGCGGGCAAGGATGATAGAACCAGCTTCAAGATGTGGCCCCATCGTCTAGTGGCCTAGGACGGAGGCCTCTCACGCCTCAAACATGGGTTCGAATCCCGTTGGGGTCACCACTTCTGGCCCGGCTGTGTGAGACAGCCGGGCTTTTTTCATTCTGTCCGGGGGAACCGGCGGTTCCCCCTACGCCGCCTTGGAGGTAGTGCGGGCGGTGCGGTTCCAGGTTTGCCCCTGGCCTCCGCGGCTGAACTTGTAAAAGCCAACCAGCAGCGCCGTGTTCATCTCGACGAAGTGCGCGGCCGCGTCGGCGAGGCTGCGGAACTTGCGCGGCGAGGCGCCGAGAAGCCCGAGCGCGGCGAAGCCGTAGCCGACTCCCTGACCCAGCAGTAGCGCGGCGTAAAAGGGGCTGCCCGGCGCGAGCAGCAAGTTGGTCAGGAGCGCGACCATCATCGCCTGCGGGACGATCCAGCGCAGAACTTTATGCGACCAGAGCGCGAAGGCGGTGAAGCCGTGGCGCAGCGAGAGCAGGTCCTTGAACTGCGCCAGCGCACGGAAGCACCCGGCGGCGATGCGGACGCGGCGCTGGTACTCGCCGGAGTGGTCGGGCGCGGACTCCTCGTGCGCCACCGCCTCGGGCTCGTAGCGGACCTCGTAGCCGGTCTGCAGAACGCGCAGCGCGGCGACAAAGTCGTCCACCACCGTGCCCGCGGGGAGAGGCGGGAAGAGGTGCTTGCGCACGGCGTAGATGCCGCCGTTGGCGCCCATCACGCAGCCGCGGCGCGACTCGTACATCTTGAGCAGGCTCTCGAGCTTCCAGTACGCGCCCTCCGCCACCGGCGCGCCCACCGGCGAGTGCAGGCGCAGGCGACCGCAGACGAGCCCGACCGCAGGGTCGCGCAGCGGCTGGACCAGGCGGCGGATGGCGTCCCTCTCGAACTCGGTGTTGGCGTCGGTCATCACCAGCACCTCGCCCTTGGCGAGCGCGATCAGGCGGGCCAGCACACCCGCCTTGCCTGCGCGCTCCCCGCGCGACAGCTTGACGCCGCGGGCCGCGTAGCGCTGCACGATGGGGTCGGTCTCGTCGCTCGAGGCATCGGAGCCGATCAGGATCTCCAGCTTGTCGGCTGGATAGTCCTGGTCGAGCAAATTCTCGATGCGCTGGCCGATGCAGGAAGCCTCGTTGTAGGCAGCCACCAGCACCGAGACGTGCGGCAGGCCCAGTTGCGCCAGTGGCCTGCGGCGCTCGTCGCCGCCGAGATAGGCCCAGGCCCCTCGCGCCTGCGCGAGCGCATCGAGCGCGATCAGCAAGAGCGGGTAGAGCACGTAGGTGTGGACGATGCACCCGAACGCGAGCCAGAAGAAGATAGCGAGCATACGGCCGCTCAGAGCAACGTCCGTGCCGTGCCGGAATGGGAGCGCCTGCAGGGAGAAGTTGCAACGGGGGGACCACGCGTCAGGGAAAACTTCTACCCATTCGGGGAACGCTACTGCGCGGCGGAACAAAGACCTTGCAACCCATTGTCCGCGCCACCACCCCGGCTTATCACTCCGGCTTATTGCGGGGGAGGAATCAGGGAGAGCAATCTTTTTGCCCGCTCGTGAAGAGGATTCGCCTTGAGGACCTGCTCGAAACCACTGCGGGCAGGCCCCAGCTCTCCCCGATTTAGCGCGATCTCCGCTGTATCGTAGACCGCGCGCAAGAGCCGCGGCTCGGCTTGCCGCGCGACCGCCAGCGCGGACAGGGCGCGGTCCTGCTTCTCGCGCGACGGCGCACCCGAAAGCGCGAGCGCCGCTCGGGTATAGGCCGCGAGCGCGTCGTTCGGCGCCTTCTTTTCCGCCTGCTCGAGGTAGCGCGCGCCCCGCTCCCCCGTGTCGGTGAGCGCGCAGTAGAGCGCCATCGCACGCAGCCCCGCCGGGTCCCCGGGGTCGTCGTCCAGCGCCGCCTTGGCCGCGGCGACGCCCTGCTGCAGCATCCGAGTCGCCTCGCGCACCTGCGGTTCGCGCTCGGAGGAGAGCTGCGCTCCCTCCTGCGCGAGCGCCACGAGACGCGCCTCGAAGCCCGCCGGCTTGTCCGCCGACACCTTCGCGGCCTCCTCCGAGACGGTGCGGCCCTGGGACTCGAGCCGGTCGGCCAGATCCTTGTGCGCGGCGGCGACCAGCAGCAGCGCATAGGCGCGCTCGGCCTCGGGCCGCGCCTCGCCGGGCGCGAGCCGCGCCGCCTCGGTGGAGAGGCTCGCGGCCTGCTGCAGGCTGTCATCGTCGTCGAGCAGGAGCCGGACCCGCGCAGCCTCGAGCCGGTCGCGCACGACGCGGGAAGCCCCGAAGCGGTGCCGCCACTGCTGCGCCACCGCGAGCACGAGGGCCAGCGCGACCACCGCGCCCGCGCCAACCAGGAGTTGCCGGCGCCGCCGGGCCGCCTTGCGCAGCCTTGCCGCGAAGTCGTCTTCCGGGAGCGCGCCGAGGGGTCGGCGCGGCCGCAGAGCCCGCTCCAGTTCGGCGGTGGCCGACGTGCGCTCCAGCGCCGTGGACGGCTCGGCCCTGGGCAGCGGCTTCACCGCGCCCAGGCCCCGCGCGGGCGTCGCGACCCCGGCGCGTCGCGGACCCGCCGCCTCGAACACCTCGAGGCACCGCCCGCACTCGACGCGAAAAGCTGCCCCGGCCCCGGCGACACCGTCTTGCAGCGTGTAGAGCGCCTGGCACTTCCGGCAGCGGATCAGCATGGGTCAGCTCGCGGACTTCGCATCCAGCCCGAAGGCAGTATGCAACGCCCGGACGGCAAGCTCGGCGTACTTTTCGTCGATCAGGCAGCTCACCTTGATCTCGCTGGTCGAGATGAGGCGGATGTTCACGCCCTCGTCGGCGAGCACCTGGAACATCTTCGCGGCTACGCCCGCGTGGTTGCGCATGCCGACGCCGACGATGGACACCTTGGCGATGTCCTCCTCGTGCTCGACCTTGCCCGCGCCGATCTGCTTGGCGAGCTTGCGCAGGCAGTCGCGGGTCTTCTCCAGGTCGAGCCGCCCGACGGTGAAGGCGAGATCGGTGCGCTTGTCCTCGTGCGCAGGCGTCTGCACGATCACGTCGACCACGATGTCCAGCCGGGCCAGCGTGCCGAAGATCTTCGCCGCCAGGCCCGGCTTGTCGGGGACGTTGCGGATGACGAAGCGCGCTTCGTCGCGCGTGACGGCGATGCCAGAGACCAGTGCGTCCTCCATCGCTTCGTCCTCCTCGGTGATCAGCGTGCCGGGGTCGTCGGTGAAGCTCGACTTCACCCAGAGCGGGACCTTGTACTTCATCGCGAACTCGACCGACCGGATCTGCAGCACCTTCGACCCGACCGAGGCGAGCTCCAGCATCTCTTCGTAGGCGACGCGCTTCAGCTTGCGCGCTCGATCGCAGATGCGCGGGTCGGTGGTGTAGACGCCGTCCACGTCAGTGTAGATCTCGCAGGCCGACGCCTTGAGCGCCGCCGCCAGCGCGACCGCGGTGGTGTCCGAGCCGCCGCGTCCGAGGGTGGTGATGTTGCCGTCCTGGTCAATGCCCTGGAACCCGGCGACCACCGCGATCTCGCGGCGCTTGAGGCTCGCGAAGAGCCCCTCGCCGTCGATGCTCTTGATGCGCGCGTTGCCGAAGGTAGAGTCGGTGAGGATGCGGACCTGGTGGCCGAGGAAGCTGCGCGCCTTCCCCTTCTGCTCCTGGATGGCGAGCGCGACCAGACCGATGGTCACCTGCTCGCCGGTGGAGACGATCACGTCCTGCTCGCGCTGGCTGGGCCGCCTGGAGATCTCTCCGGTGAGCTTCAGCAGCCGGTTTGTCTCGCCGGACATGGCCGAGACGACCACCACCACGTCGTGCCCCTGCTTGCGGGCGGCGATGGCGCGGCGGGCGACGTTGCGGATGCGGTCGGCGTCGCCCACCGAGGTCCCGCCGTACTTCTGCACGATGAGCGCCACGTGAGGACCTAGAAGGTTCCCTGCAGCGCCAGGGCGGCGCCGCCGCTCAGCGGGACCAGCGAGCCTTGCAGCCCGCTGCCGCCCTCGTCCTTCGACTTGCCCTTCGGCGTGGGGCGCGCGCTGTTGTTGTTGCCGCTCGCGTCCGACGAGGGCCCCTCGAGGAAGAAGAGCGCGACCGAGGTGGCGAGGAGTCCCGCGCCGGCGATGGTGAGGATGGTCGCCTTGGTGCCCAGCGATTGATTGGCGTCGTACTGCGACTGCAGCGTGACCGGGTTATTGGGTGTGTCGTGGAGGCGCGCATTGTAAGCGTTATCCGCCGTCTTCACCGCGGCGCCCGCGAGCAGTCCGCCGGCCAGCGAGCCGAGGCCAACGCCGCCGACGATCCAGGTCCAGGTGCGGCCGCCCGAGGGCGCCTGCGCGACTGGAGTGGGCTTCGGCGCGAGGCGCAGCGGCGCGGGCTGGGCCCTGGCCGGCGCGGGCTCGGCCTGCGCCACCTCGCCGCCGGTGTCTACGCGGAAGGGATGGTCGGGGTCGCCGGCGCGGCCGGGGCCGTTGCCAAACTCGTCGTACGCCTCGAGGTAGTACTCGACATAGGGGCCCTGCACCGGGACGTTGCCGCCGAACTGGTCCTTCTGGCCCTTCACCGGTTTCATATCGACGGGCTTCGCATAGTCGCCCGGCGCGTAGCGGTAGAATACCTGCGGATAGAACTTGCTCTCGTCGGTGATCCTGGCGAAGACCTGCACGAACCTGGCACCGGCGGTGATGCTCTTGACGGGCGTGTGCGCGACGACCGGAGCGGCCGTATCGGCGGCGCGGGCAGCGAAAGCGAGAAGCAGCACGGCGGCTGCCGCAACGAACGACCGCATTGAGGAGACCCCTTTCAAGAGAGAGCTGCCTGGTACATTAGAAGCAATGGGGCCGCCGCGTAAATGGTGTAAAAGGCGCGGCATGTCGATCCCTCCCGCCGTTGCCGGAGGCGCAGTTTGAGCGCCGCGCCGATCACGCTCGACGGAACGCAGCTCTCGCTGGAGCAGGTGGCGTTGGCGGCACGCGGTGGCGCGGCGGTCGAGATCACCGCCGCGGCGCGGGAGCGGGTCCGGGCGGCGCGGCGGCTGGTGGACCGCATCGCCGAGGGATCGGTCCCGACCTACGGCATCAACACCGGGTTCGGCACGCTGGCGGAGGTGTCGATCGCGCGGCCGGACCTACAACGGCTGCAGCGCAACCTGATCCTGAGCCACGCGGCGGGCACCGGCGAGCCGCTGCCGCTGCCCGAGGTGCGCGCGCTGATGATCCTGCGCGCGAACGTGCTGGCGGGCGGGTTCTCCGGCATCCGCGAGAGCACGCTCGACCTGCTCCTGGCGATGCTCGCGAGCGAGGTGATCCCGGTGGTGCCCGGCAAGGGTTCGGTCGGCGCGTCGGGAGATCTGGCGCCGCTCGCGCATCTCGCGCTGGTGCTGATCGGCGAAGGCGCGGCGTTCTTCCGCGGCGAGCGGATGCCGGGCCGCGAGGCGCTGCGGCGGGCCGGGCTCTCTCCGGTGGTGCTCGAGGCGAAGGAGGGCCTCGCGCTCGTCAACGGTACGCAGGCCATGCAGGCGGTGGGCGCGCTCGCGCTGCTCGAGGCGGAGCAGGCGGCGCGCATCGCGGACATCGCCTGCGCGATGACCGTCGAGGGCCTCAAGGGATCGCACAAGCCGTTCCTCGCGGCGATCCATCGCGTCCGCGGGCACGCGGGGCAGATCGGCGTCGCGGCGGATTTGCGCGCCCTGCTCGCCCGCAGCGAGATCAACGCCAGCCACCAGGACCACAGCTGCGAGAAGGTGCAGGATCCCTACAGCCTGCGCTGCGCCCCCCAGGTCCACGGCGCCGCCCGCGACGCGCTCGCGTTCGTGCGCAGGACCCTCTCGATCGAGGCGAACGCGGCCACCGACAACCCGCTCGTCTTCGCCGAGGGCCACGGGCAGCCCGACCTCGAGGGCGAGCTGATCGTGAGCGGCGGCAACTTCCACGGACAGCCCGTGTCGCAGGCGCTGGACCTGCTTGCCATCGCCTGCACGCAGCTACAGACCATCAGCGAGCGGCGCGTCGAGCAGCTGGTGAACCCGTCGCTCTCGGGGCTGCCGCCGTTCCTCGCGCGCAACTCCGGGCTCAACTCCGGCTTCATGATCGCGCAGGTCACCGCGGCGGCGCTGGCGGCCGAGAGCAAGGTGCTCTCGCATCCGGCGTGCGTGGACACCATCCCGTCGTCGGCCGGCCGCGAGGACCACGTCAGTATGGGAATGACCGCGGCGCTCAAGGCCCGCACGGTGGTGGAGAACGCGAAGACCGGGCTCGCCATCGAGCTGCTGGTCGCGGCGCAGGCGCTCGACTTCCGCAGGCCGCTGCAGGCGGGCGCGGGAGCGCGCGCCGCGCTCGAGGTGATTCGCGCGCGGGTGCCGCACATGGAGGAGGACCGCGAGCTGCACCTCGACATCGCGGCCGTCCGCCAACTGCTGCCGGAGATCGAGCGCGCGGCGCGCGCGGCCGCGGGGCTGTAGACAGCCGGGCAGCGACGTCTCTGGTACGCTCGCGCGCATGGATCCGATCATCACGACCGAGCTGCCGGCCCCCCTTCCCCGGCGCGAACCCACCGACGCCGAGGTCGCCTCCGCCCGCGACGTCATCCTGCACCTGGAGGCCGAGGTGCGCGCGCTGGGCCACACGCCGGGCGCCGCGCCGGTGCACTACGCGATGGGGCGCATCTTCATCGACCGCCTGGGCGACTCGAAGAGCGCCGCCATCTGCTACCAGAACGCCTTTTCGCTCAACCCCGCCTACCGCCCGAACCTAGAGGCAGCGCGCCGATTGTTCGCGGGCGCGGGACGCTACGAGAAGACGGTCGCGCTGCACCGCTGTGAGGAGGCGCAGCTGAAGGATCCGGCGCAGCGCGCGGAGTCCCTGCGCGCGCAGGCCACGCTGCTCGAGCGCGATCTCGGCCAGCCCGCCGAGGCGGCGAAGCTCGTCGAGCAGGCGCTCGCGCTCGCGCCCGACCATCCCGCGCTGCTGCGCGCCGCGATCGCGCAGGCGCAGCGCGACGGCGACCGCCTGCGCTCGGTGCAGCTCTCGCTGCGCGCGGCGGACGCCTGCCGCGACGGCGTGCAGCGCGCCCAACTTCTCCGGCTCGCCGTCCTGCTGATCGAGGCGCTGCTGGGCGAGCCTGCCGATACCGGGCTCGCGCCGCCCACCGAGCCTGCGCGCCCCGCCACCGCCGAGCTCGAGGCGCTTCACGAGGAGGCGGTGCACAAGCTGCACCAGGCCGACTCCAACGACCCGGTCGGTTTCCTCGCCATGCTGGTGCGGGCCCGGCGAGCCAACGACTGGGAGGCGGTGCTGCGCCTCTACCGGCTGCGCGCCGAGCGCACGCAGAGCCCCTCCGAGCGCGTGCTGGTGGCCTCGCTCGCCGCGTACCGCCTGGCGCGCGCGGCCGAAGGGCTCGCCGAGGTGCGCAGCGCGCTGCAGGACAACCGACGCGACGGCGCCCTGCTGGCGCTGCAGTCGGAGCTGGCGGAGCAGCAGCGCTCCTCCGACCTGGCCGAGGTGCTGCGGCACCGTGCCGAAGGCTGCGTCGAGGCCAGCGAGCGCGCCCACCTCAAGCTGCGCAGCGCGATGCTGCTCTCGGACGACCTCGAGCGCGAAAATTTGATCTCCGATGCGCTGGCGGAGAACCCGGGCGACGCGGCGGCCATCGCGCTGCACGCGCGGATGGTGGCGCTACGCGACGCTCCCGCCGCCGCCGAGCGGTACGTCTCTCTCGGCGAGGCCCTGGTCGAGCACGCCCCCGACGAGGCGGCGGCGCACTTCCTCGAGGCGGGCGCGTGGCTGGAGCGCGCCGGCAACCGCGAGGAAGCGGTGGCGATGGCGCGCAAGGCGCTGGCGCTGGTGCCGCGCAGCGCGGGTGCGCTCCGGCTCCTGCAGCGGACGCTGCCGCTCCTCGGCCAGCAGCAGGAGCTGGCCCAGATCCTGGAAGAAGCCTCGGCGCAGCTGCCCCGCGCGCAGGGCGCCGAGCTCCTCGCGCGCGCCGCCGCGCTGCTCTCCGATCTCCCCGCCGAGGAGTCCGCCGACTCGCCGCGCGCCCGCGCGCTCCCGATCGCGCGCCGCGCGGCCGAGATGGCGCGCGGCCTCACCAGCCCTCGCTGGCTCGAGACCTGGACCACGCTCGCCTTCCGCGCCGGCGACTTCCCCCAGCTCGCGCAGGCACTCGAGGCGCGCGCCGACAACACCCAGGGCGCCGACGCCGCCGACCTCCTCGTCGAGGCGAGCGAGCTGTCGCGCGCGGTGGGCGACGACGAGCGCTCGAACACGCTCTTGCGCAAAGCGCGCGGCGTGGACCCGCAGTCGCCGTCGGCGCGCGTCGCCCTGCTCGCCCTGCCCGGCCTGCCCATCGTCGAGCGCATCGAGCTGTTGGCGGAGGAGGCGCGCAGCGCCGAGCCCGAGCGGGCCGCCGCGCTCTATGCCGAGCGCGCCGCGCTGTTGGAGCAGCTCTCGGATGGAGCACCGGCCGTCGCCGGAGAGGGCCCGCCGGAGGTTGCGCGCCCGAAGGCGAAGGCCTGGAGCGACGAAGCCGTGCAGGCCTGCGCGCAGGCTCTGGCGCTCGGCGGCGTCGACCTCGCGGTGCTGCGGCGCCTGGCGCGCCTGCAGCTGCGCCGCGGCGATTTCGCGGCGGCGCTGGCGGTGCTGGTGCAGATCGCCGAGGCGGTGCCCGAAGGCCACGCCCGCGCCGAAGCGTACGGTCGGGCCGCCGAGCTGGCGGAATGGCGCGTGGGCGATCCGCGCCGGGCAACCGAGCTCTACGCGGCCGCCGCAGAAGCGTACCCGCCGGCCGCGTTCGCGCTGGCCCACCTCGCGCGCCTGCTTTCGTGGACCGGCGCCTTCGCCGAGGCGGCCGACGCCTACGAGCGCCTCGCCGCCGTCGCCGAGCCGATGACCGAGCGCAACGAAGCGCGCCGCTGGGCCGCCTCGCTCTACGCGCGCCGCGCCAGCCAGCCGGGCAAAGCCGCGCAGCTCCTGCGCGCGCTGTTATCCGAGGCGCCAGGAGACCTCGAGGCTTCCGCGGAGCTGCTCAACCTGATCGAGCAGGACCATGGCCAGGAGGCGCGGAAGGAGCGCGCCGAGCTGCGCGGCAAGCTCGCCAGCCGCTGCCAGGACCCGCGCTGGGCGGCGCTCCTGCGCGCCGAATCCGCCGAGGACCGGCTCGCCGCGGGCGATCGTGACCAGGGAGTGGCCGAGTACCGGCGCGCTCTCGCGCTCAACCCGCAAGACCGCGTCGCGCTCGACCTGGTCGAGGAGGCGCTGCGCGCGTCGGGACAAAAGACTTTGCTGGCCGAGCACCTCGCCTTCCGCTGCGCGTTTGCCGACGACGACACCAAAGCCGCGCTTTGCCTGCAGCAGGCGGAGATCTTCACCGAGGAGGGGAAGCTCGAAGCGGCCGGCGCTGCGTACCAGCAGGCGCTGGCGAGCGACCCTGACTCGCTGCTCGCGGTGACGGGCGCGCGGCACCTCGCCGAGCTGACCGGGGACAAGCACGAGGTGATGAGGCTGCTCGCCCGCGAGGCCAGCCTCTCGCACGACCCGCACCTCGCCGTCGGGGCGCTGGTGGAGGCGGCGCTACTCGCGGTGGACCTGGGCGAGAACACCGAGGCGGTGCATCACCTGACCAGCGTGCTCGAGCACGATCCCAACAATGCCGAGGCCGCGGTCAGGCTGCACGGGCTCCTGCCCGACGCCGCGTCGATGATCGCCATCTTCGAGAAGGTCGGGGCCGCGCACGCCGACGCGAGGCTGGGCGCCGCGGCCTGGGCGCACGCCGCGCTGATCCGGTTGCGCGAGCTCGACGACCGCCCCGGCGCCTTCGCGGCGACCGGCACCGCGCTCGCGCGCGACCCGCAGAGCTTGCCCGCGCTCGAGTTGCGCGCCGACGCGGCCGAAGCGCTCGGCCACGTGCAGGAGGCCGCAGAGTCGCTCGCGCTGCGCCTGCAGCTCGGCCGGGGCGACGCGCGCGCGGGAGAGTGGGGGCCGCGCCTGGGCCGGCTCTATGCCGACCTGGGCGACGTCGAGAAGGCGCTGCCGCTGCTTGGCGGGAGCCTCGATCAACTCGAGCCTACGCTGCTGCTCAAGCTCGCGCCGGGCGTGCGCGCGCTGGCCCAGCCGGAGGCGGAGCGCTTTTACCAACGGCTGCTCGAGGCCTTCCCGCAGGCCTTGCCCGAGGGACCCTCGCGCGCGCAGCTCGCCGAGTGGGCCGACGAGCGTGCTCGCTCGCTGCTCGCACTGGGCCGGCACGACCAGGCGCTGGCGGCATTCCGGCGCGCCGTCCAGCTCGAGCCGCGCAATCGCGCGGCGCTGCGCCACCTCGCGGACCTCTCGACGCACAGCGCTCCCGACGAGGCCATCGCCGCACATCGCGCGCTGCTCGAGATGACGCCGCCCGAGCAGGAGTCGCTGCAGAAGCTGGTCGAGCTCTTCCAGGCCACCGGCAACGTCGACGCCGCCTTCAGCGCCGCGGCCGCGCTCGCCGGGCTGAACCTCGCGGGCCCCGCGGAGAAGTCGCTCTACGAGGCGGCCGCCGCGAAGCCCCCGCCCGCCGAGCTACCACAGCTCGCCGACGGCGCCGCGGTCCACGCGCCGGGAGACGAGGGTGCGGTGCGCGAGCTGCTCGCGGGGGCCGCCCCCGAGATCGCACGGGCGCTCCCCACCGAGCTGGCCGCCCGCGGCGCGGTGGTAAAGGGCGACAACCCTGTGCGCCGGGTGGTGAGCGCCATCGCGCGCGCTCTCGGAATGGCCGAGCCGCAGCTCTTCCTCGCCAAGGCCGAGCCCGCGGTGGTGTCCGCGGTGGCCACCGAGCCGCCGGGCCTGCTGGTCGGCGCCGAGGTGCCCAAGCGCTTCACCCCGCGCCAGCAGCGCTTCCTCTTTGCGCGCGCGCTCGGGCACATCCGCCGCGGCACGCACGCGCTCGCGCCCCTTCCGGCGGCGAAGCTGGCCGCGCTGGCCGGCGAGCTCGTCCGGCTCTGCGCGCCAGCCGGTACCGATCTCACCCGCCTGCCCGCGGCCGACGCGGCACTCTCCTCGCTGCTGGCCGCCCAGCTGTCGCCCGAGACGCGCGCGCGGCTCGCGCCCCTGGCCGCGCGCGCCGCGGCCGAGGTGCCGACGAACTGGGAGTCGCTCGCGCTCGGCATCCGCGAGAGCGCCGATCGCGCCGGACTCGCCGTCTGCGCCGACCCCGCCGCCGCCCTCGCGCTGGTGGCCGCCGAGTGCCCCGGCGGGCTCGACCGGCCGGAGGTGGCGCGGCTGGTGCGCTTCGCGGTCAGCGCGGCATACCTTGAGCTGCGGCCGCGCTGAATGCCTCACGCTCACGCTCCCTCACGCTCTCGCTCCAATGAGAGCCGTCGCGGGAGGCGTGGGGTCGCCGAGTTCCGTCATCTTTCTGTTCGCGCTCTTGGTGAGGACGCGTTGAGGTCCGCCGCGCGGGCGGCGCGCCCGTCGAAGAGCGCCGCGCCACCGGGCCCACGCCCGAGCGCCAGCATGGTCACTGCACTCCTTCGGTGCGCAGTTCGTCGAAGTGCTGGTCGATCCCGACCTCGGCCACGTGCGGGTCAAGCGGCTGGTCGGT
>JAYWBT010000186.1:0-10030 GCA_043781235.1 Deltaproteobacteria bacterium
GATGGCGACGACGATCATCAGCTCAATCAGGGTGAAACCTTTGGCAAGCTTCTTCATTTTGTGACTCCTTAGGGGGGACTGTGCCCAACCTGTAGCAACTGCTGAGCCAAGGATTTCATTAAGTAAATCCAATGGTTTGAAGGCCTTGCTCCGTCTGGCAGCGCCAAGTTCTGTCCCTCGAGTGACAACTTCTGTCACCAGCCCTGATCCTTGGCAAGAAACCGTCTTGTTCGTTGCGTCGAGCGGGGATCTTGGTACGGTGGCTCCCGATGGCGGTCGCGATCCGAACGGAGCACCTGAGCAAGACCTTCCGGGTCGGCTTCTGGGCGCGCAAGGTCAAGGCGGTCGAGGATGTCTCCCTCGAAGTCCTCGGCGGTGAGATCTTCGGCCTGCTCGGGCCGAACGGCGCCGGCAAGACCACCACGCTGCGGATGCTGGCCGGGCTCTACGCGCCGGACTCGGGAAGCGGCACGGTGGCAGGGCTGGATCTCCTGACCGGAGGTGCGGCGCTGCGCCGCCGCGTCGGGCTGCTCACCGAGAGCCCCGGCTTCTACGATCGGCTGGGCGCGCGCGAGAACTTGCTCTTTTTTGCCGGGCTCTACGGGGTATCGAAGAGCGATGCCGCCACCCGCGCGGGGCGGCTGCTCGACCGCTTCGCGCTCGCCGCTCACGCCGACCGGCCCTTCGCCGAGCTCTCGCGCGGGATGAAGCAGAAGCTCGCCATCGCGCGCGCGCTGATCCACGAGCCGGAGGTGATCTTCCTCGACGAGCCCACCGTCGGGCTCGACCCGGAGGCGACGCGCGAGGTGCGCACGCTGATCGAGGAGCTCGCGCGCGAGCAGCGGACGCTGGTGCTCTGCACCCATCACCTCGCCGAGGTGGAGCGGCTCTGCTCACGGGCCGCCTTCATCGCGGGGCGGCTGATTGCCGTGCATCCGATCGAGCGCGCGCAGAAGGGGCGGATACGCATCGAGCTGGCGGCGCCGCACCCAGCGGCGGCGGCGCGTGCGGCGGAGCTCGGGCGGGTGCGCGTCGAGGGCCGGACGCTGCTGCTCGAGCCGCGCTGCGAGATCCCCGAGGCCGTGGCGGCGCTGGTCGCGGTGGGCGCGCGCATCGTCGGGGTTGCGCCCGATCGCGATCCGCTCGAGGACGCTTATCTGCAATTGCTCGCCGAGGCGCGCGCCCTGGGTCTCGCGGGCGACGAGCCAGGCTCGGCAGGCACGGGCCCGGGATGAAGAGCGCGCTCCTGATCGTCCGCAAAGAGCTGCTCGAGATGCGCCGCTCGCCGGTCCTCCTGCTCAGCATGACCTCGCTGCCGGCGACGGTGGTGGTGGTGCCGGTGGCACTGCTGGCGTGGCTGGTGCGCGCCGCGCCGACGGAGGCGCTCTACTGGCTGGAGGATCTCTACGGCGTGCAGGCGGCCTCGCCGGTCGCGGCGCTGGTGGCGGTGCTGGCGAAGAACTGGCTTCCGATGTTCCTGGTGCTGCCCATCTTCCTCCCCATCCTGCTGGCCGCACAGTCGATCGGTGGCGAGCGCGAGCGGCGCACGCTGGAGCCGCTCCTGGCGACGCCGGTGTCCACACTCGAGATCATCATCGGCAAGAGCGTGGCAGCGCTGGTGCCGGCCATCGGCATCACCTGGGTGGCGGCGGCGCTCTTCTGCGCCGGCGTGGACGCGGCGGCCTGGCCGCATCTGCGTGCGTTCCCGCTCCCCGACCGCTCGTGGCTGTTCGCCACCCTGGTGCTGTCGCCGCTGCTCTCGCTGTTCGGCAACACGCTCGCGGTGGTGGTGTCGGCGCGCATCGTCGACCCGCGGGCGGCGCAGAACGTCGCCGCGTCCACGGTGGTGCCGCTGCTCGGGCTCCTGGTGGTGCAGCTGGCGGGCCGCATCTCGCTGGGGCCCGGCTTCTATCTCGGGTTCGCCGCCGGCGCGCTCTTGGCGGACGTCGCGCTCATCGCGCTGGCGGTCCGGCTCTTCGACCGCGAGGCACTCCTCACGCGCTGGCGGTAGAGCTGGCCAGCAAAGCCGCGGGGGGCTCGAGCTGCCCCTGGGCGCTTCGCCGCCTTCCCTTGACACGGGCGGGTCGACGTGGCTTTCACGCGGTCCCATGGAACTCGCCGCCCCGCGCAAGCTCGCTCTCTCGCCGGCCTGGTTGGTCTTCGCCGCGCTGGCGTTGGCCGTCCCCGTGTCGGTCCTTCTCCTGACCCCCGCCGCCGCGCCCAAGCTTCCCGTCCTCGCGGAGCTGCCGTCCTTCAAGCTCATCGACGAGCACGGCCGCGCCTTCGGCCGCAGCGATCTGGAGGGTCGCGTCTGGGTCGCCGACTTCATCTTCACCAGCTGCGCCGACGCCTGCCCGCGGCTCACCCAGAAGCTCAAGCACCTGCAGGACCGGCTGGTGCCGCTCGAGCAGGGCGGCAACATCGGGCTGCTCTCCATCTCGGTCGATCCCGAGCGCGACGACCCGAAGAAGCTGCTCGCCTATGCGCAGACCTTCGGCGCGCGCGACGGGCTGTGGCACTTTCTCACCGGCCCGCAGGCCGAGGTGGAGCGCACCGTGGTCAAGGGCTTCCACGTGGCGATGGCGAAGGTGCCGGTCCCAGGAACCGCCGCCGATGGCCGGGAACCGAAGGCGGACGCATCGGACGCCGACGTGCACGTCGAGGCCTTCGACATCATGCACGGCGAGAAGCTGGTGCTGGTCGATCGGCACGGGCAGATCCGCGGCTACTACGACGCCGATGATCAGGACCGGCTGCTGCGCGACGCGCGCTCGCTCACCGGCAGCGGGCGCGGATGACGCTCGGCGAGGTGTTGCCGTCGGTCAACGCCTCGTTCAATGCGCTGAGTGCGTGCGCGCTGTTCACCGGCTACTGGGCCATCCGCACCAAACGGATTGGGCTGCACTGGAAGTGCATGACGCTGGCGTTCGCCTCGTCCACGCTCTTCCTCGTCGGCTACCTGACGCGCTTCGCGCTCACCGGCGTGCACCGCTTTCCGCTGCAGGGCCCGATCAAGACTTTCTATTACCTCCTGCTCGGCACGCACACCGTGCTGGCCGTGGTGGCGCTGCCGCTGGTGCTGCGGACGATGTGGCTCTCGGCGGTAAGGCGCTCGTTCGCGGCGCATAAGCGCGTGGCGGTGTGGACCTTCCCGATCTGGGCCTACGTCTCGCTGACCGGCGTGATGGTGTACGTGATGCTCTACCGGCTGCCAGGCTGGCTGGCCGCCTGATCAGGGCAGGGGCCCGCGGGCTAAAAAGTCGCAGCCGGCGCGGCAGGGGTCGTGTTAGAAATTCCAGATGGCCTTCCGGATCATCGAGACGTGCATCGGCTGCACCGCTTGCGTGAAGCGCTGCCCGACGGACGCCATCATCGGGGATCGCAAGGGTCTGCACATCATCTTCAGCGAGCTGTGCATCGACTGCGGTGCCTGCGGGCCGGTCTGCCCGGTGGATGCCATCCTCGACCAGTACGGCAACGTGCAGCGCATGCTGAAGAAGAACGAGCGGCCCATCGCCTTCGTCTACGAGCAGGCCTGCACCGGCTGCGAGAAATGCGTCGAGCGCTGCCCGTTCGAGGCGCTCGAGATGGTGCCGGTCAAGGACCCGAGCAGCTTTCTCGGCATCGTGCGGGTGATTGAGAAGAACTGCACCGGCTGCCGCGAGTGCGAGAAGGCGTGCCCCTACGACGCCATCTTCATCTACCGCAAGGACACCGTTCCCGACTGGCTGAAAGACTCGAAAGTGGAAAAGGCCGCGTAAGCCGCCGGGCCACGCTACTCGGCGTCGACTTCTTCCTCTGCGTCGTCCTCTTCCTCTTCCTCAGCGCCTTCCTCGGCGACCGGCACGTCGGTCTCCTCGGCCTCCTTGGGCGCGGTGGCAGCGGCGGCTGCAGCGGCCGCAGCGGCGCGCTGCTTGGCGGCCGAGAGCGGCTTCACCACCGGCATGTCGCGCTGATCGGCGCCGCACTTCGGGCAGGTCGGCACCGGCTTCTTCAAGTCGTAGAACTTCGTGCTGCACTTGAAGCAGTTGTACTTGGTGCCCAGATCACGCGCCATTTGCTGCACTCCTCGCTGGAATGTCTCCGCTTGCGGCTCCGACCCGTCGCCGGCGAAGCCGGCTCCTCCCCGGATGTCGAAACCCGCGGCGAAATAGACCAGCGCCTGATTGAAGTCAACCACCGCCGTGCGAATGGGCGGTCCGGAGGTTGGGTCGCCCGCACGAAAGACGGACTTTGATAGAACGCCAAGTCACAGCGCGGAGAGACTCCTCATGCCCCTCAATGTCGTCCTGGTCCCGCAGCGGCAGAGCGCCGATGGAATCGCCCTCTCGTGGATCCCGATCGAGGGCGTCGCCTCGTACCAGATCTTCGTCGCGGCCCGGAAGCTGACGCCCCAAGAGCTGGAGGCGGCGCAGCTCCTCGGCGGCACCGAGGAGTGCTTCTTCGCCAAGGTAGGCGGCGAGGTGCACTCGGTGGTGGACGACATCACGGCGCAGGGAGAGGCGCGCTACTACGGCGTCGCGATGGTGTTCGACGACGGCACCGTGAAGGCGGCGCGCTTCGAGGCTACGCCCGACGGTGGGTCGGAAGAGTCGTTCCAGCTCTCGATCATGCGCAACCGCGCCAGCAGGACGGGGACCTTCCGCATCGCCGCGCCGGCGGGATCGAGCGCGCCCGCCATCGCGCCGCCGCCGCGCGCGGGTGTTGCCCCGGCTCCCGCGCGCCGGTCGGCTGCACCTGCGGCGAAGCCCGCGGCGACCTCTGCCGCCGTGCCGCCGCCGCCCACCTCAGTCCCGCTCGAGGAGCAGCTTGACGCGCGCATGCAGGGCGCTACCCAGACCTGGGACGGCCTGCGCCTCTACTGGGAGCGCGACCCGCGCGCCGCCGCCTACGAGATCGTCGCCAGCGATCACCAGATCTTCGGCGACGAGCTCGCCGACGCGCTCGCCGGCAGGGCGGACTTCACCACCGCGGTGGCGGTCGCGCCCGCGGTGACCGCAGTGATCGACAACGTCACTTCGCGCGAGGGGCGCGGCTGGTACCTGGTGCTCGCCCGCTACGGCGACGGCAAGCGCGCCGCGCACCCGTTCAAGATCGGCGATGCGGCGGAGAGCGGCAGGACGGAGGCGCCCTTCCTCAATGCGAACCGCACCGGAGAGCTGCGCGGCGAGGTCGAGGACCTCGTCGCCCAGGCGCAGGAGCAGTGGACGCGCTGGAAGAGCGAGCAGGACAGCGGAGCGAGGCGCGAGGCGAAGCGGCTGGTCGGCGATGCGCTGCTCATCTGGCCGAGCTACCCCGCAGCCAAGCAGCTCGAAGCGCAGATGGCGGGATAGGCGACGCGCGTCGATCTGCCGGCGCTCCTGCCGCTGATCTGCCCCGCGTGCCGGCGGCACTCGGAGCGCGGCCTCGAATTGTCTACGCTCGAGCTCTTGCCCGGCGGCTATCTGTCCGGCGACGAGTCGCTGGAGGGCACGCTGCGCTGCCTCGGCTGCGAGCGGCGTTATCCGATCATCGACGGCGTGCCAGTGCTGCTGCGCGACTTCGCGCAGCTGGAGGCGTTCGGGCTCGTCTCGCTGGAGCCCGAGGCGCTGGCGCTGCTCGCCTCGGCCGGCCCCGACGGAGGGATGCTCGCGCACGGCGCCGAGCAGCTCTCGACCTATCTCGACTCAAGCTGGGGCGATCGGGCCGACCCGCCGCTCGCGCCGGGTTTCGCGGGGCTGGCCTCGAGGCTCTCGGCTGGCGAGCGCGTCGGCACGGCGCTCGAGCTCGGCTGCGGCGTGGGCCGCGGGCTTGCCTCGCTGCGCGCGGACCTGGTGGTGGGCGTGGACCAAAGCCTCGCGGCGCTGCGGGTGGCGCGGAGGATCCTGCGCGGCGAGCCGGTGCGCTACGCGCGGCGCACGTCGGGGCGCAGCTACTCGACGGCGGTCATCGCCGCGCCCGCGGCGCCGCAGGTGCATCTCATCTGCGCCGACGCGCTCGACCCGCCGTTCGCGCCGGGTAGTTTCGAGCGCGTGGCGGCGATGAACCTGCTCGACAACGTCCGCTCGCCGCGCGCGCTGCTGCACCACCTGCACCAGCTCGCGGCGCCCGGCGGGGAGCTGCTGCTCGCGACCCCGTACGCCTGGCGCGACGGCATCGTGGACGAAGGCGAGCGGCTCGACGGCCCGGACGCGCTGCGCAGCGAGCTCGCAGGCCTCGGCTGGACAGAGTTTTCCGAGGACCACTCCGTACCCTGGACGCTGCGGCGTGACGAGCGCTCGGCGACGGCTTACGAGGTTCACTTCCTGCGCGCGCGTCGCGGGTCGCCCAGCGCTCGCGCGCAGCCTTGAGCAACTGTGCCGCAGAGCCAGGGCTCGGGGGCGCCGGGCTGCGGACTAGCTGTTGCGATCGGGGCCCGGGTCGAGATCCTGGATCTCCTCGACGTCCGCGTCCGAGACCTCGTAGTCGTCCTCTTCGACCGGAGGCGGAGAGCGAGGCGGAGCGGCCGGCCCGGCGGGCGCGCCGAACCCATCGGGGCCGCGGGCGACCTGCGCCCATTCGGAGTCGGTGCTCACCTCGGTCTTGACGGCGAGCGCCACCTGCGCCGCGAGCGCGGTGTCGAGAGTGACCGCCTCGTCGCCGACCACCTTCGGCACCCGCGCCGCGGCGACCGCGGCCGCCTCCGCTTCGCCGGGAGAAATGTCGCCGGTTCCAGCGAGGTCGCCAAAGGGCACCGCTTCTGCATCCGCCAGAGCGGAAGCGCTCGCCGAAGCGATCGCGGCTGCAGGATCGCGCTCGCTCGCAGGATCGCGCCGGCGCTCGAAGTCCTGACCACTCGGCGGGTTTGGCTGACCCGTCGAGTGAGGAGCGCCGGCGGAGCCGGAGGCGTTTGCGGAGTCGGATGCGCTCGCAGCGTCGAGGGCGCCGGCAGAGTCCGGCTTGGGGGCAGGGTCCTGCGTCCTCGCAGAGTCCGGCAGCAGCGCGGAGTTGGAGGAGCTCCCTGAGTGAACCGCGTCGGTGGAGTCGGGCGTGCTCGTCGAGGCGGGCGCCAGCGTGATTTCGCGCGTGGCCGGCGAGGACGGAGTCGGGGAGCCGGAGGTGTTCGGGAGGGCGGACACGTTCGCGGCGTCGGAGGTGGGTGCGGAGCCGGAGGCGGGCGCGGCGTCGGAGGTGGAGCCGGGCGCGCTCACGGAGTCGCGCGCGCCCGCTGCGGCGGACTGGTGCGCGGTCGCGCCCCGCGCGCCTGCCGCGAGCTCGCTCTCGCCCGCGCCGGAGGACGCCAGCACTTCCACCTCTTCGTCGGCCGTTTCCGCCACGCTCGTCAGCACCCGCGCGCGCACCAACACCGAGCCGTCGTTGCGGCGCAGCCCGGGCGCGGCCACCGCCACCACCGCCGATCCGCCGCCGCCGCCCTGGATGACCTGCGCCAGGTCCGGGTGCACCCCGCCGCCGACCTCGGGCTCGATGAGCGTCCACCCGCACAGCGCCGCCGCGCGCCGCAGCCAGTTCGCGCGGTCCTCTGCGTCCGCGCCGCGCGCGGCGCGCACCAGCGCCTCGGCCTGCAGCTGCAGCGGCGTCGCCGGGTCGGGCGTGTCGATGCGCGCGGGCCCGTCCTCGAGCCGCCCCACCAGCTGCGAGGCGATGCCGAGATCGGCCGGCTGGTAGAGATCGACCTCCTCCGCCACGCGCGAAAGCCCAGTCATCCGCGCCGCCGTCGCCGCCGCCGTCAGCCGCAGGCGCTGCGCCGTGCCGTCGCGAGGCGCGCCGAGCACGCTCTCCGCCTCGGCCGCCAGCGCCGCGGCCTTGTCGCAGATCTCCGTCGCACGGCGAGCGTGCTGCAGCTGCTCGGTCACCCGCGCGCGCAGCTCGTCGCGCAGGCCCTCCGCGAAGGCCTCGACCGCCGTGGTCCGCCGCGGCGCGCCCGGCGTGCGCGACAGCTCCATCGTCGCTGGCCCGCCGGGGTGCGCCTCCATCATCGGCCCCGCCAGATCGGTGCGCGACTGCAGCGCGGTGAAGCGCCCCTCGAGCAGCGCGACCCGCTCCTCCGCACTGCTCGCGGCAATGCGCGCGAAGCCAGTCTCGAGCTCGCCCAGCCGCTTCTCCAGCGACGCCACGCGATCGGCGAGCGTTCCCTGCCCCGCGGCGCGCGAAAGGGGCGGCTCGGAGATGGGCGCGATCCGGGCCGCGGACTTCGGCGTGCGCTCGGGCAGCTGCTCGAGCACCTCGATCTTCCCGCGCCCGTTGGAGCTGACCAGCAGCGTCGCGCCATCCTGCCTGCGCTCGCGCACGGTGCGCACGAACGCGCGCGTCGCCTCCTGTACGCGGGCCGCGTCCTGCGGCGTCCCGCGCAGCGCCATGCGGACGATGTCCGCCATCAGCTGGTCGGCCCGGTACGCGGTGGACAGCTTGAGCGCATCGCGCTGCGCCTTGATCTTCACCTTGCGCGGCAGCCCGCTCGACGCCAGCAGCGCGGCGCCGTCGAATTCCCTGGGCAACTCCGCCTCGATCTCGAGCGGCACTTCGACCATGCGCGCATCCGGGCGCGCGACGAGCTTTACGCTGAACACCGCGCGATTGTAGCACCGCGTGACCTGTCCTGCCGGTCGTGCTACCTCTGCCCGCCTTTCTTCGAGGAGCCTCCTCCACGATGTCTGCGCCCGCGCTCGAGTCGAAGCCGAACACAGCCACGGTCGATCGCGAGCCGCTGGCCGCCGCCGGCGGAGATCCCCCGCACCAGCCGTTTATCGCGGCCGACGTCGATCTGCCCGAGCTGACGGTGGTGCCGCTGATCGTCGGCGCGCTGCTCGGCATCCTCTTTGGCGCCTCGAGCATGTACCTGGTGCTCAAGGTGGGCCTGACCGTCAGCGCCTCGATCCCGGTGGCGGTGCTCTCGATCACCATCTTCCGCGGCTTCAGCAAGGTCTTCCGTGTGCGTCGCGCGACCATCCTCGAGAACAACATCACCCAGACGACCGGCAGCGCGGGCGAGAGCATCGCCTTCGGCGTCGGCGTGACCATGCCGGCGCTGCTGATCCTCGGTTACAACCTCGAGATCGGACAGGTCATCCTGGTCTCGGTGCTGGGCGGACTCCTGGGGATCCTGATGATGATCCCGCTGCGCCGCGCGCTGATCGTCAAGGAAGCGAAGACGCTCGTCTATCCCGAAGGCACTGCCTGCGCCGAGGTGCTGATCTCGGGCGAGAAGGGCGGCACCACCGCCAAGACCGTCTTCGCCGGGCTCGGCGTCGGCGGCGCCTTCGCGCTCGCGTACAAGGGCTTCGGCCTCTTCAAGGACATCCCCGAGAGGATCTTCGGCAAGTGGTACGACGGCGGAAACCTCTCGCTCGAGGTCGGGCCGGAGCTGCTCGGCGTCGGCTACATCATCGGCACCCGCATCGCGCTGATCATGGGCGCGGGCGGCATCCTGAGCGCGCTGGTGCTGATGCCGGCCATCAAGCTCTTCGGCAGCGGCGCCCTGACCCCCATCTATCCGGCAACGACGCTGATCCGCGACATGTCGCCCGACGACGTCTGGCACCAGTACATCCTCTACATCGGCGCGGGGGCGGTGGCGGCGGGCGGCATCATTTCCCTGTTCAAGTCGCTGCCCACCATCGTCGGCGGCGCGATGCGCGGCATGCAGAGCCTGCGCGGCGCTACCGGCGCATCCGGCCTGCTGCGGACCGACAAAGACCTCCCGCTCTGGGTGGTGGGCGTGGGCTCGCTGCTGCTGGTGATCACCTGCGCGCTGGTGCCGTCGTTCAAGATCAACGTGCTCGGCTCGGTGCTGATTCTCGTCCTGGGCTTCCTCTTCGTCACCGTCAGCTCGCGGCTCACCGGCGAAGTGGGCTCGTCGTCCAATCCGATCTCGGGAATGACCGTCGCGACCCTTTTAATCACCTCCCTGATCTTCCTCGCGCTGGGCTGGGTCTCCGCGCCTTATAAGGTCGCCGCGCTCTCGATCGCCGCGATTGTCTGCGTCGCCATCTCGAACGGTGGGACCACCTCGCAGGATTTGAAGACCGGATATCTCATCGGCGCCACGCCCTCG
>JAYWBT010000187.1:0-3317 GCA_043781235.1 Deltaproteobacteria bacterium
ACGTCGCTCATGATGCCCGACCACGAGCCCGAGCGCAGCCCCTGGCGCAGCTTGTCGCGATCCCCGCCGGCCTTCGAGGCGGCGTCCGCCATGATCCGCATCGCCTCGTAGCCGCAGGCGGCGTGGTAGGTCGGCTCGGTCTTGAAGCGGTCGCGATAGCGGACGGCCCACTCCTTCGCGCCGGGCCAGCTCACGTCGTCGGTCCATTGCGTCACCGAGAGGACTGATTCCGAGATGGCGCGCTCGCCTGCGAACTGGGTGGTGGCGAATCCCGCGCCGCCGCCGAGGAACGCGTGGGGCGTGAGCTGAAGCTCGCGCGCCTGGCGCATCAGCAAGATGGCGTCGGCGACGTACGAGACCATGAAGAGCAGGTCGGGGTTCGCGGCCTTCACGCGGCTCAGCGTCGATCGATAATCAGGCGAGCCTTTTGAATACGCCTCGTCGACGATGACCTTGAGGCCTTTCTTGGCGGCGTAGTCGCGCGCGGCCTGCGCCGCCGAGGTGCCGAAGTCGGTGTTCTCGAAGACGAGCCCGAGGGTCTTCGCCTTGCCGAGCGCGAGCGCCGCGTCGAGGACCACCGACGCATACGACTCGGAGGGCGCGTTGAGGCGGAAGACGTAGGTCAGGCCCTGCCGGGTGATGTCCTGCTTGGACGCGACCGGCACCAGCAGCGGCACCTTGTAGCGCTGGGCGATGCGGGCGACCGCGTTCGACGACGCGGACGTGTAGGGGCCGACCACGCCCAGCACCTCGTCGCGCGTGGCCAGCTTCTCCATGCCGCTCATCGCGATCGGCGCCTTGCCGGTGTCGTCCTCGCGGATGACCTCGATCTCGACGCCCGCCTTCCTGGCGTCCTCGACCGCGAGCGTGATGCCGTTGCCCATCGCCTCGCCGATCGGCGCCTCGGGGCCGGTCACCGAGTTGATGACGCCGATCTTGATCGCCTTGCCGCCGCCAGCCCCGCCCTTGGTGGCGGCGCCGGTCGAGGATCCGGGGCTTGCCCCTCCGCCTCCAGCGTCTTCCTTGCACGCGAACGAGAGGACCGCAGCGACCGCGACCGCACCGACGAAACGCACCATGAAGACCTCCGCGGAGAGGAACTGCGACGGGTCAACGGGCTCGTATACACCCAGGCGCCGATCGTTTCCCGCGCCTGCTTGCGTTTGCTGACCGCGGTGCGACAGTGGCCGGATGGACGTGGCGCTGTTCGTTCCTTGCTACGTGGACCAACTCTACCCGCGCGTCGCGCTCGCGACCGCCGAGGTGCTGGAGCGGTTCGGCGCGCGCGTCCACTTTCCAGAGGCGCAGACTTGCTGCGGCCAGCCGATGGCGAACTCGGGCTGCTTCGACGACGCGCGTCCGCTGGCGCTGCGCATGCTCGAGGTCTTCGCGGGCTTCGACCACGTCGTCTGTCCCTCGGGGAGCTGCACCGCGATGGTCCGCCACCACTTCGCGCAGCTCCTGCCCGGCGACGAGCGGGTGGCGAAGCTTGCGGCCCGCACCTACGAGCTCTGCGAGTTCCTCCACGACGTGGCCAAGGCCAAGCCGGTCGGGAGCTTCAAGGCCCGCGTCGGCGTGCACCAGAGCTGCCATGGCTTGCGCGAGCTGCGCCTCGGCAGCGGCAGCGAGCGGCTGATCGCGCCGTTCGACAAAGTGCGCGCGCTGCTCGAAGGGCTCGACGGCCTCGAGCTTCGCGAGCTCTCTCGCCCCGACGAGTGCTGCGGCTTCGGCGGCACCTTCGCGCTCGCGGAGGAGGCCATCTCCTGCGCGATGGGCCGCGACCGCATCCGCGATCACGAGCGCGCCAACGTGGACGTGATCGCGTCCGCCGACATGTCCTGCCTCATGCACCTCGACGGGCTGATCCGCCGCGACCAGAAGCCGCTGCGTGTGCTGCACGTCGCCGAATTGCTGGCGGAGGCAATGGCATGAGCGACCCGCGCGCCCAACTGCCGGCCAAGACGCTCTCGCACCCGGACGCCGCCGCCGCCTTCGTGGCCGACGAGGCGCGCATGCACTGGCACGACGAATCGCTCTGGTTCGTGCGGGCCAAGCGGGACAAGGCCCAGCGCGCGGTGCCCGAGTGGGAGGAGCTGCGGACGCTGGCCGCGCAGATCAAGGCGCACGCGCTCTCGAGGCTGGCCGATCACCTCGAGCAGTTCGAGCGCAACGCGATCGCGGCGGGCGCCAAGGTCCATTGGGCCAGGGACGCCGACGAGCACAACCGGATCGTCCACGGCCTGCTCGCCGAGCGCGGCGTGACCCGGCTGGTGAAGAGCAAGTCGATGCTGACCGAGGAGTGCCACCTCAATCCGTACCTCGAGGCGCGCGGCATCGAGGTGGTGGACACCGACCTCGGCGAGCGCATCGTGCAGTTTCGCGGCGAGCCGCCGAGCCACATCGTGATGCCGGCGATCCACCTCAAGAAGGAGGAGATCGGCGAGCTCTTTCGCGACAAGCTCGGCACGCCGCGGGGCCTGGCCGATCCGCAGGCGCTGACCGAGGCGGCGCGCGGGCACCTGCGCGGCAAGTTCCTGGCGGCGCAGGCGGGGCTCACCGGCGTGAACTTCGCGATCGCCGAGACCGGCGGCGTGGTCGTCTGCACCAACGAGGGCAACGCCGATCTCGGCACCGCGCTCCCGCCCATCCACATCGCCTGCATGGGCGTCGAGAAGATCCTGCCGCGGACCAAGGACCTCGGCGTCTTCCTGCGGCTGCTGGCGCGCTCCGCCACCGGCCAGCCGATCACGACGTACACCTCACACTTCCAGGGGCCGAGGCCGGGCGCCGAGCTCCACATCGTCATCGTCGATCACGGGCGGAGCAAGCTCTTGGCCACCAAGCTGCACCGCAGCTCGCTCGCCTGCATCCGCTGCGGCGCCTGCATGAACACCTGCCCGGTCTATCGGCGCAGCGGCGGCCACAGCTACGGCGTCACCGTGCCCGGGCCGATCGGCTCGATCCTGGCGCCCTCGATCGACCCGAACAAGCACGCGAGCCTGCCGTTCGCGTCCACCCTCTGCGGCTCGTGCAGCGACGTCTGCCCGGTGCGCATCGATCTGCACGGCCAGCTCCTCGCCTGGCGTGGCGAGCTCGGGGCGCAGGGCCTGGTCCCGCTCGGAAAGCGCGTCGCCGCGAAATTATCGAGCTGGGTCATGGCGCGCACCTGGGCTTATCGATTCTTTGGAAAGCTGATGCGCTGGCTTCTGCCCCGCCTGCCGCGCGCGCTCGTCTATTCGCGGTTCAATGGCTGGGGGCGGCAGCGCGAATTGCCGCCGATGCCCGAGAAGAGCTTCCGCGAGCTCTGGAGGCAGCGT
>JAYWBT010000188.1:0-9992 GCA_043781235.1 Deltaproteobacteria bacterium
CGTCTGGATGCTGTTCCTTCTGCTCAGCCCGTCGATCCCCGATCACCTCCGGCTTCTCGCCCAGCTCTCCTGGGCGCTTCACGACACCGAGCTTCGCGGTCTGCTCGAGCAGCGTGCACCGCTCGACTCCCTGCTCACGCGGCTGCGGGCGATGCGCGTCGGCAACGGAGCCGGGCGCTGATGGAGCTCTTTCTCCTCGCGCTGGCGACGCTCTTTGCGGGGACGCTCTTCTCCGCGTTGCTCCTTCGACGCGATGCCGCTGCGCACCAGGTGGCGACAATCTGCGGAGCGGCCGGCTCCGCGCTGGGGCTTCTGGCGTCGCTGCGGGCACTCGGGCGCCCCGCCGCCGACTGGCGCGCCTCCTGGACCATGCCCGCGGGCGAACTGCACATCGGTGTCGACGGCCTCAGCTTGCTCTTTCTCTGCTGCATCTTCGCCCTCGGTCTCGGGGCGTGCATCTTCAGCCGGAGCTACCTCGCCGCGTTCGCGGGGCACAAGTCCCTCGCCGCCGCCGGCAGCATGCTCAATGTGCTCATCGCCAGCACGGCGCTGGTGGCGCTGGCGCGAGACGGCATGCTCTTTCTCGTCGCCTGGGAATTGATGGCGCTCAGCTCGTATCTCCTGGTGGTGTTCGAGCACGAGCGCCCCGAGGTGCGTTCGGCGGGACTCCTGTACCTGGTCATGAGCCACGCGGGCACGGCCTGCCTGATGGCATTTTTCGTCTTGCTCGCCCGCGAGCACGGCAGCTTCGATCTCAATGTCGCCGGCGCCATTCGCCCCGGCCTTTCCGCGCCGCTCCTTTTGCTCGCGCTGGCGGGATTCGGGCTCAAGGCCGGTCTGGTACCGCTGCAGGCGTGGCTGCCCGAGGCGCATCCCGCTGCGCCCACCCACGTCTCCGCGTTCATGTCCGGTGCGGTGATCAAGTGCGGCGTCTACGGCATCGCGCGCGCCGTGCTCCTGGCCGGTGAACCGCGGGCGTGGTTTGGCTGGACGCTGGTCGGTGCGGGCGCGGTCTCGGCGGTGCTCGGTGCCTCGAATGCCCTCGCGCAGCGAGACGTGAAGCGCTCGCTGGCATGGTCCTCCATCGACAACATCGGCATCATCTCCATCGGACTCGGAATCGGCGTGGTGGGTGCGGCCGAACGGATCCCGCTGCTTGCGGCGCTGGGGTTTGCCGCGGCGGGCCTGCACGTGGTCGCACACGCGGCGTTCAAGGGGCTGCTCTTCTCGGCTGCAGGAGCAGCCGCACACGGCGCCGGCACGCGCGACCTCGATCTCCTCGGCGGCCTCGCGCATCGGATGCCAGGGACTGCCGCGCTCTTCCTGGTGGGCGCAGCGGCCGCGAGCGCCTTGCCCGGATTCTCCGGCTTCGTCAGCGAATGGTTCACGCTGCGCGCCCTCTTCGCGGGACTGCAGCAACTCGGACCCGCGGGGCAGGCGGCGGCTGCCGCGGGGGTGGCGGCACTGGCCCTGACCGGTGGGCTCGCCGCCGCCGGCTTCGCTCGCTCCTGGGGGACCGCCTTCGCCGGGTCACCTCGCAGCGAAGGGGCGGCACGCGCTCACGAAGCGGCGCCGTCCATGCTGTTTCCGATGGCCCTGCTCGCGGGACTCTGCGTCTTGTTCGGGATCTTGCCCAGCCTCCAGCTCGCCCTGGTGCTGCCCGCAGTGGCGCAGCTCGCCGGTTCCACCGACGCGCTGGTCGCGCCGCTGGAGGAGGCCGTCGTCGTCGGCCGCATCGGCGCGGCGTTGTTTGTCGTCGCCGGGGTCATCGCCCTGCTGCGAGGCGGGCTGCTCGCCCGGCGCGAGGTTCGTGCGGCGTGCACCTGGGGTTGTGGGTACGCCCAGCCTTCGCCGCGGATGCAGTACACGGCGACGGCCTTCGCTCGGCCATTGACGCAGGTCTTCGAGGGGGTCCTGGCGATCCGCGAGACCGGCACTCCTCCCGCCAGCTTCTTCCCGATCGCCGTCGTCCGAAACGCGGAGGCTGACGATCCCATCGAGCGCGCTCTCTACCGCCCGCTTCTCGCCTGGGGATCGGAAAGGCTCTTCGCCTTGCGCCGCCGCCACGGCGCGCGGGTGCAGCAATATCTGCTCTACATCTTCTTCGCGATCATTGCGCTGCTCATCTATGCCTCGAGGTTACTCCGCCCATGACGCTGGTCCTCGCTGCCTGCGCCTTGCTCGCGGTCTCCGGCGCCGCCGGCGCGGCGCTCTGCGCGCGGCCTGGTTTGGGCCTGACCGTCGCTGCCGCGGGCACCGTGCCGGCGGCGATCTGCGGATCCTGGGCGGCCCTGCGCGTTCTTCTCAGCGGCAGGACCGAAGCGGTCGAGTATGCGGGATCGCTGCCTGGCTCGCGGCTCGCGCTGACTCTCGATCCGCTCTCGGCGTGGTTCGTCGTTCCCGTTCTTTGCGTGGGGTCCCTGGGGGCCATCTATGGAAGCCGCTACTTGCGCGGCGGCGAGGCGCGCCCGGTTGCGTCCCAGGCGCTGTTCTACAACCTGCTGCTGGCGGCGCTGACGCTCGTCCTCGTCGCGGCCGATGGCCTGGTCTTCCTCTTTGCCTGGGAGGCAATGACCCTCTGCGCCTACCTGCTCGTGGTGCGCGAGCACCACCGCGCCGAGGTTCGCTCTGCCGGGCTGCTCTATCTGGTGCTCACCCACGCCGGCACCGCCTGCGTGCTCGCGTTCTTTGCCGCCCTGGGCACCTTGCAGGGATCGCTGCGGTTCTCCGTGCTCGCCGCTCATCTGCCGCTGCCCGCCGCGACCGGCGCGGGCTTGTTCGCCCTGGCGCTGGTGGGTTTCGGAACCAAGGCCGGCGTGTGGCCGCTGCACGTCTGGTTGCCCGCGGCACATCCCGTAGCGCCCACGCACGTGTCCGCGGTCCTCTCCGGGCTGGTGCTCAAGGCGGGCATCTACGGCCTTCTGCGCTCGCTCCTGCTCCTCGGGCCGCTGCCACAGTCTTGTGGCGTGTGGCTGATCGTGGCCGGCGTCGCCAGCGGCGTGCTCGGCGTGCTTTCAGCGCTCGCGCAGCACGAGCTGAAGCGCCTGCTCGCGTACCACAGCATCGAGAACATCGGGATCATCCTGCTCGGCATCGGCGTCGGCGTTTTGGGGATCTCGTGCGGCGCGCCCGCGATCGCAGCGCTGGGATTCGCCGGTGCGCTCTTGCACGCGACCAACCATGCGGTCTTCAAGAGCCTGCTGTTCCTCTCGGCAGGAGCGGTGAAGCGCGCGTGCGGCACGCTCCAGATCGACCAGCTCGGTGGCCTCTCGCGGCGCATGCCCCGGACGGGTCTCCTCTTCCTGGTTGGCGCGGCAGCCATCAGCGGCTTGCCGCCGCTCAACGGCTTCGCCAGCGAGCTGCTCATCTACCTCGGTCTGTTCGGGGCGGGGGCGGCGTTTCCGCTGGGAACGGGCGCAGTCGCGCTTCTGGGAGCGGCGGCGCTCGCCCTGATGGGAGGCCTTGCCGCAGCCTGTTTCGTCAAGGTCTTCGGGACCGTCTTTTTGGGGACTCCTCGCGCCGCTGGAGCAGCGGCCGCCACCGAGGCTCCTGTCGAGATGCTGGCGCCGATGGCCATCCTCGCCGTCGCGTGTTGCGCTATTGGCATCGGTCTGCCGGCATTGCTTCCGCTGCTCGACGCGCCCGTCCGGCAGCTCGGCGGCGTTTCTGTCTCCGCCACGCCGGCGATGGCGGCGGCCTTCCGGGTGACTCAAGCGGCCCTCTGTCTGGCCCTTGGCTGCGCGGCGCTCGCGGCGTTGCGCGCGGCGCTCTTGCGCGGCCGCGCCGTCACGGCGGCACCCACCTGGGCTTGCGGCTACGCGCGCCCATCGCCGTCGATGCAGTACACGGCTGCCTCGTTCGCGTCACCGCTCGTGCAGGTCTTTGCCCCCGTGCTGGTGCCGACCCGCCACCTGCGCAGCGCCTCCCTTGCCTTCCCCGTGCTCGTCGAATGCGACGAACACGCTTCCGACGTTGCGGAACGCTATGGGCTTGAGCCCGCGCTGCGCGCAGGCGGCGTAGCGCTCAAGGTTCTCCGTCACCTGCAGGCTTCGCGGGTGCAGAGCTACCTGCTCGCCGTCTTTGCGACCTTGCTCGCGCTTCTCTGGTGGAAGGTGGCCCGATGAAGCTCCTTCTCCACCTCGCTCTCATGCTGCTGCTTCCGCCGCTCCTGCCTGGCGTCATCAATCGGGTCAAGTCCATCGTCGGCGGCCGCCGCGGGCCTCCGCTCTTGCAGCTGTATTTCGATCTCTGGAAGCTGTTGCGGAAGGGCGCTGTGTACAGCACCACCACCACCTGGGTCTTTCGCGCCGGCCCCGTCGTGACGCTCGCGGGGGCGCTCTTGGCAGGAACTCTGCTGCCCATGGGGGGCGCGCTGCCCGCGCCGCTCGCCTTTGCTGGCGACATCATCCTCTTCGCGTATCTCCTTGGCTTGGGCCGTTTCTTCACCATGATCGCGGCGCTCGACACCGGTTCCTCTTTCGAGGGGATGGGCGCGAGCCGCGAGGCGACGTTTGGGGCCCTCGCCGAGCCTGCCTTCTTTCTCTCTCTTGCTGCGCTCGCGGCGGCCCGCCGCAGCCTGTCCTTCACCGGGATCTTGTCGAACGAGATGGTTGCCTGGCACAGGTTCGGGCCCGCCATGGTCATGCTCATCGCGGCGCTGATGCTCGTCGCCCTCGCGGAGTGTTCGCGGATCCCTTTCGACGACCCGAACACGCACCTGGAGCTGACCATGATTCACGAGGTGATGGTCCTCGATCACTCAGGTCCCGATCTGGCGTTCATCCTCTACGGCGCTGCGCTGAAGCTCTTCTTGCTGGGCGCGGTGGTGGTTCGCCTGGCGCTGCCCTTCGAGGCGAGCCTGCGCGGGCACGTCGCCCTCTTCATCGCCGGCATGCTGCTCTTCGCGATGGTGGTGGGGCTGATCGAAGCCACGCTCGCGCGACTTCGCCTGAATCGCGTCCCGCACATCCTCGTCGGCGCCAGCGTCTTCGCTGCGCTCGCCGTCGCGGTCGTCCTCATCCGGGCGGGCGCATGAGCAGCGTCAGCCTCGATCTCGCCCTGGTCCTTGCCCTGGTCCTGGCGCTGGCCATGCTCGGCACCAGCCGCATCGGGACCGCGATCCGCTATTTCTCCCTGCAATCTGCCGCGGTGTCCCTGGTGCCGCTCCTCGTGCAGATGAGCGGCCGCGAAGTGGGCCTCGACGCGTTCGTGCTCTTCGCAGCGACCATCGGTCTTAAAGTAATCGGCGTGCCGGTTCTCCTCAACCGATCCGTCCGCGAGGCGGCCGTGCTCACCGAAGTCGAGCCGCTGGTCGGCTATGGGGTATCGCTCGGTCTCGGCGGGGCGCTCGTCGGCCTTTCCTTTGGTCTTGCGCGCGGCCTTCCGCTTCCGCAGCGGCCACCGTCGGATCTTCTTCTCCCCGTCGCCTTCAGCCTCCTCCTCATCGGCCTTCTCCTGCTGGTGAGCCGGACCAAGGCCGTGACGCAGGTGCTGGGCTATCTGGTCCTCGAGAACGGAATTTTCCTCTTCGGCCTGCTCTTGCTCGATGCCATGCCGTCGCTCGTCGAGGTGGGCATCCTGCTCGACCTGTTCGTCGCGGTCTTCGTGATGGGCATCCTCATCTTCCACATCAACCGCGAGTTCGATCACATCGACTCGCACCAGCTCGACCGATTGAAGGATTGATGCTCGCCATCCTCCTCTTCCTGCCCATGGTCGCCGCGCTCGCCTCGCTGCGCGCGCCATCGGATGCGTGGCGCCTGCCGATCGTGCAAGGCGTCGCAGTGGTCGAGGTGGTCCTCGTCGCGCTTCTGTTCGTCCAGGGTCCGGCAACCCTGTTCGGTCGCTATCTGGTGGTCGATGCGGCTGCCTTGCTCGTTCTCGCCACCATCTGGGTGCTCTTTCTCGGAATCGCCTTCTACCTGCGCGCCTACCTCGCCCGGGCTGAAAAGCGACCGCTCCAGGCGTTCGTCTTCGCGCTCCTGATCTTCATCGACGCGCTCTCCTGGGCGACCGTCAGCCAGCACCTGGGAGTGTTCTGGGTTGCGCTCGAGGCCGCGACTCTGGCGAGCGCCCCGTTGATCTACTTCCACCAGAGCGCAAAGGCGCTGGAGGCGACCTGGAAGTACATCATCGTCGGATCGGTGGGCATCGCCCTCGCGCTTCTCGGGACGATCTTTCTCGCCGTCGCCGCCACCGATCCGGCGACCGGCGAAACCACGCTCTGGCTCCCGGACCTGCTCTCCGGCCGCGCCTTCTCGAAGCCCTGGCTGCACGCCAGCTTCGTCTTTCTGCTGGTCGGCTATGGCACCAAGATGGGCCTCGCGCCGATGCACGCCTGGAAGCCGGATGCCTACGGAGAGGCGCCGCCGCCGGTGGCTGCGTTGATGGCGGGTGGGCTCACCACCTGTGCGTTCCTCGGCATCGTGCGCGCGACAGCGGTGCTTGCCCGCGCCGGCGAGGCCGCGTTCGCGAGCTCGCTGCTCGTGCTGCTCGGTCTCGTCTCGCTGGGGGTCGCCGCCGCGTTCGTCGTCGGCCAGAGCGATCTCCGCCGGCTGCTCGCCTATTCCAGCATCGAAAACATGGGCGTGTTGGTCCTGGGTCTTGGCTTCGGAACGCTCGGGGCTGAAGGCGCCATGCTGCAGGTGGTGAACAACGCGATGAACAAGGGGATCATGTTCCTGGTGGCGGGCAACCTGTTGCAGACCTACGGGACCACGGCGATCGGCTCGGTTCGCGGCGCTCTGACCCGGACTCCGCTGACCGGTGTCCTGTTGATGGCTGGCGCGTTCGCGGCGATGGGGCTTCCGCCGTTCGGGCTCTTCGTCTCCGAGGTCACCGTGCTGCGCGCCGTGCTGGCGGGCGGCGCTGTGTGGACCGCGTCCCTCTACCTCGGATTTCTCTCGATCATTTTCCTCGGGATGGCGGCGGCCTTCCTTCCCATGGCGCAGGGAGAAGCGCCGGCCGGCACGGTCGCGATACGCGAGCCCTGGTCGGCCACGTTGCCGTCCGCGTGCTTTGCCGTCGGGGCGCTGGTTCTCGGGGTCTACGTACCCAAGCCCTTGCTGTCGCTGATCCACGCGGTCGCGCAACAGATGGGGGCCCATTGATCGGCTTCGCCAATCTCGTTCCGGTTCCGATCGGCTCCATTCCGGCGCGCCCGCTCGCGGATCTCCTGCCGGCTGCACGGGAGGTCCGGGAGAGCGGGCGCCGGCTGATCGCGCTGTTCCCCCACCTGGGCAAGCTGCTCTTCGTGCTCGCCGACAGCTCCGCAGGCAAACTTTCGGCAAGTTCCTTCGACCTGGAAGGAAGGAACGGCTGGCCGTCGATCACTCCTGTGCTCCCCGAAGCCCATCTCTTCGAGCGGGAGATCCATGAGCAGACCGGCCTCGTCCCGGAAGGACATCCCTGGCTCAAGGCGGTACGCCGGCACGCGGAGCTGGAGCCCTCGGTACCGGGAGCGCAGGGAGCGCCGCCGCACCCGTTCCTGCGCGCGGGCGGGGAGGGCGTCCACGAGGTTGCGGTCGGCCCCATCCACGCCGGCATCATCGAGCCGGCGCACTTCCGGCTCCAGTGCTTTGGCGAAGAGATCCTGCACCTCGAAATCCAGCTCGGATATCAGATGCGCGGCGTCGAGCGCCTGCTCGAGCAGGGCACGCCTTCGCGAAGGCTGGTGGTGGCCGAGTCCATCGCCGGCGATACGGCCGTAGGCCACGCTCTCGCGTACTGCTCGGCGCTGGAAGCGCTCTGCGGCGCGAAGGTCCCCTTGCGGGCGCATGCGTTGCGCGGCATTGCCCTCGAGCTGGAGCGGCTTGCGAACCACCTCGGCGATCTGGGCGCGCTCTGCGGCGACGTGGGTTACCTGCCCGGCCTTTCCTATTTCGGCAGGTTGCGGGGCGACTTCCTGAATCTGTTGATGGAGCTGTCGGGCAATCGGTTCGGCCGCGGCCTGCTCGCGCCCGGTGGGCTGCGCCGCGACGCGACCAGGGAGATCGCCTCGCGCATCCAGAAAGTGCTGGAGGTCGACGAACGCGATCTGCGCGATTCAGCCCAGCTTACCTTCGAGACCCCATCGGTGCTCTCGCGCTTCGAAACCACCGGAGCGGTGAGCCGCGAGGCGGCCGAGGAGCTCGGATTCGTCGGCCCGACTGCCCGCGCCTGTGGTCTCGACCGCGATGCGCGGCGAGATCACCCGCTGGGCATTTACGCTTTCACGCATCTGCCCGTCGCGCGCGCGGAGGGTGGCGATGTGATGGCTCGCGCTACCGTGCGCTGGCTCGAGGTCCTGCGCTCGCTGCAGTTCGTGCGGGAGCAGGTGGCGCAATTGCCGGCCGGCGCTGTCCGCGTCGAGCCGGGGCCGCTGCGGCCCTCATCGCTGGCGGTCTCCCTGGTCGAGGGATGGCGCGGCGAGATCGCTCACGTCGTGATCACCGACGCGTCGTCGCAGGTGGTGCGGCACAAGGTGATCGATCCCTCCTTCCACAACTGGCTGGCGGTCGCGCTCTCCGTTCGTGGCGCCCAGGTTTCCGACTTCCCGCTCTGCAACAAGAGCTTCAACCTTTCGTACGCCGGACACGATCTTTGAGGTGATGCGTGTTTCAGCTGCTCAAGACGCGCTGGCTCCAGGGCACCCGGACGGCGGACGTACCGGCGGGACCGGTCTTGCCCGCGCGCTTCCGGGGCAGACCCGAGCTCCATCCGCATCGCTGTCGGGACGGGTGCCGGGCTTGCGCAGCCGCCTGCCCCACTGAAGCGATCTCGCTCGAGCCGCTCCGGCTCGACCTCGGCGCCTGCCTGTTCTGCGGCGCCTGCGAGGAGGCCTGCCCCGGCGGAGCCATCCGGTTCACGCCTGACCACCGCCTCGCAGCGAGCCGGCGGGCAGACCTCGTGCTGCACGATTCCGAGACGCCGATGGTGGCCGCGCTGGACAAGAGGATGCGATCGCTGTTCGGCCGCTCGCTCAAGTTGCGCCAGGTCGCGGCTGGAGATTGCAGCGGCTGCGCGGCCGAGTTGACCGCCCTGGGCAACGTCATTTTCGATCTCGGCCGATTCGGGATTCAGTTCGTCGCCTCGCCGCGCCACGCGGATGGTCTGGTCATCACCGGGCCGGTCACGGGAAACATGCGCTCGGCCCTGCTCGACGCCTATGCGGCGACGCCATCTCCGCGGATCGTGATCGCCGTCGGAGCTTGCGCCATCAGCGGTGGACCGTTCCGCGGCAGCCCGCTCGCAAATGACGGCGTACCGCCGGAAGTGCCGGTCGACCTGTACGTCCCTGGATGCCCGCCACATCCCCTGACCGTGCTCGACGGTCTATTGCGGCTGCTTGGAAAGATGAGCGCAGAGCGCGTCGCGCCCGCGGGTTAGGCGGTCATTCGAACGCCACGTCCGTGTCGTTCTCGGCGCAAGTGCTCTCCCACCGGACCTGGACCGGAGCCTTCGAGGGCCGCTGCCTCCGAAGATGGTCGCCGTGTCGAAGGTCGCGGAGGATTCCGCGATCCGCTCCGCCTTCTTTCACCAGGCCTGCTACGCTTGCCTCGTGCGCAACCACGACGATCCCAAGAGCGTCGCCGACTTGCCGCTCCTCGAACGGCTCACCTTTCTGATCGAGCTGAACAACTATCCTCCCGAGCGGCGTCCAGCGCTGATCACGAAGAGAGGGTTCACCGTCGAGCAGATCGAACGCTGGAAGACGGAGGCGAGGAAACGAATGCCTCACCTTCCGCCGCCGAAAAGTCGACCGGCAAGCGACCATGCGCGCCTTCGCGAGGTGGTCCCGCCCAATTCACCTTCAGCAAGGATGCCCTCGGCACTTCCGTTTCATCGCGGTCGAGGGTGATATGGACTTCCGATTCGGGCAGAAAGGTGGCAAACCGCCTCTGGCGGTGGAACATCAGTTGCGCGCGAGCCGCGCCACCAGCGCAGCGCCCAGGCATTCGCCGTACACCGGGCCGCTCGGCAAGCCCGCGTGCACGTCTTCGGCGAGCGCGAGC
>JAYWBT010000189.1:0-9931 GCA_043781235.1 Deltaproteobacteria bacterium
ACGCCAGAGCCGTCGACGTTCCAGCCGGCTGACTCCAGGAGCTTGTCATGACCATCCAGCGGTTCGTCCACGCCTTTGCCGGTGCGCTCGTCCTTCTCAGCGTCGTCCTTTCCTACTGGGTCGCGCCCGGGTTCTTGCTCATCGCTGCCTTCGTCGGGGCGAACCTGCTGCAGAGCGCGTTCACTCGCTGGTGCCTGCTGGCGCAGATCCTCCGTCGGCTGGGCATGCCCGACGAAGCCAGCGCCTGGACCTGAACAACGCGTTGGGCAGGCGATGCAACTCTTTGCGATGGCGCCGGGCCGTCCCGCAGGCGACCGCCGTCAATTCGCTCCGCGCACGCAGCCTTTGCGGGGGGGCCCCGGCGGCGGCGAAAAAAGTTCGCTCCCCGCGTCGGGGGAAACTCAGCGCGCGGCCGCCACCAGCCCGGGCTGCAGCAGCGCGCCGCTGCCGCCCAGATCGAGGAGCGCCTGGGCCACGCGCGCGCCCAGCGCCGCCGGGTCTGATCCGCGCCCCTCGACGCGCAGGAGCTTCCCACCACCGCCGAGCACGGCGCGCAGCCAGAGCGTCGCTCCTTCCTCCACCGCGAAGGCTGCCAGCGGCATCGTGCAGCTTCCCGAGAGCGCCTCCACCACCGCCCGCTCTGCGCGCACGCAGCGGGCCACGCGCGCGTCGTCGAGCGGCCTCGCGACCTCCTCGCCGCGCGAGCCGACCCGCGCCTCGAGGGCGAGGGCTCCCTGGCCAGCGGCGGGCAGCGACAGCTCGATGGGCAGGATCTCCGTCGCGTGATCCTCGAGGCCAAGCCGCCGCAGGCCGGCGAGCGCGAGCACCACCGCGTCCAGATCATTGGCCCGGTTGATCCGCGTTTGCACATTGCCGCGGACGGGAACGATGTGCAGATCGGGCCGCACGTCGAGGAGCTGCACCGCACGCCGCTGCGAGCTCGTGCCTACCCGGGCCCCGCGCGGCAAGTTGGCGAAGCGGCGCGCCCGCGGAGCGATCAGGGCATCGCGGGGATCCTCGCGCACGGGAAAGGCGCAGAGGGTGAAGCCACCCGGCAGCGCGAAGGGAACGTCCTTGGCGCTGTGCACGGCGAGGTCCGCGCGACCGGTCGCGAGCGCGTCCTCCAGCTCCTTGACGAAGAGTCCCTTGCCCCCGATCTCGGCGAGCGCGCGGTCGTGCAGGCGATCGCCCTGCGTCGAGATGCGCACCAACTCCGCCGCGCAGCCACGCTCCTCGAGAAGCCCGCGCACGTACTCGGCCTGCCAGATCGCGAGCGGGCTCTTGCGGGTGCCGATGCGAAGCGCCGTCACGCGTAGCTCCGCAGCGGGATGACGACGGCGGGCGGCGGCTGTAGTTGTGGCGCCTCCACCAGGAGCGCGGAACGCTGCGGCTCCGCGACCCGAGCCTGCGCCACCTGGTCGAGGGCGAAGAGCTGCACCGCGGCTGCGCCGAGCGGCCCTCCGGCATCGGCGCGCAGGCGCACCGTCGGCTCGTGAAGGAGCTTGTTCACGATCGCCTTCGCCATTGCCCGCACGCTCTTGTCCTGTCTCTCGGAGAGGCCGAGCCCGCTGAGGGTGCGCAGGATCTCGGCCTCCGCGATCGAGTCGGCGAGGGCGCGGATCTGCTTGATCACCGGAGCGGTACTCTGCTGGCGCTCCGCAGCAAGGTGGGCGTCCAGCTCCTCGCGCAGGATCTCCTCGGCGCGGCCCAACTCGCCGTTGCGCAGCTCGCGGTTCTGCGCCACCACGCGCTGCAGATCGTCGAGGTCGTAGACGTAGGTGTTCTCCAGCTCGTTCACCGAAGGCTCCACGTTGCGCGGGAGCGAGAGATCGATGAGGAAGAGGGGCCGGTACCGCCGCGCCTTCAGCGCCCGCTCAACCATCTCCCGGGTCACGATCGCGTGCGGCGCGCTGGTCGAGCAGACCACCACGTCGACGCGCTCGAGCAGCGCGGGCAGGTCGTCGAGACTGACCGGTACGCCCTCCACCTCGCGCGCCAACGTCTGGGCGTGCCCCAGGCTGCGGTTGGCCACCAGGAGCTCGCGCACGCCGTCCGCCTTCAGCTCCCGCGCCGCCAGCTGCGCCATCTCCCCCGCGCCGAGGAGGAGCACGCACTTGTCGGCGAGATCGCCGAGCACCTTGCGCGCGAGCTGCGCCGCAACGCTGGAGACCGAGACGGCGCCGCGGGCGATGCCCGTCTCGGTGCGCACGCGTTTGGCAGCAGAGAGTGCGCGCGCAACCGCCTGGCCCAAACGCGGTCCGACCGCGCCGCAGTCCCGCGCCACGGCCACGGCGTCCTTGAGCTGACCAAGGATCTGCGCCTCGCCCACGACCATCGACTCGAGGCTGGCCGCCACGCGCAACAGATGCAGGAGCGCATCCGTCTCGAAGCACACCGCAGCGTGCGGCGCGGCGAGCGGGCCGAGCTCGCGGACCAGTTCGTCGGCGGCTCCGCGCTCCCCGGCCTCGGCAAAGATCTCGAGGCGATTGCAGGTCGCGAGGAGGAACGCCTCGCGGACGCCCGGAATCCCCTTGAGTCGCTCGAGCCGGGCGGGAAGCTGTGTTGCAGGCACCGCGAGCCGCTCGCGCACGGCGATCGGAGCTTGCTTGTGCGAAACGCCGACGCAAACGAGCATGATTTAGACCCCGTTCCTGACCGCAAAGGCTTCGCGCGCCACGGCGGTCGGCGCAAGACCTGCGCACGGGCGCCTGGTGGTAGCTGGGTTCCGGTTCACAACCGCCCTTCTGTGCAAGAGGCCCGCCAGACGCCTGAGCAAGAGGCCGGCCATACGCCCGGAGCGCGCAGGAAAACAAAGCGCGAGACAAAGGGGCACGGCGCTTGCTTATTGAATCGCTCAAATGACGAAGGACCGCATCCTCATCGTCGTGGACGAGCAGAACGCTCGCAACAACCTGCGAACAATCCTCGCGCAGGAAGGCTACGAGATCATCGAGGCGAGGGACGGCGAGGACGCTCTGGAGCGTCTGCGCGAGTCCGACCCGCAGATCGTCCTCTCGGACATCCGCATGCCGGGGATGGACGGCCTCGCGCTCCTCAAGAAGGCGAAGGAAGAGGGCACCAAAGCCATATTCCTGATGATGACCGATTCATTAAGCGTCGAGACCGCCGTCGAGGCAATGCGGTCGGGCGCCGAGAACTACCTGCTCAAGCCGCTCGAGGTCGGGTCCGTGCTGGTGTTCGTGGAGAAGGCGCTCGAGAAGGTGCGCCTGATCAGCGACGCCCAGAACCTCCGCGAGCGCGTCCGCGAGCGCTTCCGCTTCGATGGCATGGTGGGCGGCGCGCCCGAGTTGCAGGCGGTCTTCGAGGTCATCAAGCGCGCCGCGGCCAGCAAGGCCACGGTCCTGATTTTGGGCGAGTCGGGCACTGGCAAGGAGCTGGTCGCGCAGGCCCTCCACGAGGAGTCGCGACGGCGCCACAAGCCGTTCGTCAAGGTGTGCTGCGCGGCGCTCAGCGAGGCTCTGCTCGAGCAGGAGCTGTTCGGCCAGGAGCGGGGCTCGTCCACCGACGCTGCCGGACGACACGAGGGCCGCCTCGATCTGGCTGACGGCGGAACGCTCCTGCTCGACGAGATCGGGGAGATCCCGCAGACGACGCAGGTGAAACTTTTGCGCGTCCTGCAAGAGCAGCAGTTCGAGCGAGTGGGAGGCATGCAAACCATCAAGGTGGACGTCCGCGTGGTCGCGACCACGAACCGCGACCTCTTCGCTGAGGTGAAGGCGGGACGCTTCCGCGAGGACCTCTACTACGGGCTCAACGTGGTCGCGGTGACGCTGCCGCCGCTGCGCCGACGCAAGGGCGACATCCCTGCGCTCACGGCGCACTTCATCGAGAAGTACGGCAAGACTTACGGCAAGGAGGTGTGCGGCCTCGCGCCCGGCACGCTCCACGCTCTGATCGCGCACGACTGGCCGGGCAACGTGCGCGAGCTCGAGAATGCCATCGAGCACGCAGTGGTGGTCTGCAAGGGATCCGACCTGACGACCGGCGATCTGCCGCCGACGCTCCGCGGTCCTGGACCTGCAACGCAGATCAGCTCGAGCCTGATCCCGGGGGCATCGCTCCACGAGATCGAGCGCGAAGCGATCCTGCGCACGCTGCAGATGGTTGGAGAGTCGACGACTCGCACCGCCGAGATCCTTGGCATCAGCGTGCGCAAGATCCAATACCGACTCAAGGAGTACGGCACCGCGGCGCACCCGCAGAAGACGGAAGTCCAGCCGCCGCCCACGAGGCCAGGCTAGAGCGAAGAAGCAGCTTTCGCGCGGCAGTCGTCGCACAGCCGCGCCTCGGGGATCGCCGTCAGCCGCTGTCCCCCGATCGCTCCCCCGCAGGACAGGCACCGTCCGTACGCTCCGTCCTCGATGCGGTCGAGCGCCTCGTCGATGGTCGCGAGCTCGCCCCGGCCCGTCCGGGGGAGCGCCTCGGTCGACCCAGACGGGGGCGGAGCGCGATCGAGCGGATCGGTTGGAGTCGCGCCCCGTGCCAGCTCGAGCGAGCGGACGAGGCGCTTGCGCCGATCGAGCAGGCGTTGCCGTGCGTGCAATGCGATCGCGTCCATGCCTGTGGGCCTCCTCGAGGGCGATCAACATTCAAGATAGATGCCGTCGCGTGTCGCGATTGGCTGCGATGCGGGGCACGAATCGTGAACGTGCTCTGGCGATGCCGACCTTCCCGCCCGTCAGCGAAGAGACCCTGCGCCGCTATGACGTCCCGGCGCCGCGCTACACCAGCTATCCGACCGTGCCCGCCTGGACCGACCGCGTCGGCCCGGCCGCCTACGCCGCCGCGCTCGGCCGCGCCGCGCGGCTTCCCGATGCGCCGCTCTCGACCTACGTGCACATCCCGTTCTGCAGGGAGCGCTGCACCTTCTGCGGCTGCAACGTGGTCGTGACCCGCAGCCGGGGCAAGGCCGACCGCTACCTGGGTACGCTGATGCGCGAGATGGACAAGGTCGCCGATCTTCTCGGCGAGCGGCGCTCGCTGTCGCAGATCCACTGGGGCGGCGGCACGCCCACCTTCCTCGACGAGCGGCAGATCGAGACGCTGTGGACGGCGATCACGCGCCGCTTCCGCGTGCTGCCGAACGCCGAGGTGGCCATCGAGATCGACCCGGTGGTGACCTCGCGCTCGCAGCTCGACCTGCTCCGCAAGCTGGGCTTCAACCGGCTCTCGGTCGGCGTGCAGGACCTCGACCCGGAGGTGCAGAAGGCCATCGACCGGGTGCAGTCCGTCGAGGAAACGCGCGCTGCGCTCGACCACGCGCGCGCGCTCGGCTTCAAGGGGATCAACTTCGATTTGATCTACGGCCTTCCCCGGCAGACGCCGCGGAGCTGGCAGCGCACGCTCGAGCAGGTCCTCGAGATGCGGCCCGACCGGTTAGCCGTCTACAGCTTCGCCTACGTACCCGACGTCCGCCCGAACCAGAAGCGCCTCCCCGTCGCCGGCATCCCGCGCGGCGCCGAGAAGCTCGAGCTGTTCCGCCTCGCCTGGGAAGCGTTCACGGGCGCGGGCTACCAGCAGATCGGCATGGATCACTTCGCCGTGCCCGAGGATGAGTTGGCGTTGGCGCAGTCGCGGCGCGCCCTCGGGCGCAACTTCCAGGGCTACACGGTGCAGGCAGCGACCGAGGTGGTCGCGTTCGGCGCCTCGGCCATCAGCGACATCGGCGGCATCTACGTGCAGAACGCGCACGGGCTGCCGCGCTACGAAGGGGCGGTGGACCAGGACCAGCTCGCGGTCGAGCGCGGCGTCCTGCTCACGGCCGATGACGTGCAGCGCCGCACCATCATCTCGCAGCTGATGTGCAACTTCTGGGTGGACCTGCGCGGCGTGCCGGGCTTCGAGCGCGAGCTGGCCCGCCTCTCGGAGTTGGAACGCGAAGGCCTGGTGCAGGTGCGCGGCCGCGAGATCGAGCTGACGCCGCTCGGCCGCATCTTCGTGCGCAACATCGCCACGATCTTCGACGCGTACCTCGATCAGCAGGACCAGTCCTTCTCGCGCGCCGTTTGATCGCTGGGGCGAGCGGCTGCTCCCCGCGGTGCGCGCTTGCCAAAGGCAGCCCGACCACGAGCAACAGCCTCACGACGCCCGCTACAACGATCCGCCTTTGACCGCTTACTTCAAGTTGCGGATGTACGCGACGAGCGACTCGATCTGCGCGGCCTCGAGCTTCTCGCTGAACGGATCCATCTCCTGCTTCTTGCCGTTCTTCTCCTTCTTCACGCCGTTCGCGATCGACGCCTTGATCTGGTCGTCGGTCTTGGCCTTCTGGAAGTCCGGGGCGCTGAGGTCGGAGATCGCCATCTTCTTGCCCTGGTCCGTTTGACCCTTGCCGTCGGTTCCGTGGCACGAGGCGCACTTCGCCTTGAAGAGGCGCTCGGCCTTCTTGTCCACCTCCGCGCGAGCGGCAACGAGCGGCAGCGCGGCAGCGAACGCGATCATCCACATTTTCTTCATTGGTAAACCTCCAGGCGGGGCCGGAACTCCCGGCCCGACCCTCCCTTGCTCAGCAAGTTGCATGCCCCCATGCCGCAATGCGACCTTCCTTTGGCGAACGACCTGCGTCCGACGGCGTCGCTTCCTGCGCGCGGGCGCAGCATCTTCGCATCCCGATGGAAGGAACGGGCAAGCGTACCGGCGGACGCCGGGATCTTTCGCCCGAGACCTGTCATCATCGCGCTTGATCGATGCTGGGCGTCCCTCCGGCGTCCAGCCCAAAGCCTCCGCAGACTTTGCGTGGGCCCCGGACGGTGGCGCAACGGATGCGCTGAAGGATTGCTTGTCCCGCAGAGAGGCGCTATGGGCACGGAAATCGCTATGGGCAGATACATGGCAACGCTTGGAGCAAACAAATCATGGGTGGCCCTGCTCGCGCTGCTCCTCTCCGGCGCAGGCTGCCGGCGGGCCGAGGTCACCGTCGCCTCGGTCCCGAAAGATCGGAGCGAGCCTGCGGCGCCGCCGTCTCCCGCGCAGCCGTCTGCCGAGCCGCCTGCATTTGCCACCGCGGACGAGGCGGGCACGCCCGCGCTCAAGTGGACCTTGCCGGGCGGCTGGACCGAGACGCACCCCGGCGGCATGCGCTACGCGACGCTCAAGCCTCCGGCTCCCGGCAGCGTGGATGTTTCGGTGATCGTGCTGGCCGGCCCTGCCGGCGGAGAGCTGGCCAACGTGAACCGCTGGCGCAGCCAGATCGGCCTGTCCGCATTGAATGAAGCCGCGCTGGCCCAGGCGCGCGTGACCCTCCGCGCGAAGGCCGGCCTGGTGTCCGTCTACGATTTCTCCAGCGATGGAGAGAAGAAGAGCCGGATGGTGGCCGCGCTGGCGACCATCGGGGGAAGAACCTGGTTCTTGAAGATGTTGGGTCAGGCATCAGAGGTGAACAATGCGCGCGCCGATTTCAACCGCCTCCTGCAGAGTCTCCACTTCGATGGCGCGAACTAAATCGCGGATCTTCTGGGACGCGGTCGCGTCCCTCAAACTCACCATCGTCTGCCTCGTTTGCCTGATGGTGCTGGTGGTGGCGTGCACGCTCGCCCAGGTCCGCATGGGCACGTTCGGCGCGGTGAATGCGTACATCCGCAGTGCCCTGGTCTGGTGGCACGTGCCCGACACGGGCGTCCAGCTGCCGGTGTTCCCCGGCGGCCTGACGGTGGGAGTGGTGCTGCTCGCGAATCTCGTGGTCGCGCAAAGCAGGCGCCTCGAGCTGAGCTGGCGCAAGAGCGGCCTCTGGCTGGTGCACGCCGGTCTCATCCTGCTCTTCGTCGGCGAGTTCGTCAGCGGCGCGCGGCAGGTCGAGATGCAGCTCTCCATCGAGCAGGGCCAGACGCTCGGCTTTCTCGAGTCGCCGCGCGACCTGGAGCTGGCCATCACCGACGTCACCGATCCGACGCGCGACGAGGTGCACGGCATTCCCGAGGCGCTGCTGTCGGGCGAGAAGTCAATTCCAGTGGCGGGCACGCCGCTCGTGCTGCGCATCCAGCGCTACTACCAGAACGCCGACCTGTCCACGCGGGCCGAGTCGGATCCCATCTCGCTGGCCACCGCCGGCGTCGGGACCTCCATCAGTGCGCGCGAGCTGCCTCCGGTGAGCCGCGACGACGACCGCGATCTGCGGGCCGTCTACATCGAGCCCATCGCCGCCGGCAGAAGTTACGGCACCTGGCTCGTCTCCAACGGGCTCGGGGCGCCGCAGTCGTTCATCCATGAGGGAAGGAAGTACACGATGTCGCTGCGCGCGCGGCGCGAGTACCTGCCGTATGCGCTCACGCTCAAGAAGTTCAGCCACGACATCTACCCGGGCACCGACATCCCCAAGAACTTCTCCAGCCTCGTGCACCTGTCGAATCCAGCGCACGGCGAGGAACGCGACGTGCTCATCTCGATGAACCAGCCGCTGCGCTACGCGGGCCGGGCGTTCTACCAGTCGAGCTTCGGCAAGAACGATACGCTCTCGGTGCTGCAGGTAGTCGAGAACCCCGGATGGCTCTTGCCCTACGTCTCGTGCGTCCTGGTGGCGGCGGGGCTGGTGTTGCACTTCGCGCTCACGCTTGGCCGGTCGCTGCGGCGCCGGCAGGCGGCTGTGGCGGTGGCGGTGGCGGTTTAATATGAAGACGACCAAGGCGATTCCCTGGATCATCGGCGCGCTCGCGCTCGCTGGCGCCGCGGCGGCGCTCTTGCCGCCGGGCACGGTGCGCGGCTTCGACATCGACGGCTTCGCGGGCCTGCCCGTGCTTGAAGGCGGCCGCGTCAAGCCACTCGACTCACTGGCGCGCAACTCGCTGCTCGTGATCCGCAGCCAGCAGAGCTTCCATTACGAGGGCCGCGCGGTGAGCGCCGACGAGTGGTTCCTCGACCTGCTCTTCCGCCCGGAGGTGTCCGACGCGCAGCCCGCCTTCGTGATCAACGACCCGGACGTGCTGGGCCTGATCGGGCTCAAGCAGACCGCCGATCGCTACTTCTCGTTCAAGACGCTCGAGCCCCACCTCGACGAGATCGAGCGACAGGCCAAGGCCGCCGACGCCGTGGACGCGCAGGCCCGCACGCGCTTCGAGCGGGCCATCGTCAACCTCTACCAACGGCTGGTGCTCTCTCGCCGGATGGCGGAGACGAAGCCTGAAGACGTCAGCGCCGATCAATGGATGAAGCTGGGCCGCGCCTGGGCCAACCAGGACGCGAGCGCCTTCAACGGGGTGGTCGCCGATCTGAAGGCGGAGGCAGCAGCAACGCGGCCCGACACCTTGCAGAAAGCCGATCGCGAGCTGCTCTTCAACCGCGCGCAGCCGTTCTACGTCGGCATGATCCTCTACGTGCTGGCGCTGCTCGCGCTCTTTGCCTCATGGATGGGAAAGCCCGCCCTGCTGCAGCGCAGCGCCTTCGCGGTGCTCTGCGCGGGCGCGGTGGTGCACACCGCGGGGCTGGCCGCGCGGATCTTGCTGCAGGGCCGCCCGCCGGTCACCAACCTCTACTCGTCGGCGATCTTCGTCGGCTGGGCGGCGGTGATCGTCGGCATCCTCCTCGAGCGCATCTACCGCCGCGGCTTCGGCACCGCGGTGGCCGCCGCCTCGGGCTTCGCTTCGCTCATCATCGCCCATCACCTCGCCTCCGACGGCGACACCATGGAGATGATGCGCGCGGTGCTCGACTCCAACTTCTGGCTGGCCACGCACGTCGTCACCATCACCATCGGCTACAGCGGCGCCTTCCTGGCTGGCGCGCTGGCGCTCGGCTATACGGCGTGGCGCCACCTGGCGCGGCACCCCGATCCCGCCGACGGCAAGGCGCTCGCCTCGATGGCGTACGGCGTGATCTGCTTTGCGCTCTTCTTCAGCTTCGTCGGCACCGTGCTGGGCGGAATCTGGGCCGACCAGTCGTGGGGCCGCTTCTGGGGATGGGATCCAAAAGAAAACGGCGC
>JAYWBT010000190.1:0-3265 GCA_043781235.1 Deltaproteobacteria bacterium
AGCGCGCGGGAAGGTCCAGAGCAGCCGCGCGACCACCATCGCCGCCATCGGCCTCTTCCTGGGCGACTCGTCCTCGACGACGCTGCGCGAATTGCGCCAGGTGGGCCGAACCACCGAGAAAGATTTCGCCGTCAATCCCATTGCGCCGCTCGCCCTCGGCCCGCGGGTGCGGTCGTGCGGATCGAGAAAGAAACGCACCGTGACCGCGAGCACGCCCTGTGCCTTGAAGCGCTCGAAGAGCTTTGCGGCGGTGTCGGGCGCCAGCGCTTCCGGATCCGCGATGCCGGCCGCATCCACCTCGGGTCCGGCCACCACTTCGTAGCCCTTGCGCGAAAGCGCGGCGACGAGGATCGGCTTCAGCTCGGCGCCAGCAGCGGCGTTCGCGGACCGGTTCTCGACCAGCAGGACCAGCCGCTCCGCGGTGGCGGCGAGGGCCGCGCCGGGGAGCAGCAAGAGAGCGATGAGCAGGTGGCGCAAGTTCCACATCCTCAACGGTACACCTCAGCAAGCCCCGTGCCCGGCAAGCGCCGCGCGGAGCGCTTCAGCGCCAGGCGGCATCGGAGCCGGCCGACTCCTCCTGCAGCAGGAGCGCGCTGGCGACGGCGTCGGCGACCTGCTTCGCCATCGCCGCCGGGCCGCTGCGGTGCGCGCGAATCACTGGCGTGGGGGCGCCGGTCGCCAAGGCGCCATGGAGCGTCACCGAACCGTACGTCACCTCAGCGACGGCCCCCAGGCTTGAGGCAGGCCACGCCTGCAGCCTGCGGAACACCACGCGCTCCGCCGTCCATTGGAGCCGCGAGCGCGCGTCATCCAGCTCCGCGAGCGGCGGGAGCACGCCGTGCTGTCCGGCTCGCACCTCGATGGCGATGGTTCCGCGGCCGACGCCGGGCACGAGCTTGTCGAGCGGGAAGCGGTCGCTGGCGGAGCGACCGAGCTGCACCAGCACCAGCGCCGGCACGACGATGGCGTCCAGATCCCGGCCGACCCGCTCCAGCGCCGAAGCGGCGTTCCCGTCGAGCGCAACGACGCAGAGGTCGGGGCGAAGCTCCGCGAGCTGGGCCGCGCGGGCCGCTCCAGCCGCGCCCACGCGGGCGCCTCGATCGAGCTGCGCGAAGGCGGCTCCGTTCTTGGAATAGAGCGCGTCGCACGGGTCGCTGCGCGGCGGAATGGCGATCACCTCCAGCTTCTCGTGATCGAGGCCCGGCAGGTCTTCGGCAGAGTGCACCGCCGCGTCGGCCTCCCCTTCGAGCACGGCCGCACGCACCCGCGCGACGGCCTGCGGGCCCTCCTCGCAAAACAGGATGCGCAGCGGATGCTCACCGGTTTGCAGGAAGTGGGCTCTCGCCCGCAGCAGCGCGGCCACGTGCTCGCAGCGCCAAGCTCCTTCCGCCGTGCGGAGGGCCACGAGGCTGATCACGGTTGGCCCCTGCATCGCAAGGGAGATCGTCAGCAACTGGAGTGCCACCGGGTTTCATCCGTATTAACAAACCTCCGCGATGCTGATCCTCGACTCGACTGGGGGACTACACTCACTGCCGGGTCACGAGACTCAGGTCTGACCCACTACTCCGGCTGTCCGTGCTCGGCCAGCATGTGCTTCTTCAGCCGGTAGCGCAGGGTATCGCGCGTCACGCCGAGGACCCGCGCCGCCAGCGACTGGTTGCCGTGCGCCTTCTGCATCGCGTCCATGATCAGCCGGCGCTCCACCGCGTTCAGCTCCATGCTCGCGGGCTGTGCACCCGCGTCCGGCGGCGCGTCCGGGCGCGCCGGCGGGTCCGAGCGCTGCGGCGGTGGCGGCGACGACGCGCGCCGGTGGCAGATGGACTCCGGCAGGTGCTCCGGACGGACCTGGTCGATGTCGCCGTAGAGCACCAGCGCCCGCTCGATGACGTTGCGCAGCTCGCGCACGTTGCCGGGCCAGCCGTACGCCGAGAAGATCTGCATCGCCTCCGCGGAGACGCCGCGCACCTTGCGCTTGAGCTGTTCGTTGTAGCGGGCGAGGAAGGCGCCGGCGAGCAGCGGCAGGTCCTCGAGGTGATCGCGCAGCGGTGGAATGACGATGCGCACGACGTTCAGGCGGAAATAGAGGTCGGGGCGGAAGCGGCCGTCGGCGACCCGCTGCTCGAGATCGACGTTGGTGGCGGCGATGACGCGCACGTCGGAGTGCAGCTCGACGACGCCGCCGACGCGCCGGAAGGTCCGGTTCTCGAGCAGCCGGAGCAGCTTCGCCTGCCCGGCGGCAGGCATGTCGCCGATCTCGTCGAGCATCACCGTGCCGCCCGCGGCCGCTTCGAAGAGGCCGGTCTTCTGCGCGCGGGCGTCGGTGAAGGCGCCGCGCTCGTGCCCGAACAGCTCGCTCTCGAGGATGTTTTCCGGCACCGCCGCGCAGTTGATGCAGAGGAAGGGCTTGTGCGCCCGCGCGCTCTGGTTGTGGATGCCGCGGGAGACCACTTCCTTCCCGGTTCCGCTCTCGCCCTCGATGAGCACGGTGGCGGCGTCATTGGCGGCGAGGCGGGCCACCAGCCCGCGAATCCGCTCGAGGGCGGGAGACGGGCCGACCAGCAAGGCCCCCCCGGCGACGCTATCGCCGTTGGCGAGCGGGCCGGCCAGCATCCGCCGCGTGGCAGCGGCGGACTGCGCCCGCTTGACCACTTCGTCCAGCGTGGTGAGCGGGAACGGCTTGACGAGGAAGTCGATGGCGCCGGCCTTCATCCCCTCGACGGCGATGTCCACCGTCCCGTGCGCGGACATCATCACCACCACCAGCTCGGGGTGGAGCACCAGCGCGCGCCTGAGCGTCTCGAGGCCGTCGATGCCGGGCAGGCGCACGTCGAGCAGCATCACGTCGGGGGCGGAGGCGGCCAATTGTGCAAGCGCGTCCTCGCCGGATTCGGCGGTGGAGACGCGGTACTGGCTCCTCGTCAGCCTTTCTCGAAGGGACCAGCGGATCAACTTCTCGTCGTCGACGACGAGGATGTGCGGGGCGGCGTTCATGCGGCCTCCTTCTGGCTTTGGTCTTTCCGGGTCTGGTCGATGGGCAGCGAGAGGGAGAAGAGCGTGCCTCCCTCGGGCGGGCAGTCGAACTCGATCTGCCCGCAGTGCTCCACCACGATGCGCGCCGAGGTGGCGAGGCCGAGGCCGTTGCCGTCATGGCGGGTGGTGAAGAAGGGCGTGAAGATGTGAGGGCGGACCTCGAGGGGGATGCCGGGTCCGGTGTCGGCGATCTGCACGATGACGAAGGCGTCGCGGACGAAGCTGGTGACGG
>JAYWBT010000191.1:0-9828 GCA_043781235.1 Deltaproteobacteria bacterium
GCTGGTGTCGGTGCTCTCGCTGCTCTGGAACATCGAGAGCGCGTTTAACCACATCTACGGCGTCAAGCGGCCGCGCGGGCCCATCGATCGCCTGCTGAAGTATTGGTCGTTCCTGACGCTCGGGCCGGTGATGCTCGCCGCCTCGCTCTACGTGACCTGGCAGATCGGCGAGATGCAGCAGTACCACCACCTGCACAACGCCGACGGGCACAGCGAGATCCTGCATGCGCTCGCCGCGCTCTCGTCGATCCTGATCACCTACGCGGGCCTCGCCTTCCTTTACAAGGTGCTGCCCAACGCGCGGGTGCGGCTGCGGTCGGCGGCGCTGGCGGCGTTCGCGGCGGGCACGGTCTGGGAGCTGGCGAAGTACATCTTCGCGCTGGCGTCCGCGCGGATGGTGCAGGTGCACAAGATCTACGGCTCGCTGGCGGTTCTGCCCATCGTGCTGACCTGGATCTACATCTCCTGGAGCATCGCGCTGGTCGGCTGCCGGCTCTGCTACGCGCTGGACGCCTCGCGCAAGCCGGAGGCGCACCCGGCCATCCTGGCGGCAGCGGCGCGCGAGACGTTCGTGGCGCGGGTGCTGATCCTGCTCGTGCTGTTGCACCGCGAGAGCACCGGTCCCTTGCGCGAGGGGCGGCTTGCCCGGGAGCTCTCGTGCACCCGGCGGATGCTGCGCGAGGCGCTCGCCGCGCTGGAGGCGGCAGGCCTCGCGGTGCAGGCGCGCAAGGGCGGCTGGCTACCGGCGCGCGCCCCGTCGCTGATGACGCTCGCGCAGGTCCGCGGTGCGGGGCGCGCCTCGCTGGCGTTTCCCGCACAGGATCCCGATCAGGTGACCGAGGCCATCGCCGCGGCCTGGGCGCAGGCCGAGGGCGCCGCCGAGGGGACGCTGGGCGAGACGGTGCAGTCATTCGTGGAGCGGCTTCAAGGCCCGGCGGAGCCCCGCACTCCCCCCACGCCCTCGCCCGCAGAACTCGCAAAGGTTGGTTCGCGCGCCTGAAGAGCAAGGAGCCTTGGCGCTTGCTCGTGCACCGGTGCCTCGGTTAACCTTCTTATCCGTCGAACGTTTTCGACCGCCGAACCGCGCGGAGCTTCCACAATGCTGAAGAGCGATCTGATCGCCATCCTGGTGGCCAAGCGCCAGCTCACGCAGAAGCAGGCCGAGCAAACCGTCGAGACCATCTTTGATTCGATGAAGGACGCGCTGTGCAAGGGCGACAACATCGAGATCCGTGGGCTGGGCGCGTTTCACGTCAAGAACTACCAAGGCTACAACGGGCGCAACCCGAAGACGGGCTCGGTCATCCCGGTGAAGCCCAAGCGGGGCATCCTCTTCCGCACGGGCAAAGAGCTCCGCGATCGCGTCAACCGCGCCGGAGAGCCGGTCCGCGAGCGCAAGCTCGAGCCCGCGCCGAAGTCCGAGACCGGTACCGCCTAGCCAAGGTAGCCAGGCTAGCGTTGGGCGGGCGCGCGCACCGAGAAGAGATCCAGCGCCGAGTACGTCAGCGCCGACACCGCCGTCCGGATGGTGCGCTCACGATCCGGCGCGAAGCCCGACGAGTGCAGGGACGGCAGCGGCGTCCCGCTCGCGCGCGCCTGCGCGAGCTTCGCCTCCGGCGACGCGCCCACCCAGATGAGCACCGCCGGCACGCCCGCGCGGCCGTACTCGCTGAAGTCCTCCGCGACCATCTGCGGCGAGAACTCCACCACGCTCGAGGCGCCCAGCCCGCGCGCGAGCGCCGCCGAAAGCCGCCGCGAGAGCGCCGGATCGTTCACGGTCGCGTGGGCGTTGTGCGGATCGACCCAGATGGTCGGCTCTTCCGTCGCGCCCGCCGCCGCCGCCTCGCCGCGAGCGATGCGCGCGATCGACGCGAGGATGTGCTTCTGCACCTCGTCCTTGTAGGAGCGCACGGTGATCTGCAGCTTCGCCTCGTCGGGGATGATGTTCGACCTGGTGCCGGCGTGGATGGAGCCCACCGTGACCACCGCCGGGTCGAGCGGGTTCAGCTCGCGCGCGACGATGGTCTGCAGGCGGAGCACCGTGCTCGCCGCGATGACGATGGGGTCGATCGACGCCTGCGGCTTGGCGCCGTGCGACCCGCGGCCGTGGATGGTGACCTCGACCGTGTCCACGTTGGCGAGCGCGGGGCCCGGAACGATGGCGACGTTTCCCGAGGCGAGGTCCGGCGTGTCGTGCACCGCCACCGCGTAGTCGGGCCTGGGCCACTTCTTGTAAAGACCATCGCCGAGCATCGCGGTCGCGCCGCCGACGGTCTCCTCGGCCGGCTGGCCCACCATCACCAGAGTGCCGTGCCACTGGTCGCGCGCCTGCGCGAGCAGCGTGGCCGCGCCCACCCACGAGGTCATGTGCACGTCGTGCCCGCAGGCGTGCATCACCGGCACCGTCTCGCCGGCGTCGTTTTTCGTCGTGACCTTGCTCGCGTAAGCGAGCCCGGTCTTCTCCTGGACGGGAAGCGCGTCGAGGTCGGTGCGCAGCATCACCGTCGGGCCAGGCCCGTTCCGGAGCACGCCCACCACGCCGGTCTTCCCCACGCCGGTGGTGACCTCGAAGCCCGCGCGGCGAAGCCGGTCGGCCACCTTGGCGGCCGATTTCTCTTCGTGGAACGAGAGCTCGGGCGACTGGTGCAGGTCGAGGTAGAGCGAGTCCAGGTCCGGGTAGAGCTGGTCGAGCCCCGGGAGCGGTGCGGCGGCAAGGAGGAGGGCGAGGAGCATGTGCGAAGATCGACGCCGTGCGGCCGCGGTTGTCAAGCGCGGAGGGATGGCCTTCGCTGCCCGCAGTCCCTCTGCCGCAGTTGCTCCCCGCCGTCGTGTTCGCGCGCGCAGTCGTGCAGCACAGCCGCGGCGCGGGCCGCGTGCTAGACCACGGCGCATGCTGCTGCTCGCCCTGTTGCTCGCGCAGATCCCGACGCCGCCTCCTCCCCAGCCGCCGCCGAGCTTGACCCCGCAGGTGGCGCCGCAGCAGGCGCCAGAGGCCGGCGTCGCTCTGCCGTCGGGGAGACCGCAGGAGGACCGTGCGACTACCGCACCAGCGGAGCCGTCGGGGTTATTGCCCGCGCGGCTGCAGCAGATCCAGGCGGCGCTCGCGCGCGAGAAGCTCGACGGTTGGCTCTTCTTCGACTTCCGCGGGTCGGACCCCATCGCGTACCGGACGCTCGGGCTCGACCTGTCCCACGGGCCGCACTCGCGCCGTTGGTATTGTTACCTGCCCGCCCGCGGCCAGCCGCAGAAGCTGGTGCACGCCATCGAGCCGCATACGCTCGACGGCGTGCCGGGCCGCGCGACCGTCTACGCCGCCTGGCGCGTGCGCGACCGCGAGCTGGGCGCGATGCTGCGCGGACAGAAGCGCGTGGCGATGGACTACTCGCCGCGCAACGAGATCCCCACCGTGGCGCGCGCCGACGCGGGCACGGTGGAGCTGGTGCGCTCGCTCGGGCCCGAGGTGGTGTCGAGCGCGTCGCTGGTCGCCGAGCTCGAGAGCACGCTTAGCCCCGACGAGCTGCGCTCGCAGGCGCGCGCGACCGACCTGCTCGCCCAGATCATCGAAGCCACCGCGCAGGAGGCGGCGCGGCGGGTGCGCGACGGGCACCCGGCGACCGAGCGCGAGCTGCAGGATTTCGCGGCGCAGCGGATGCGGGAGCAGGGCTTCGTCGACGATCGTCCCGGCGTCGCGGTCGATGCGCACGCCGCGGACCCGCACTACGGCCCCGGCCCCACCGGCTCGTCCCTGGCCGGCAGGAACAGCCTGCTGCTGCTCGATTACTCCTCGCGCCTCGGGACCGGCCCGCACGACATCTACGGCGACCTGACCAAGGTGTACTTCCTCGGCGAGCGCGTTCCCGACGAGGTGGCGCGCGTGGCGGGAATCGTCTTCGCTGCGCGCGACGCGGCCATCGGGCTTTTGCGGCGGCAGCTCGAATTGGGGAAAGCTCCGACCGGCGCCGAGGTGGACGACGCGGCGCGCGCGGTGATCGACAAGGCGGGCTATGGCGCGCAGTTCATCCACCGCACCGGGCACAGCGTCGACACGCACGGCCACGGCGACGGCGTCAACAACGACAACTTCGAGACGCGCGACACCCGCCGGCACGGGGACAACACCTGCTTCTCCATTGAGCCGGGCATCTACCTGCCGGGCCGCTTCGGCATCCGCAGCGAGATCGACGCTTGCATCATCTCGGGCAAGCTCGAGGTCCGGGGGGGGCTGCAGACCGAGGTCACACCGCTGCTGCGATAGTTCGTCTGGCGAGCGGCCGCGGTGGCCTCTCAGGCCGCGATGCTCGTGGCCGGCGGAGGCTCGACGGGGAGCGTGACGCGGAAGAGCGCGCCGCCCGAGCCGGCGCTGTGCACCGACAGCTACCCGCCGTGGAGCCGCGCGATCTCCGCGGAGATCCAGAGCCCGAGCCCGTTGCCCTTCTCGCCCTTGGTGCTGAAGAAGGGATCGAAGATGCGCTGGCGCAGGTGCCGCGGCACGCCACGGCCGTTGTCTTCGATCTCGACCACCGCGCAGCCCCCCTCGGCGCGCGCACGCACCACCAGCCGCGCGCTCTTCTGCGTCGCAATCGCGTCAAGCGCATTCACCAGCAGATTGACCAGCACCTGCCCGAGCAGCGTCGGCTGACAGGAGACGAGCGGCGTGTCGGGCGCGTACTCGCGGGTCGCCAGCACCTTGTCGAGCAGGCGCTGCGAGACCAGCGTGAGCGCCAGATCGATTTCCTGCGCGAGCTGCACGTCGCGCAGCTCGCCCGAGGAGAAGCGCGCGCCCTGCCGCATCGCCTGCAGGATGTCGCGCATGCGCGAGAGGCCGGTCTGCGCTCCATGGAGTCGCTCGCGCCCAGCGCGGCGTCGAGCGGTGCAAGCTCCAGCTGCTCGAGTTCCAGGCTGACGAAGGTGAGCGGGCTCGAGAGGTCGTGCGCGAGGCCGCCCGCGAGCGTGCCGAGGTTGACGAGCCCGAGCTGCCGCGCCGCTTCGATGCGCGCCCGGTGCTCGCGGCGCCGGAGCCGGTCCTGCAACCTGGAGCCCACCACGCCGACGATCGAGAGGGTGACGAGATAGGAGGCCTTGGTCGCGAAGCTGAGCAGGTCCTCGCGCCGCGGCAGCGCGGCCAGCAGGCACGCGCTGCGCAAGGCGATTCGCTGGTTTCGGGCGAGCTCCGTCTCGTACGAGGGCAGCTCGATGGTGGGCGCGCGGGTCATGGATCGGGTCGGGAGATTGGTCCCTGGCGCGCTCGGGCAAAATCGACCGCAGGCGCGTTGACAGGGTGAAGTGGGGTGGTATCTTCCCACGCTCTCAAAATTCGACCCTGGGCCCGCTTCAGTTGGGCCCCGGAAGGTGGTGATTCAAAAGATGCCGGGCGTGCGTGTCAAGGAAGGCGAGTCGTTCGAGAATGCCATGAAGCGCTTCAAGAAGCAGTGCGAGAAAGCGGGTATCCTGAGCGAGATCAGGAAGCGCGAGCACTACGAGAAGCCGTCAGTCAAACGCAAGAAGAAGGCGTTGGCGGCCAAGAAGCGCGCCCTCAAGAAGGCGCGGAAAGTCATGATTTAGCCTCCGCTCTTTCTCCTGAATCATCCTTCCGGCCCCGCGCGAACGAATCCGTGCGGGGCCGTTTCACGAGTGAAAAATGCTTCAAGAGCGGATGGACTCCGAGCTGAAGGTTGCGGCGCGCGCGCAGGACAAGCGGCGCCTGACGGTGCTTCGCGCGCTCAAGAGCGCCGTCAAGTACCGGGAGATCGAGAAGGGCTCGGAACTCGACGACGCGGAGGTGCTGCAGGTCGTCTCCACGATGATCAAGCAGCGCCGCGACTCGGTGGCGCAATTCACCGCCGGCGGGCGGCCGGAGCTGGCCGAGATCGAATCGGCGGAGATCGCGCTGCTCGAAGCGTACCTGCCGCGGCAACTGACCGATGACGAGCTGCTGGCGCTGGTGCAGGAGGCCATCGCGCAGACGGGCGCGAAGACGCCGAGGGAGATGGGCGCGGTGATGAAGGCGCTCAGCCCGAAGACGCAGGGCAAGGCCGAGGGGAAGCGCGTGAGCGACGCCGTCAAGGCGGCTCTCGCAAAGATTTGAATGGCGCAGGCGGCGAGACAGTTGGCGAGCATCTCAGACGAGAAACTGCAGGAGCTGCGCGACCGGGTGGACCTGGTCGCCATTGTGCAGCGACGCGTGCCCTTGAAGAAGTCGGGGCGTGACTGGAAGGGGCTTTGTCCCTTCCACGGGGAGAAGTCGCCCAGCTTCTATATCGTGCCCGACAAGAAGATCTTTCACTGCTTCGGCTGCGGCGCGACCGGCGACGCGATCAAGTTCGTCATGCAGCTCGACGGCAGGAGCTTTCGCGAGGCGGTCGAGGGACTCGCGCAGGAGGCGGGCGTCGAGCTGGCACCGGCCGACCCGGAGGAGTCCCGCCGCGCCGGCCGCCGCGCCGCGCTGGCCGAGGTGAACGAGAAGGCCTGCAAGTTCTACGAGCGCGTGCTCTGGGAGCACCCGCGCGGGGCCATCGCCCGCGAGCATCTGAAGGACCGCGGCATCTCTGAGGAGACCGCGCGCGCCTGGCGGCTCGGCTACGCGCCCTCGCTGTGGGACGCGCTGGCGAAGTCGCTCGCGCGCGGCAAGGTGGACCCGAAGCTCATCGAAGAGGCGGGACTGGCGGTGCCGCGCAAGAGCGGGACCGCCGGTCTCTACGATCGCTTCCGCGGGCGGCTGATCATCCCCATCCGCGAGAGCGGCCGCATCGTCGCCTTCGGCGGCCGTCTGCTCGAGGGCGAGAGCGACGCGAAGTACCTCAACTCGCCCGAGACGCCGCTCTACAACAAGGGCGCGGTGCTGTTCGGGCTCGACCGCGCGCGCGACGCCATCCGCCGCGAGGGCGTCGCGCTCTTCGTCGAGGGCTACTTCGACTCCATCGGGCTGCACCAGGCGGGCGTTCTGACCGCGGTCGCCACCTGCGGCACCGCGCTCACCGAGAAGCACCTCGACCTGGTGGTCCGTAGCGGCGCGCGCGAGCTGGTCTTCCTCTTCGACGGCGACGCCGCGGGCATCCGCGCGGCGCAGCGCGCCTCCGAGATCGCCGCGGCGGCCGGCGTCACCGCGCGCGTGCTGGTGCCGCCCGGCGGCGAGGATCCCGACGAGACGGTGCTGCGCGTGGGCGTCGCGGGGTTCCGCGAGCTGATCGCGGCGGCGCAGCCATCGATCGAGTTTTTGCTCGACCGCGCGCTCGCCGGGCTCGCGCAGGGCGCGTCGCCGGCTTCAGTCGAAGAGCGCGTGCGGGTGGTGACGGCGGTCGAGGGCATCGTGAGGGCGGCGCCCAACGAGCTGGCGCGCGCGCTCTACATCGAGAAGGTGGCGGAGAAGATCGGCACCTCGGCAGAGGTGGTGCGGCAGGCGCTCGCCGGCAAGGCGGTCAAGCCCGCGGACGCGACCCGCAAACCCGCCATCCCCGCGGCTCCGCTCGAGGCGCTGCCCAGCGCGGCAGCCCGCACCGAGTTGGTCATCCTTGCGCACATGCTGCGGTCGGCGGCGCTCACCTCCGCCGTCGAGACTTCGGGCGCGGCGTCGCGCTTCTCCGTGGTCGAGCTGCGCGACTTGGCCGAGCGCGCCTTCGCCCATGCCCACGCGGGCACGCTCGAAGTCGAGGCGCTGATCGCCTCGATGGAGAGCGAGTTCCTCCGCAACCGCCTGCTCTCTGCCATGCGCGAGGTCACCGACGCCGGCGACACCCCCGACGCCGAGCGCGGCCACCTCCTCAAGCTGATCGCGAGCCATGAAAAAACCCTCGCCCTCGAGCAGGCCGCGCGGAAGCAGCGCAAGACGCCGCCGGTTGGCAGGATCCGAAGCTAAAAAAAGGGCAATCCGCCCTCGTTCCGATTAGTCTCCCAACCTCGCCGTGGGTTTCTCGACCGGAGTTAGATGATGCCTGACAAGAAGTCCGCCGCAGCGCACGCCCTCAAGGACCAGCAGAAGAAGGGTGCGGCTGCCAAGGCGAAGACCGGCAAGCACGAGCCCCAGCACGACGAGGACGAGGACGACCTCGCGCCGGCGCCCCAGGCTAAAACGCCGAAGCCGAAGGCGAAGGCGGGGGGCAAGCTGGCCGCGGCGCCCGTGGCCGAAGGCGCTCCCAAGCTGGGCAAGAAGGAGAAGGCTCCCAAGCTCACCAAGGGCGGCAAGGGCTCGAAGAGCGCCAAGGGCGAGCCAGGCTCCGGCGACGACGAGGACGAGGAGGAGGATCTCGAGGGCGGCGTCAGTCTGGGCGACGATGACGAAGAAGATCTCGACGCCACGCCCAGGGCCGCTGCCGACGCCGACGAGGACGAAGACGACGACGTGCCGGCGAAGAAGAAGGGCAAGGCGACCGACCGCAAGGAGGTGAAGGACCTCCTCGCCATCGGCCGCGACAAGGGCTTCCTCACCTACGACGAGGTCAACGACGCGCTGCCGGCGGACATCGTCTCGTCGGACCAGATCGACGACGTGATGTCGATGTTCGGCGACAACGACATCGCCATCGTCGACGAAGCCAACAAGGTCAAGCTCCCCGACACCAAGCCGCCCGAGCCCGAGCCCACCGCAGACAAGGCCGCGGCCGATGCGGAGGACCGGCCCTCGCACTCGGAGAAGCGCGAGGAGGAGGACGACCAGTACTCGAAGTCGAACGACCCGGTGCGCATGTACCTGCGCAAGATGGGCTCGGTCTCGCTGCTCACCCGCGAGGGCGAGGTCGAGATTGCCAAGCGCATCGAAGACGGCGAGAAGGAAGTGCTCGAGGCCGTGCTGCACTCGTCGATCGCGATCAAGGAGATCATCCAGATCGGCGACCGGCTGCGGAAGGGCAAGATGCGTGTGCGCGAGGTCATCCGCGACGCGCCGGACGAGGACGACGAGAGCTTCGACGAGCAGGGCCGCGCCGACACGGTGGTCAAGCTGATCGAGAAGATCCGCCGCGGCGACGCCGCCAACGAGAAGCTCCAGGAGCAGCTCGACACGCGCACCAAGAAGATCTCCGAGGCCAAGCGCAAGGAGGTCAAGGACGAGATCGCGCGCAACGAGCAGCAGATGGCCGAGACGCTTGCGGAGGTGAAGCTCAACAAGCGGCAGATCGAGCGCATCATCGAGAACCTCAAGAAGCTGATCGAGCGCGTCGAAGGCGTCGAGAAGGAGCTGCGCGACATCGAGCGCCGCGCCGGCATCTCGCTCAAGGAACTGAAGGCGCTCATCCGCACCGCAGAGGAAGACAGCAAGAACGGCCTGAACGCGAAGAAGGCGCTCAAGAAGATGGGGCTGGGCGAGGAGGACATCGCCGAGATCGGGCGCACCATCGCCGCGGCGCCGCGCAAGGTGAAGCGCGTCGAGGAAGAGGCGCTCTTGCCCATCGACGAGCTGAAGAAGAGCTTCGGCGCCATCATCGCCGGTGAGCGCAAAGCGGAAAAAGCCAAGGCCGAGCTGGTCGAGGCCAACCTGCGCCTGGTTGTTTCGATCGCGAAGAAGTACACCAACCGCGGGCTGCAGTTCCTCGACTTGATCCAGGAGGGCAACATCGGCCTGATGAAGGCCGTGGACAAGTTCGAGTACAAGCGCGGCTACAAGTTCTCGACCTATGCCACCTGGTGGATCCGCCAGGCCATCACCCGCGCCATCGCCGATCAGGCGCGCACCATCCGCATCCCGGTGCACATGATCGAGACCATCAACAAGCTCATCCGCACCTCGCGTTATCTGGTCCAGGAGATCGGCCGCGAGCCGACGCCGGAAGAGATCGCCGAGAAGATGGAGCTGCCGCTCGACAAGGTCCGTAAAGTTCTCAAGATCGCCAAGGAGCC
>JAYWBT010000192.1:0-9677 GCA_043781235.1 Deltaproteobacteria bacterium
CGACTCGCTCTGCGAGATCATTGCAGTGGCCGCACCAGGCCGTGATCCGCGCTGGTCCTATTCTGTCGGCATCGCTTCTGGCGCCCAGACGTTGGCCGACGAATTCAATCAGAATGGGCCGAAGCGAGGCATGGTGGTCACCGGGCTCTCAGGCACGGACGGTGGCCTTCCATACGTCGCCGAAGCCCGTCTCGATGCCGATGGAGGGGTGAGTGAAGATTATGAAACCCGAGCCGTGTCAGTCGGTGGCACTGGCCTTCCCGGTGCGGCAGAAGATTTTTCGGACGCGGGATTCATTATTACTGCCTCGACCAGCGACGGGAACAGCGTATCTCCGCACACGACGTTCACCCTGGTGGGGACCCGCCCGAAAGGCGGCGCGGTGGCCAGGCACACGCGCGTGCTGCAGATTGGTGGCAACAATATCGCCATCGCCGACGGCTTCGACGCGGGGTACTCACTGTCGAGCTATATGTTCGACCGGAACGCCAATCCCCTGCCCGACGGAGGCATTCAGGCCTGGTGGATTGTGATGCAACATTAATCGTGCTTCCAGCGAGGAGGCTCCCAGTGCGCGCGTCAATCATCGCGGCGATTCTGCTCATGGTGGGCTGTCCGCCCCGGCTGGCCCCCATCCCGTCTCCGCGGGCCGTCTCCGGCGAGGGAGCCTCGTCGGCAAGGGAGCCCAGCTGCAATTCCCTGTCCTGCGGCTCGAGCTGCTGCGCCATGGGCGATAGTTGCTGTGGTGGAAGTTGCTGCAGTGGCACTTGTTGCGCCGGGAATTGTTGCTCCAATGCTGCGGCGGCCTGTTGCGGAGCGACATGCTGCGGGCCCGCCGATATCTGCTGCGGGCTAACCTGTTGTGGTCCCGGTTCCTCGTGCTGCGGGGGAACCTGCTGCGGTGCCGGCTCGTCTTGCTGCGCTGCATCCTGCTGCATTCTTGGATGCGATTCGACAGGTACGGGCTGCTGCTAGTCTGAGAGTGCAACGCGCGGGCGGCCTCGCGCGGCGTCTTCAGGATATGCGCGTGGTAGCGATCGCCGAAGACGCGGCCCTCGCGGCGCATCATGCGGTTGAGCGCCCTCGCGACTCGCACCTCGAGCCCCTTCATCCCGCGCGCGAGCGACTCTTTGCTCTCTGCCTCGACCAGCCGGTGCAGATGATTCCCCTGCACCGAATAATGGACGAGCCGGAACCCGAACCGCTCGCGCCCGGCATGGAACGCCGGCTCGTGCGCACGCAGGGCCCGGAAGCTCCGCAGATTCCAGCAGCCTCTCTGGACCCGCAGCGTGACGTGGACCGGGTGGCGCGGGGCGAGCTCGGCTCGCTGCAGATGTGGCATGCCCGAGCTCTTCGAGCGCTTCCGGCCAGCCCCCGCGCGCCGGCCGCCCCGCCCATGAACCTCCAGCTCTGCCTGCATCGTTTGATTACGGCGGACAAATGGGACAAGTCAAAGCGCGGGTCCGAACCGGGTACATCGTGGACAGAGGGCAGTCAGAACACGGGGATGAAGCCGGGCCGCTCGCGACGTTAGCGAGCCAGTCAGCTATCACCTGATGGCGCGCGATGGATCTCGGATGGCCGCGAGCCGAAGGGCTGGACTCGAAGCACGCCATCGAGCAGGTGGATCGGCTCTTGAGCAATCCAGGAGTGAATGTCTGGGAGCTCCTCGCGCAGTGGGTTCCTTGAAATCAAATTCCGCGCGCGCGCGGCTGTCTCGCACTGCTCGACGCCCCGGCCCCCGATAGAAACGGCGGTGCGGCTGCCGGATTCGATCCGAGCCCGAGCCGGATGTCGAATGCGGCGAGACCGCAGAGAAACACCACCGGGACGAGCATCGACCAGTGGCCGACGAGCAGGTAGAGGGCGGGCCCGCCGGTGGCTCCAGCGAGGAAACAGCCGAGGACGCGCAGATGCAGGCGCAGGTGTTTGGCTTCGACGTCCGTGCTGACGTCGGCGAGCATGCGAATCTGCTCGCGGGGGGCGCGCCCCGATGCGATCGACCGCCAGCGGTCGAAGGTCTTCATCAACTCGATGCCGATGTCGGTGGTCACGCCCGTCAGATGCGTGGTGCGGATGCGCGCGCCAGAGAGCTTGGTGACCAGCGCGTTCTGGACGCCCATTCCGAAGCAGATGACCGAGGTCATTGAAAAGCTGTTGATGTGCGGGGGGTGCCCCACGCCGACGCTGACGCTGGCGAAGCAGAACAGCAGGGCAGCCTCCAGGAGCAGCGGACGCCAGAACGCAGGCTGCTGGCGCTTGCGGGCGTGCAGGACGAGCGCCGTCGCGACGATGGCGCCGGAGATGAAGCAGCTGAGGAAGAAAAATGCTCGCGTCGCAAGCCACCAGTGCCGCTGCGCCATCTCGTCCCCGGCACGCGAGACGATGCCCGTCATATGCGACGTGTACGTTCCGACGGCGAAGAATCCGCTCGCGTTCACGGCACCGGCGATGGCGGGCAGCAGCGTCGCAAGAACGTTCCTTTCGAACTGCACCTTGTGAATCAGAAGCCTTTGGACCAAACGAAGATCACCTTGCGCTGCGGAGCAGCAGTTGAGTGGACGGGGTTACCGTGCAGCGGTCAGAGAGTGCGCGAGGAGCGCAGCCTCGACGTCCGCGCGGAGTCGTATCCGGGGTTCTTCCTGCCCGCGTGTAGCATGGCGGCGATCGGTCCAGGCGCTCGTTCTTGGCCACTCGCTGAAGAGTGCAAGAGCAGCCACGGCGGCGGTTTCGGCGCCCTCGCTCGAGTCAGCGGCTCGGCGTCGGACGCGTGATTCGTATCAGCGAAGAGCTCGCTTGGTACGCGCGGTTTTCGCGGGCGCGCTCAACTTCGTCGTTGCTCGCTTCGGTGCGCCCTTGGTTCCCACGGACTGCCTGCGCGCAGCAAGTGCCGCGGGCGCGGGATGTTCCTGAGCCGCGCAGGCGAGCACCTCCGCGTGCGCGCGGCTCGCCCAAAGCGCGAGCGCATCCGCGTCGTCGTGGAAGCTCTCCGGCACCAGCGCCCACGCGCCCATCTTCTTCGCGCCGATGGTCCACGGCCGGGCGCCGCGCTCGCGCAAGAGCTCACCCGCGGACGAAGGCAGCTTGAGCGCGATGCGGCCTTCCTTCCACACCAGCGCGAAGATCTTCCCGTCCGCCCAGAGGCAGGGGCAGCCGAACATCGGGCGGCTGGTGACGCCGGACAGGCCCGCGGCGGCGTCGGAGAGCAAGGCGAAGCTTCCGCCGGCCGCGCTCACGCTGCCCCGTGCGCGGAGAGATTGCGCCCCACCCCGCGCAGCATCATCGCCACCTCGCCCGCGTCGCCGGGCCGGTCCTCGGGGTGCTTCGCCAGCAGCTGCTCGGCGAGCGACGAGAGCGCCCGCGGCGCCGCCGGGTTGATCTTCTCCACCGGCGGCGGCGGCCTGGAGATCACTGCGTCGAGCATCTCCAGCTGGTTCTGCTGCGGGAACGGGGGCCGCCCCGCGAGCAGCTCGTACATGGTGGCGCCGAGCGAGTAGAGATCGCTCCGCCGGTCTACCCGCTCGCCGCGCGCCTGCTCGGGCGCCATGTAGCGATAGGTCCCGACCACGCGCCCCGGGTCGGTGATGCGCGCGTCGAACGACAGCTTGACCAGGCCGAAGTCCACCAGGATGGCGCGGCGGCCGGGCGTGACCAGCACGTTCGACGGCTTCAGGTCGCGGTGCACCAGTCCGCGCGCGTGGATGAAGGCGAGGCCGTCGCAGATCTGCGCCAGCGACTCGCAGAGCGCGATCAGCCGCTCGGGCGTACTCACCTCGGCCTGCTCTTCGGGCGTCAGCATCGCCTCGATGCCAGTGGTGGTGCCGAGCCTCCGCGCCCGCGCGGCCGCGAGCAGCGCGCCTGAGTCGGGCTCGTCGAAGAGCACGTCGAGGTCGACGCCCTCCGACGACCACTCCTGGTAGTCGGGCTCCAGCGGCTGCGGCAGCCCGCAGATGGTGAGCCACTCGCGCAGGAGCATGCCGTCCACGAACTCCATTGAAAGCCAGGGGATGCCGTCGTCTTCACCGAGGTCGAGCACTCGGACGATGTTGGGATGGTTGAGCTTCTGCAAGGCAGCGAACTCGCGCCGGGCGCGGGTCAGGGCCAACGGATCGGCGCCCGGCGGCATCAGCTTGAGCGCGACGGTGGCGCCGCTGCGCGTGTCCACCGCGCGGTACACCTGTCCGAGGCCGCCGCGGCCCACCTGTCGCTCGATGCGGAACGGTCCGAACCAGCCGCGCATACCGATAGCCTAACCGCTATGCGCGCCGGTGCAGCAATCGCTTTACGCTTCAACCCTTCGCCGTCCTGCTAAGGTCGCGAAGGTGGAACTCGACCAACTCAAGGCGCAGGTGCGCGAGCGCCCGCTCCCTCGCCACGTCGGCATCATCATGGACGGCAACGGCCGCTGGGCGCAGCAGCAGGGGCTCCCCCGGCTGGAAGGCCACCGCCGCGGTTCGGACTCGGTGCGCGAGGTAACCCGCGCGGCGCGGCGCATTGGCCTCGAAGCGCTCACGCTCTACGCTTTCTCGGCGCAGAACTGGCAGCGCCCGCCCGACGAGGTGGACGGCCTGATGGATCTGCTGCGCGATTACCTCGCCCGCGAGCGCGCGGAGATCCTCGACAACGGCATTCGCCTGCATGCCATCGGCGAGCTCGACCGGCTGCCGTCGCGGGTGCGCGAGCCGCTCGAGGAGCTGCGCTCGCTGAGCGCTGGCAACTCGAAGATGACGCTGACGCTCGCGCTCAGCTACGGCGGTCGCGAGGAGATCATCGCCATGGTGCGGAAAGTGGCGGAAGATCGCCTGCTGCCCGAAGAAGTCGACGCCGCGGCCATCGAGGCGCGCCTCTGGACGCACGGCCTGCCCCCGCTCGAGTTGGTGGTGCGCACCAGCGGCGAGGTGCGGGTGTCCAACTTCCTCCTCTGGCAGCTCGCCTACTCCGAGATCCACCTCACCGAGACGCTCTGGCCCGACTTCGGCGAGCGCGACCTCCTGCTCGCGCTCGCCGACTTCCAGCGGCGCGAGCGCAGGTTTGGCCAGACCTCCGCCCAGATCAGGAAAGCATGAACCGCGATCTCCTCATTCGCGTCGTCACCGCGCTCGTCCTCCTGCCGCTCGTAATCTGGCTCATCTGGCTGGGCGGGCTGTGGTTTGCGCTGCTGGTGGGCGGGGCTGCCGCGCTCTGCTCGCTCGAGCTGAACCTGCTGCCGTTCGCGGCCACCCCGCCAGCCCCGCAGCCAGCGGAGGACCTGTCGCGCGAGGAGGGCCAGAAGGGGCGCGCGGCCGCCGGCAGCGACGCGCGGGACGGCGGGCTCTCGGGCGCGGCGGTGGTCTCCATCGGCGCGGCCTTCGCGCTGCCGTTGCTCGACGCCATCGAGGTTCCCTTCCTTTCATTCAAGCTGGTGCTGGCGACGGTGGTCGTGGTCGCCTTCGCCGACGCGCTCTTCTTCGAGCGCGAGATCGGGCGCGCGCCGCAGCGGGTGAGCCTCGCGGTCCTGGGCGCGGTGTATCCGGGGCTGCTCATGTCGGCGCTCATCCGCATCCGGCAGCTCCCCCGGCACGCCGAGTGGTGGGTCATCCTCACGCTGGTGGTGACCTGGTGGAACGACACCGGCGGCTACTTCGCCGGCCGCGCGTTCGGGAAGCACAAGCTGTTCGAGCGCATCTCGCCCAAGAAGACCTGGGAGGGCGCGGTGGGCGGCCTGCTGCTCGCCACCGTCGGCGCGCTCCTGGTAAAAACCTTGTGGATCCCCGAGCTACCTTTCTATGGCGCGGCCATCATCGCGCTCGGCGCCTCGGTGGTTGGACCTCTCGGCGACCTCTCCGAGTCGATGCTCAAGCGCGCCTTCGGCGTCAAGGATAGCGGCAATCTCCTCCCGGGCCACGGCGGCATGCTCGACCGCATCGACGCGCTGATGTTCAACGCTCCCTTCGTCTTGTTGTGTGCAAGGCTGCTTAGCTTTGCGCCCGTTGGGCATTAGGATTGTGGATATGAGTTTCGTCCTCTCGGCCGTCCAGACGCTCGCCTCCTTTGCCCTGCTCATCAGCACCATCGTCTTCTTCCACGAGATGGGCCACCTGATCGTGGGCAAGTTGCTGGGCGTCAAGGCGCTGAAATTTTCACTCGGCTTCGGACCGCGGCTGTTCGGCTTCAACGTCGGCGAGACGGAGTACCGGTTTTCGCTCTTGCCGCTCGGCGGGTACGTGAAGTTCGCCGGCGACAACCCACTCGAGGAGCTGGCGCCGGAGGATCGCGGCCGCGGCTTCCTCGAGCAGCCGCCCGCGAAGAAGGCCGCCATCGCCTTCGCCGGCCCGGCCGCCAACTTCATCGCCGCGGTGGCGCTCTTCTTCGTCGTCAACGCCGCGCCCCACCACGACCTCGCGGCGACGGTGGGCTTCGTCAAGCCGCAGTCGCCGGCGGCGGTGGCGGGCCTGCGCGCGGGCGACCACGTGGTGGCGGTGGACGGCGCCCCGGTAACGGGCTGGACCACGCTGCAGGAGAAGATCCGCGCCTCGGTGGACCGGCCCGGCCAGCCGCTGCAGATGCGCGTCCTGCGCGGCGGGCACGAGCAGGACGTCACCATCACTCCGGCCATTCACGAGGAGACGAATCCGCTCGAGACGGTGAAGCACGGCCGCATCGGCATCTCGGCGGCCCCGCGCGCGGCCGAGGTGACCGTCACCGGTCCCGAGACCCCGGCGGCGCGCGGAGGCCTGCAGACCTTCGATCTGATCACCCGGCTCGACGGCCAGCCCGCCGGCAACTACGAGCAGCTGGCCCAAAAGCTCGCGAGCGCGACGGCGCCCCTCAAGCTCGAAGTGCTGCGCCGTCGCGCCATCGATGCGCCCGGCGCGACGCTCTGGTCGGCGCAGCCTGTCTCGCTGGAGGTGCCCGCGCCTGCAGCGCCCGGCGCTTACGGGTTCGAAGCGAGCGACCTGACGCTCTTCGCGGTGCTCCCGGGGTCGGCCGCGGCGGAGGCGGGCCTGCAGCGCGGCGACCGGATCTTGAGCGTCGCCGGCAAGCCCGCGCTGGCCTGGTACGACGAGGTCGAGACTGCGCGCCGCGACGCAGGCGCGCAGCCGCTCGCTCTGACCGTGCGCCGTGGCGGCAAGGAGATCGCGGTCACCGTCCGGCAGCACCTGAAGAAGGCGCGCGACGAGGCGGGCGTGCGCGTGGAAGTGCCGGACCTGGGCGCGCTGCCCGACAGCGCGGTCTTTTCCGTCGAGGCCGAGCGCGTCTGGGTGCGCTGGAGCGTGTCCGAGGCGGCGAGGCGCAGCGTGATGGACCTGGCGGGCGCGGTGCGCGGGCAGGCGCTGGGGCTCGCGCGCATCGTCACCGGGCGCATCTCCAGCGAGGCGATCGGCGGACCGATCATGATCGCCGACGTCGCCCGCCGCGCCGCCGACGAAGGCTGGCGCGCGTTCGTCTACATGATGGGCGCGGTGAGCGTGATTCTCGGCGTGATGAACCTCATCCCGCTGCCGGTGCTGGACGGCTTCCACGTGCTCTCGGCGGCGATCGAGGCGGTGCGCCGCAAGCCGCTCTCGCTGCGGTTTCGCGAGGTGGCGAACGTGGTCGGCATCGCGCTGCTGCTGTCGCTGATGATCTTCGCCTTCAAGAACGACATCGTCCGCAAGGCGTTCGAATAGGCGGTGCGGTTCCTTGCGCTCGACGCCTCGTCGCCGGTGCTGAGCGTCGCGCTCGTCGAGGACGAGCGCGTGCTCTCCGAATCCACCCACGACGCGAAGGCGGGCGACCTGCTGCCGTTGGTGCTCGGCCCTCTCGACGGCGTCGAGGGTATCGCGGTCGGGCTCGGGCCCGGATCGTTCACTGGCCTGCGCGTGGCGCTGGCGGCGGCGAAGGCGCTGGCGTATGCGCGGCGCTGGCCCATCGCCGGAGCGTCGTCGCTGCGCGCGCTCGCCGAGGCTGCTGCCGCGCAGCCGGCCGGCGAACTGCTGATCTGCGCGACCATCGAGGCGCGCCGCGGCGAGCTGTACGCCTCACTCCACCGCGGCTCCGAGCTCGTCTGGCCGGAGGCCGTCTACCGCGCGGAGGCGCTGGCCGTGAAGCTGCGCGGGCTTGACGTCCTGCTGGTTGGCCCGGGCGCGCTGGCGAACCGCGCCGCACTGACGGGGCTCGCCATCTCCGATGCGCTCCGCGCGCCGCCCGCCAGCGCCGTGGCGCGCCTCTGCCTGCCCGCGCTGCGGGGCGCGCGCTACGACGCAGACGCGCTCTTTGCGCTCGCGCCGAACTACCTCCAGCCCAGCCTGGCCGAGGTCGCTTTGGCAGAAGGCCGCGTCGGAGGCTTGACGCGGGCGTGAGCGGCGTGGGACTCGGCGCCATGCGCAAGCTCAAGGTGGCGATCGCCGGCGCGACCGGCGTGGTCGGACGCGAGATGATCAAGGTGCTCGAGGAGCGGGACTTCCCGGTCGGGGAGCTGGTGCCGCTCGCCTCCGAGCGCAGCGAGGGCCAGAAGATCGAGTTCCGCGGCGAGGAGCTCACCGTGCGCCGGCTGGGGCCCGACTCGTTCGCGGGCGTGGAGATCGCGCTCTTTTCGCCGGGCGCGTCGGTGTCGCGCGAGTTCGCGCCGCACGCCGCCCGCGCGGGCGCGGTGGTGATCGACAACTCGAGCGCGTTTCGCATGGAGGACGACTGCCCGCTGGTGGTCCCCGAGGTAAACCCGGGCGATCTCCTGCTCGCGGTGAAGCCCGGCGGCCGCCGCATCGTCGCCAACCCGAACTGCTCGACCATCCAGCTCGTCGTGGTCTTGAAGCCGCTGCACGACGCGGCGACTTTGACGCGCGTGATCGTGTCCACCTACCAGTCGGTCTCCGGCGCGGGGCAGAAGGGCATCGACGAGCTGGAGAAGCAGTCGCGCGCGCTCTTCGCGCTGGGCGAGATCACGCCCTCGAAGTTCGCCCACCGCATCGCCTTCAACCTGCTCCCGGAGATCGGGCCGGCCACGGCCAACGGCTACACCGAGGAGGAAATGAAGATGGTCCACGAGACCCGCAAGATCCTCGGCCTCACCGACCTGCCGGTCGCCGCCACCTGCGTGCGCGTGCCGATCTTCTACTGCCACTCCGAGGCGGCGAACCTGACCTTCCGCGACCCGCTCTCGCCGGAGCGCGCGCGGGAGATCCTCAAGGGAGCGCCGGGCGTGAAGGTGGTGGACGACCTCGCGCAGCACATCTACCCGATGCCGATGCTCGCGGTCGGCGACAACGACACGCACGTCGGCCGCATCCGCACCGACCTGTCGCAGCCCAACAGCCTGGCGCTCTTCGTCGTCTCGGACAACCTGCGCAAGGGGGCCGCCACCAACGCGGTGCAGATCGCCGAGACGCTGCTGCAAAACCATGCCGGTGCGCTCGGAATGCACTGACAGAATGGCGGGCGCCGCTGACAGAATGTCGCTCGCGCGGGCCGGGTGCGCCGCGCGCGCGGCTTCTTCGCAGGCAGGCGAGCTGGCGTGCGTCTTGCTATCGTGCTCCTGGCAATGAAGCCCGCCCGCATGCGCACCGCTCTCCTCGCCGCATGGCTCCTTCCCTTCGCGGTGTTCGCCCAGGCGACGAGCGCCATCTCGGTCACGAGCACCTCCAGCACGGGCACGCCGCCGACGGTGCTGATCGGCAAGGCCGCGTGCCAGCAGAACAGGTCGATCCCCTTCGCCATCA
>JAYWBT010000193.1:0-9538 GCA_043781235.1 Deltaproteobacteria bacterium
CGCTGAAGAGGATGGTCAACTCGGTGAGGACGCCGCCCTTGGCGAGCTCGATGCTCCCCCGTGCCGCCTGCTCCACGAGCGCCGGCGAGAGGAAGCGCGAGAGCTGGGCGCGCTGGGTCGCCTCGTGCTCGAGCGCGCGGGCGTACTCGCTGTTCTCCAGCGCGACGGAGGCCTGCTGCGCGATGGCGCCCAGCACCTCCAGATCCTTGGTGGTGAAGGCCGCGATGCGCTCGCGCGAGTCGAGAAACATGATGCCTTTCACCTCCTCGCCCGAGCTATTGAGCAGCGGCACCGCCATGGCCGAGCGCACGCCGAGCGCGAGGATGGAGTGGCTCGACTGGAACCGCTCGTCGGCGATGGCGTCGCTGGTGAGCACGCCCTCCTTGGTGGCCTGCACCTGCGAGAGCAGCGTGTCCGAGACCAGCACCTTGCCCTGCCCCGGCTTGCGTTGCCGCATGGCCTGGATGACGAGCTCATGCGACTGCGGGTCGCGCAGCAGGATGACGCCGTTGTCGCAAGGGATCAGATCGAAGGCGATTTGGAGGATCCGCGCGAGCAGCTCGTTGAGATCGCGCTCGAGCCGCACGTAGTTGGAGAACTCGTGCCCGACGCGCAGGCGCTCGTAGTCACGCTTGAGCTGGTTGATGTCGTGCACCTGCTCGACCGGCGCGAAGTTGGCCTTGGCTTCCACGCGCGCCACCACGCCCTCGAGCTCGCCGGTGCCGTCCCCTGAGCGAACGATCTCCGCGTTCTTCGCCTTGCCGCCGCCAGCCGCGATGCGGAACTCCATCTTCGAGGTGCCGATCACCACCTCGTCGCCGTCCTTGAGGCGGCTCGGGCCGAAGATGCGCTTGCCGTTCAGGAAGGTGCCGTTCGACGAGCCCAGATCGCGGAGGATGTAGTCGTCGCCCTCGTGATCGATCTGGCTGTGCTTGCGCGACACCTCGCGGTCCGCCAAGCGCACCGTCGCGCTGGTGCTCCGGCCGAGGACGTTGGTCACTTCGCCGAGCGGGTATTCGGTCACATCCCCCGCGAGCCCCTTGAGGATGAGGCGCGGCGGAGGAGTGCGGGGCGCTGGTTCAAGCATCTTGGCTCGCGGTGGGGTCTGCTCGTCGGCAGGCCCTGCGAACAGGGCTCCGGGGCGGTCCTTCGCGGTCGATGGCGCGGTGGCGGGAGGCCGCAGCTTGTCGGCGCGCTCGGCGCCGCAGTTCGGGCACCGCCCGCTCACCGGCTCGACATCGCGATAGCAGAGAGGACAGGCCGACATCCGATGCGTTCCCCCCGTGCAGGCTTCGGTACCTCGACCCTATCACTTGCCCGCCTGCCCCGCGAGTGCTACGCCGCGCCGGTGAAGATCAAGCAGCGACCGGAAGATTTCATCGTGCGCGAGGGCTATCGGTTCGATCCGGACCCGGACGGGCCCGTCTGGGTCTACCGCATGGACAAGCAGAAGGTGTCGACGCTGCAGGCGGTCGAGCGCCTCTCGAAAGAGTTCGGGGTCAAGCGCAGGAACCTCTCCATCTGCGGCCTCAAGGACAAGCAGGGGCGCACCGAGCAATTGCTCGGCGTAATGGGGGGCGCGCTCGGGACCACCGACGTGGTGCAGGCCGGCGACCTGCGTCTCAAGCTGATTGGCCGCACCGCGGAGCCGCTCGACTCGAGCAACATCACCGCCAACCGCTTCGAGGTGACGGTGCGCGACCTCTCCGCCGCCGAGGCTTTGCGGGTGCCCGAGAGCGTGGCCGAGGTGCTCAAGGCGGGCATCGTCAACTACTTCGACTCGCAGCGGTTCGGCTTCCTCAAGCACGGCCAGGGCTTCATCGCCAAGCACCTCGTGCGCGGCGACTGGGAGGGCGCGCTCAAGGCGTTCCTCGCCACGCCGTCGGAGCTCGACCACAGCGACGACGCGAAGGTGAAGCGCTTCTGGAAAGAGCACTGGGGCGAGTGGAATCTCCGCGCGCCGCAGGACGCGGGCAAGCGCTACGCGCCGGTGCTGCGCCAGCTCCGCGAGGACCCCGCGAACTTCAAGGGTGCGTTCATGCACATCGACCGGCGCCTGCGGATGATGGTGCTCTTCGAGCTGCAGAGCTACGTCTGGAACGAGGGCGTGAAGCGCTACCTGGGCGCGCGCGTGAAGGCGGCCGAGCTGATCGGCCTGCGCTACCAGGCGGGCGCGCTGATCTTTCCGCGCACGCTCGAGCGCGCGCTGCGCGACGAGCTGTGGAAGAAGACCTTCCCTCTGCTCGCACCCGATTCGGTGTTTACCGAGGACCTGGTTCGCACCTCCGCGCTGAGCGCGCTCGCGACGCAGGGATTATCGCTCGGACAGCTCCAGGTCCCCGACGCGCCGCAGGTGTTCTTCAAGCACGAGGAGCGGCCGATGTTCGTGCTCCCGGGCAAGCTGCGCTGCAATGATTCCCGACCGGACGAGCTGAACCGCGGGCGCGCGAAGATCAACCTGTCGTTCACCCTGCCGCCCGGCGCCTATGCGACGCTGGTGGTGCGCCGCGTGCTCTGGTTTGCCGGCGAGAAGTCGCAGAAGGACTCGGAGAAGGAGCGCACGGTCGGGAAGGTCTGGGGCCGCCCGTTCGAGGAGCCGGCGCCGAAGGCGGACCGCGCAAGCGACACGCGCAAGGGCACGCCGTCGCGGTACTCGACCCGCGGTGAGAGCGCAGGCGCGACCCGGCCGCCGGACGCGACCCGATCGTCGAACGCCTCACGGTCGCCGGCCAAGCCCACGCCGCGAGACGCAGACGAGACCGCGCCGCCCGAGGCCGCAACCGGCGCTCGTCCTCCCACCGCCGAACCCGCGCGCGATGCGCAGGGCTTTCTCGCACGCCAGCGCGCGCGCAAGGAAACCCGTGCGCAGCACCGCGCGGTGACCCGGAAGACCCGCTCGCGCTGAAGCTCGAAGCGTGGTCCTGCCTGCCGCTGCACAGCTCGGGTGGCCGCTCCACTTGCCGGGGCTCAGCGCGAGACCCGCTGTGATCCGCGTTGACCGATTATCGTTTTGGCTGCGGAGTCGCCGGAGCCGGCCGCCGGGCGAACATCCCCGAGGAGCGGACGAACATCACGCGCTCCCCGGTCTGGTTGAAAAGCTCGCCCAGCGTGAAGACGGTGCCGCGCCCATTGTGTTTCTGCGACGGCTTCACCGAGGTGATGGTCACCCGCGCCCGCAGCGTGTCGCCGGGCCGCACCGGCTTCAGCCAGCGCAGCTCGTCGATGCCGGCCGAGCCGAGGCTGGTCGTGTCTTTCAGGAGTCCGCGCACCATCAGTCCCATGTAGATGGCGCTGGTCTGCCAGCCACTGGCGATGAGGCCACCGTAGAGGCTGCCGCGCGCCGCCTGCGGGTCGACATGAAACGGCTGCGGATCGTAGCGGTGGGCGAACTCGAGGATCTCCGCCTCGGTGATCCGCTCCTCGCCCAGCTCGAACACCTGTCCTTCGCTGAAGTCCTCAAAGTAGCGCATGACACCTCAGTTGCTGCGGTGCCGCAAACGATTCAGAAGGCAGACTCGCCGGTGAGAGCGCGGTCGATCCGGCGAGCCCGGTCCGCTGCGCGCGCGAGCTCGCGACCACCCGCTGCGGGCTCAAGCGATGCGCTCCGCGTGCGAGTAGACCGTCATCGCCTCGCCGCGCACGAAACCGCAAAGCGTGATCCGCGTCGCCAGCGCGAGGTCGATGGCGAGCGAGCTCGCCGCCGAGACGCTCGCGATGATGCGGACGCCCGCCGCGCTCGCCTTCTGCACCACCTCGAACGAAGCGCGCCCGCTGACCACCAGCAGCGCCACCTCCGAAAGCCGCGCCGAGAGCACCAGCGCGCCCACCGCCTTGTCGAGCGCGTTGTGCCGCCCGATGTCCTCGAAGGCGGCGAGTGTCGCGCCCGAAGCGTCGAGCAGCGCCGCGGCGTGGATCCCGCCGGTGCGCGAGAAGTTCGGCTGCCGGCTGCGCAGGCCCTCCACCGCGGCGAAGATCGTTTGAGCAGCAACAATCGGTCCGGCCGGCAGCGGCTTGCACCGCTCGATCACGTCGTCCACCGAGCGCCGCCCGCAGATGCCGCAGGCAGAGGTGGTCAAGGTCCCCCGGCGCGTCGCCGAGACCCGGTCGATATCGAACGCCGCGCCGCCGGCGGGCCGGACGTCGATGGTGTTGCCGTAGCCTTCCTGGTCGGGCCGCCCACAGTGCGCGACCGACGAGAGGTCGTCGCGCGAGCCGATCACGCCCTCGGCGAAGAGGAAGCCCACCGCGAGCTCGCGATCGGCGCCCGGCGTCCGCATGGTCACCGCCAGCGTCTCGCCCGCCGCGCGAATCTCGAGCGGCTCCTCGCCCACCACGTCGTCCTCGGCCGGCGCCTCGAGCGCACCGCTGCGGAAGCGGCGGACGGTCCTGTGCGCGACGCCTTTCATGTCTCGCGCAGCTTCAGCTTTCCTTCGTCGTCCACGATCGCCTTGAGCGAGAGCCCGCAGTACCCGCAGAGCACCTCGTCCCCGTTGCCGAACTCCTCGCACGGGTTGTTCGCGTTGCAACTCGGGCACTCGAACTCGTCGAACTTGCGCCGGTTCGCCTGGGGGGCAATTTCGTCATCGTCATCGTCATCGCTGAAGCTGTCATCTCGCGGCATGCGGCGCTCCTCTTCAGTAGGCGGGCCCGTCGGCCGGCTTCAGCGTGCGGTAGCGGCTGTCCACCAGGTCCATCAGCTCCAGGAGCGCATCGCCATAGCGGGTGTTATCGGCGAGGGTCAGCCCGCGCCGGTTGACGTAGAAGCTGCCGCGGGCGCACTCGCGCAGGTAGCCTTGGCGATCGAGCCGGTTGCCGCCGTCGGCAAGGTCGAGCGCCAGCGCTTTTTCGAGTTGGTCGGGCGAGCAGGAGCCGCCGAGGTGCGCGGTCTCCATGGTGTGCAGAAGTAGCGTCGCGTCGAGCGGCCCACCGAGAAAGCCGGCAGCGTCGAAGCGCTCGGGATGCGCGGCAACCAGGCGCGACGGGCCCACCGCGCCCATCGAGACGCCCGCGATCGCCTTGAAGGGGTAGTGGCGCAAAGGCGGCGTGCACTTGCCCGCGACGACGGCTGAGGGCGCGGGAGACGCCACCGGCGCGGCCGACTTGACGCAGGCGAGGCAGCACCAGAGCAGCAGGCAGGAGCGCATGGGCTTGGCGACTGTATCGCTCGCGGACACTGCGCGCATCAGCCGGGTTGCCCCCGCGCGTCCGGCGGCGCACCTTGCGCGCGATGATTGCTCTCTTGCTGACGGTGGCGGTGTGGGTCGCGCACGAATCCGAGAAGGTGCGGCCAGACGCGCGCGCTCCGGCTGCGGCCACGGCGCCGCGCATCGGCATCGCGGCGGCGGGCGGCGAGTGCGCGGGTGCGCAGATCGTCGTGCTCGGTCCGGTCAGCGGCCTGAGCGCCACCGCTGGACCGCTGCAGGGCGGCGCGGCCCCTCCGGTCGCGGTCGCCCTCTCGCGCGTCGCCACCATCGTGCTCGCGCACCCGAGCGGCCCCGAAGGCGAGAGCGGCGAGTGGCCCGACGCGCTGGTGCCCGCGCGCGATGCGCTCTACGGCGAGGCGCGCAACGCGTTCCCGGTGGAGGTGGCGGCGGGCCGCGCGCAGGCCATCTTCGTCGAGGCCTGCGCGCCGCGCGGCGCCGGCGCGCAGCGGTACGACGGCGCGGTGCAGCTCTCGTGGAAGTCGGGGGGCGCCACGGTGCCCGTCGAGCTGCGCGCGCGCGGCTTCGATCTGCCCGCGACCCCCGCGCTGGTGACCGCGTTCGGCTTCTCCGGCTACACGGCCGCGAAGGGACATCACCGAGGCGTCGAGGCGGCGCGCGACCTGACCCGCGCCTACGACACCTTTGCCCTGCGCCGCGGCCTCACGCTCTTCGGCGGTACGCAGGACGCGCCGGCGCACGAATTCCTTAAAGGCGCAATGCGCATCGACTGGAGCGCTTACGACGCCGAGGTGGCGCCCTTCCTCGACGGCGTGGCCCTCCCCGGCGGTGCGCGCTGGACCTCCGTCGAGCTACGCGAGCCGGGCAAGCTCGATCGCGCGCAGCGCCGCGCCTTCCGGCAGGCCTGGGTCGCTCACTTCCGCCAGCGCGGCTGGCTCGACCGGCTCTTCGCCTACGTGCACGACGAGCCGGCCGAGAGCGACTACGCGCGCGTCGAGGCCAAGGCGCGCGAACTGCGTGAGGACGTGCCGGAGGTGCGGCGGCTGGTCACCACCACTCTCAGCGAGCAGCTGCCCAGCGTCGACCTCTACGTCCCGCTGGTGAACTGCATCGGCGAGCGCGGGCCGACCTGCGCGCACGCCCTGCCGCGCGAGCGGTACCAGCACCTCTGGTGGTACCAGAGCTGCATGTCGCACGGCTGCAGCAAGGACAGTCGCCCGGTGGAGAACCCGGCTTTCCGCGGCTGGCCGAGCTACATGATCGACGCGCCCGCGACCGCAGCGCGCGCGATGGGCTCGCTCGCGTTCGCGAACGGCATCGAGGGCGAGCTCTACTTCGACACCGTCTTCGCCTACGACCCGGCCGGCGAGTCGGGAAAGCCGTCGTCCGCGGCGGGAGATCCCTGGAAGTCGCAGTGGGCCTTCGGCGGCAACGGCGACGGCACGCTCTACTATCCGGGAACGCCCGCGCGCATCGGGGGGCAGCACGACGTACCGGTCGAATCGCTGCGCCTCGTGCAGATCGCGCGCGGGCTCGCGGACCACGCCTATCTCTCGCTCTGCGCGCAGCTCGGCGACGCGGCGCTGGCCCGCGCTGAGGCGCGCGCGCTGGCCGCCACCCCGCGCACCTGGTCGCGTGATCCGCGCGCGTACGATGCGATGCGCGAGAAGGTCTCTGCGCGGATCGAGAAGTTGCTCGCGCAGCACAAGCTCGGCGCGCGGTGAATCGAGCCCCGCTGACAGGCGTCTGTCTTTCAAGGAGTGTGAACGTATGCGCCTCGCCGCGCTGGTCATTGCAAGCCTGGCAAGCCTGGCCGCTCGCGCCGAAGGGCCGGTCTGCCAACCGCAGCCGGTGAAGGCATCGCGCTTCGCGGCCGGCGAGGCGCTCGGCTTCAAGCTGGACGCGCTGGGAGTCGACCTCGGCAGCTTCGAGGTGCTGACCGAGCCGCCGCCCGCCGCCGACCGGCCGCGCGCCGCGCTGGCGCTCAAGTCGCGCGCGCGCACCACCGCTTTCGTCTCCACCAACGTCGGCACCTACGACGCGCACGCGACCAGCCTGGTGGACGCAAACTTCGCCGCGCTCCGCTACCGCGAGGAGGTGGACGAGGGCCCGACCCACAAAGCGCAGGAGGTGGACTTCCCGCCCCTGAGCGGCGCGCTCGCCGTGCGCGCGACCAAGAACGGCGATCCGGATCCGTTCCAGCTCGCGGCGGGACCGTCGGCGCGCGACATCCTCTCCACGCTCTTCCTCCTGCGCGCGCAGCCGATGGGGCGGGCCTTCTGCGTCGAGGTGCTGGCCGGCCGCAAGCTCTGGCGCGTGCAGGGACAGGCCGCGGGACGCGAGACCATCGAGACCCCGCTAGGTCGCTTCGCGACGCTGCGCGTGGACGCGACCGCGGTGCGCGCTGACGACCCGAACATCAAGCGCGTCGCGCACGTCTGGGTGAGCGACGACGCGCGGCGGCTGCCGCTGGTCGCCATCGGTGAGGTGAAGGGCAGGGTCATCCGCGCGCAGCTCGTCTCTGCGAGCGGGCTCGGCGAAAAGAAGCAAGCGCGCACCGACCACCAGCGGGTCGGCGCGGCCATCGGGCGCCGCTAGGCGCCAATGCTAAAATCTAGATCAGGCCCTTGTTGCGGCGGATCTGTTCAACCGTCTTCTGGTACTCGACGTCCCACGCCTGCGTGCCTTCGGCCAGGTGCTTGAGGCGCGCGCGGGCTTCGCGGTCGATGTCCTCGTCCACGTCGAGATGCTTCTTGAAGACCTGGTAGATCTTGCGGCGGATGGCGTGGTCCTCGGCGAACACTTCCTCGACGTTGCGCGAGATGAGCAGGAACTCGATCATCTGGTTGATGATGTAGTCGATGCCGTCGTCGCCCATCTTGAAGCCGCGAACGTCGGCCATCTCGCGCTTGACCGCGTTGAACTTGGAGTGATCGTAACCGCGGCGCTCGAGCGCCTCGCGCGTCGCCTGGTTCACGCGCTCTTCCGAAGCCAGGTACTCCTTGAGGATGGCCGCCATGTCCATCTCGGCGTCCGCCACGCGCATGGTCTCCACCTCGACGTCCCCCTCCGCCATGAGCGTGCTGACGACGTCGCGGGCGATGGCGGGGATGATCTTCGGGTAGAGCTTCATGAACAAAGTCCTTTCACGGCGGCGACGCGGCGCACGTAGAGCAGGCGCGACCTTGTAGGACAGGAGTGGGGGACGGGCAAGCAAAAAAGGCGCATTTCGCGCCCCGAGTTGACGATGGAGCGCCGCCGCGGGATCAGTCGCGCGGCGCGGCCGGCGGAGGAGAAAAACCGGGCTGTTCCGGCCCGGCCGCGATCTCTTCCGGCTCGGCGAGCGCTGGCTGATCCTCCTCGATCACCTCGAGCTCCGCGGCCGCCGCGTCGAAGGCGACGTCGTCGCGGTCGCGCAGCAAAGAGAGCTCGCCGCCCGGCTCCTCCTGCTGCGGCGCAGGGCCCTCGCCGAGGTCGGCTGCGCTCTGCGCCGCCTCGGCCGCTTCGGCCTCGGCCACCTTCGCCGCGAGCAGAAAGCGGTGCACCGCCTCGGCGAGCTTCTGGTTGAAGCCCTCGACGGCGGCGATCTCCTCGATGCCGGCGGCGCGGATGCGCTTGAGCGAGCCGAAGTGGCTGAGCAGCGCGCGCTTGCGCTTGTCGCCGATGCCCGGGATCTCCTCGAGCACCGACTTGAAATTGCGCTCGCGCCGCAGCTTGCGGTGGAAGGTGATGGCGAAGCGGTGTGCCTCGTCGCGCAGGCGCGCGAGCAGGTGCAGCTCGCTCGTGTTCTGGCGCAGGACGACCGGGTTCTTCTGGCCGGGGAGGAAGACGCGCTCGGGGCTGCGCTCGATGGCGTCGCTCTGGTAGCGCCCCTTCTTGCGCGAGCGTCCGAGGCGCGACGGCGGCGCGGGCGCGGTGGCCTCGCCCGGGGCTTCGTCGATCTGCGCCACCTCCGGCTCCGGCCCGGCGCGGTCCGCCCACGCGTCCGCCAGCTTGAATCCCTGCCGCGCCGCGAAGCGCTGCTCGTCCTCGAGCACGCGACTTTTCGCCAGACCCGCCAGCGATACATCTGAAAGAGTGAGGCCAACTTCTTTCAGGGCGGCGCGGGCCACATTGAGCTGCCCCTTGCCACCGTCGATGAGCAGCAGGTCCGGCAGGTCGCCCTGCTCGCGCCCACGCGCCAGCCTCCGCGTCAGCACCTGGAACATCGAGGCGAAGTCGTCGCCGGCCGCCTCGCCGCGCACCTTGTAGAGCCGGTATCCCGCCTTATCGGGCTCTCCGTCGGTGAAGACCACCTGCGACCCGACTGTCTGCTGCCCCTGCAGTGTCGAAATGTCGAAGCACTCGATCCGCCGCGGCAGCCGCGGCAGGCGCAG
>JAYWBT010000194.1:0-25998 GCA_043781235.1 Deltaproteobacteria bacterium
GATCGCCTACAGCTCCGTCGCGCACCTGGGCTTCGTAATGACCGGACTCGCGGCGATGACCCCGGAGGCCACCGAAGGCGCTGTGCTCCAGATGGTCAACCACGGCATCTCGACCGGCGCGCTCTTCATGATGATCGGCTACCTCTACGAGCGCACGCACACGCGCGATCTGGCGGCCTATGGCGGCCTCGCGCGCGTGGCGCCGGCGCTGGCGGCGGTGTTCGTCGTCATTACGCTCAGCTCCATCGGCCTGCCCGGCACCAATGGCTTCGTCGGCGAGTTCCTGGTCCTGATTGGCACTTTCACCGCGCGCGGCCTCGGCACCTGGCAGATCGGCTCCTTCGAGCTCGAGAAGGGCATCACGCTCAGCGTGATTGGCGCGACCGGCGTCATCCTCGGGGCGGTCTACATGCTGTGGATGGTGCAGCGCGTGTTCTTCGGGCCGATGCGCAAGGCCGCGCAGCACGGCGTGCCGGACCTCACCGTGCGCGAGTGGGCCACGGTCATTCCGCTGCTGGTCGCCATCGTCTGGATCGGCGCTTATCCGCAGCCGCTCCTGAATGTGATCAAGGCGCCGGTGGACGAGTTCGTGCAGCGCGTGGCCCGGCCCGACGCGCCCCGCGGCCGCGTGCTGCAGCAGCGCGGCTCGGGTGACAACGCGCCGCCCGGTGGCGACTCGTCCATCCACTTCCTGCCTCCGCGCGCGCCGATGTCGCATCCGCCGCAGCCCCATCTCGAGGGCCGCTGATGTCCTTCAACGCGAACGATTTGCTCGGCGTCCTGCCCGCCCTCATCCTCTCGGTGGGGGCGCTGCTGCTGCTCACCTCGGAGGTGTTCCTCTCGACGGCGCGCCCCGCGGCGCAGGCTCCCGCGAGCCCCGGCGAGCTCGCGCAGGCGCAGACCGCCACCGCGCCCGAGACCACCAGCACCCAGCCCGACCGCCGCTACCAGGCGTGGCTCGCAGCGGGCGTGACCGGCCTGGGCCTCTGGGCGGCGCTCGCGCAACTCGGCGATCCGGCCGTCCCCCTCTTCAACGGCGCCGCCATGTCCGACGGTTTCGGCCGCGTGGTCGCCGCGACCGTCTGCGGCGCGCTGCTGCTTTCCTGCTTCGTCGCCTTCGGCTATCTCGAGTCGCTGCGCGCCACCCGCGGCGAGTTCTACGCGCTCGCCCTCTTCAGCGCCGCCGGAATGTGCCTGCTCGCGCAGGCCACCGACCTGATCGTCATCTTCGTCTCGCTCGAGGTGATGTCGCTTGCGCTCTACGCGCTCTGCGCCTACCTGCGCCGTGGCAAAAAGCCCGCCGAGGCGGCGTTCAAATACTTCATCCTCGGCAGCTTCGCCTCCGCCATCTTCCTCTACGGCACCGCGCTCGGCTTCGGCGCGACCGGCTCGACGCGCCTCGCGGACCTCGCCGCCGGCGTCCGCCTCGCCGCTACCGGCGCGGGTCCCGTCGGCTCCGCGGGCCTGCTCTTCGCCTCGGTCGCGCTGCTCTCCGCCGGCTTCGCCTTCAAGGTCGCCGCGGTCCCCTTCCATATGTGGGTGCCCGACGTGTACGACGGCGCGCCCGCGCCGGTCACCGGCTTCATGGCCGCGGGCGTGAAGGCCGCGGCGTTCGCGGTGCTGGTGCGCATCCTCGTCTCCGGATTCGGCGATCCCTCCTCGTCGATCGGCCCGCACGGCTGGCAGCAGATCGTCATCTGGCTCGCCGCGCTCACCATGTTCTTCGGCAACCTGCTCGCGGTTCCGCAGCGGTCGGTGAAGCGCATGCTGGCGTATTCATCGATTGCGCACGCCGGATATCTATTGGTCGCCGTCGCCGCGATGGGCAACGCGCCCAGCCGCCCCGACGCGACGCAGGGCCTGCTCTTCTACCTCGCCTCCTACGGCGCGACGGTGATCGGCGCGTTCGGCGTGGTGGCGTTGATCGAGCGCAAGCTGGCGCTGACCTCTGCCGGCGACGACCTCTCCTCGTGGGCCGGCCTCTCGGAGCGCCACCCCGCGCTCGCCGCCGCCATGTCCCTCTTCATGATCTCGCTCGCCGGTATTCCACCGACCGCGGGCTTCATGGCGAAGCTCACCGTCTTTCGCTCGGCCATCGAGGCGGACCTCGCGCCGCTCGCCATCTTCGGTGTGATCACCAGCGTTGCCGGTCTCTACTATTACCTGCGCGTGGTGGTCTATGTGTACATGGTGCCCGAGACCAGGCCCGACGCGGCCCCGGGCGGGCGCGTGCTGAGCGCCTCGATCGCGCTCGCCGGCTGCGCGCTGATCGTGCTCTGGCTGGGCGTGGCGCCGGGCAGCTTTGCCACCCTGATCCAGAGCGCCTCGGCCACGTTCGGTCGGTAGTTCTTCTTGAGTTGAGAGTTGAGAGTTCAGAGTTCAGAGTTCAGAGTTCAGAGTTCAGAGTTCAGAGTTCAGAGTTCAGAGTTCAGAGTTCAGAGTTCAGAGTTCAGAGTTGCTTCTCCTCTCAACTGTAAACTGTCAACTCTTAACTTCTTAACTCAGCCTCGCCTCAGCAACAGATACACCGCGCCCGCGCCGCCGTCGTGCGGCCGCGCGGTGGCGAACGCGAGCACGTGCTGCGCGAAGCGCGCGGTGCCCATCCAGCGCTTGAGCGCATCTTTCAAGACCGGCACCTGGTCCTTCGAGTGCAGCCCTCGGCCATGCACCACCAGCACGCAGCGCTTGCCCTCATGGCGCGCCCGCGCGAGGTACGCCTCGAGCGCCGCCTTGGCGTCGTCCTTGAACAGCCCGTGCAGGTCGAGGTGTCCCTGCACCGAGAACTCCCCGCGCCGCAGCTTCTTCAGCACGCGCGGGTCGAGGCCCTGCTGCGCGCCCTCGATGAACTCGTCGGAGTCGGCGAGGTCGAAGGGTGCGTCGCCGGTGACGAGCGCGCGCAGCTCGTCCCAGGCCTGGATATCTGGATCGAGCGGCGCCTGGGCCACCGACAGCGGCGCGGGCAAAGGCTTGATCCGCCCGCTCCGATCGAGCAGCGGCTCGGCGCCGTCCACCGCTAGCGACCAGAGCTCGTCTTCGCTCAGCCCGGCGGTGCGCACCGCGGGCGGCGGCGCGGCCTTCTTCGCTGGCGGAGCGGGCGCTTTGAGCTTCTCGGGCAGCTTCGCCGCGCCGAAGGGATTGTTGAACGGCTTCTCTTTCTTGGCCACGCGCCCAGTGTAATCGGTGACGCGTCCTGAAGCTTCGTGCATTGCGGGCGCCGCCAAATGCCCGATCCATTTTGACCGTCGCTTTTTTCCCTGCTAAAGCCCGTGCGCCATGACCGAGCAAAAGGGGCTGGGCAACAAGTTCAAGCGGCTCTTCCTCGAGGACGAAGGCGGCGAGGGCTCGGGGCCGGCCAGCGCTGCGGACCAGGTCGCGAAGCTCGCGGGGGCCGCCGTCCCGCCCGGCGTCATTCCGCCAGCCTCCACCCCGGTCGCGCCGCAGCCGCAGGGAAACGTCGAGCCGGCAAAGCTCGACTTCAAGGACATCTACAAGACCGCGGGTCTCGCCGACGACGATCTCGCGCAGGTGGACCGCGCCGAGAAGCTTCTGCGCACGCTGCCCGCGAACCTTCCGATCGAGACGCAGCGGCAGATCCTCGAGGGTACGCTCAAGACCTTCGGTGTCGACCCGCAGCGCATCCGCGAATCGATCAAGCGGCAGCAGCGCGCGCTCGCGGCCTGGACCGGCGTGGTCAAGCAGGATGCCGACAAGCGCGACGCCGAGGCGCACGCCCGCATCGAGTCGCTGCGCGCCGAGGCCCTCAAGCTCGAGCACGCCATCGAGGAGCGCGCCAGCTCGCGCGCGAGCGTCGAGCTCGCCTGCAGGACCCAGAGTGCCGCCGTCGGGCGCTTGACAGACTTCCTCCCCGCGGCGCCCCCGGAGAGCAAATGAGACTTACCCCGTTCGCCAAGTTCTTCCTCTTCGTCATCGTCGCCGGCGTGATCGCGTTCGTTGCCTGGCGCCGGTATGGCAGCCAGCGCGCGCAGCGAGAGCAGGACGCGCCACCCGGCGCAGCCGCGAGCGGCGCGCCGGACCCGGGCGACAAAAGCATCTTCGGCAAGCTCACCCAGCCGCAGGACACCGGCCATGACACGAGCGCGGTCGCCGCCGGGAGCGCCGGCACCGGCAAGCTGAATCGACCGCTCGTGATTGCAATCAATACCTGGGCCGGCCACGCGCCTGGCATCGTCGCCAACGGCGGCCTCGAGCAGCTGGCGGCGTCGATCTACGCAAAGAAGGGGATCAAGGTGAGCTTCAAGCTCATCGAGGATCCCTCGGCAAAGCTGACCGCGCTGATCTCGGGGCAAATCGACGTCATGTGGGACACCGTCGACTCGTGGGCGCGCGAGGCCGGCGTGTTGCAAGAGAAGGGAATCGCCGCCAAAGCCATCGTGCAGGAGGACTGGTCGCGCGGCGGCGACGGCATTGTCTCGCTCAAGACCATCGAGTCGGTCGAGGATCTCAAAGGCAAGAAGATCGCGACCACGCAGTTCACGCCTTCGCACTGGCTGCTGCTGTATCTGCTCTCGCAGTCGGGGCTTACCCGCGAGGACAAGGCCACCATAGAGAAGAACCTCGTCTTCACCGCCGAGGCCCCGCTCGCCGCCGCCGCGTTCAAGAGCGGAAACGTCGACGCCGCGGTGACCTGGGAGCCGGACCTCACGCTCGCCGTCAACGCACGGCCGAACGACGCGCACGTCCTGATCAGCACGGCCGCGGCAACGCACATCATCGCGGACGTCCTGGTCGCGCGCCAGCAAGTCATCGACAGTGCGCCCGAGACGCTGGCTTTGTTCGTGGCCGGCTGGTTCGAGGGCATCGACGAGATGCAGAAGAATCGCGCCGGAACGACGGCCGTGGTCGCCAGGGCCCTGAAGCTCTCGCCCGACGACGTCGATGGAATGCTCTCCGGACTGAAGCTCACCGCCTGGGCCGACAACGCCTGGTTCTTCGGCCTCACCAGCGCGGCCGGAACGGCGTCGCATTACGCCAACCTCTTCGACGCGGCGAGCACCATCTGGCGCTCGCACGGCGCCATCACCAAGGTGGGCGACCCGGCCGATCGCCTCGCGCCCCAGTTCGTCGCCTCGCTCGCGCAGCAATACAAAGGGCAGCAGGTCAGCGAGGTCTTTCCGGGCGCCTCGAAGTCCGCCGCCAACAAGGCGCCGGCCTCGAAGGGCGTGATCAACAAGATCCTGATGATCCATTTCGCGCCCAACTCCGATCATCTCCTGCCGGGCTCGGAGTACGTGCTCGACTCCCTCGGCGAGACGCTCACCTCGTTCGGCAACACCACGTTGCAGGTCGAGGGCCATACCGACGCCGTCGGTTCGGCGCGCGCGAACCAGACGCTCTCGCAGCGGCGCGCCTCGGCCGTGCGCGATTACCTCATCGAGCACTTCCAGGTGAAGGCCGAGCGCTTCAAGACCTATGGCTTCGGCGCCACCAAGCCCATCGCTACCAACGAGACGGTCGAGGGGCAGGCGACGAATCGGCGGACCGAGATCCGCGTCCTGCTCAACGAGTAGCGATGCCCGACGATCCTTCCGCGCCGCCGCCGTCCGGCTCCCCGACCGCGGCCCCCTCCGGTACCGCGACTGGCGCGACCTCGGGCGCCGGGGCGGGTGCCGTGCATGGCGCTGCGGGCGCTCCTGCCGCGGCCGCCCCGCTGGTCGCGGGCACGCCGGCCGCGGTCCCTCCACATGCCGCGGCAGCTTCAGGCGCACGGCGTCGGAGAGAGTCACTCTTCGCCGTACGCACGCAGGTCCCCGATCAATGGCGCGCGCCGCTGGCTCTCCTGCCCATCGCGGTGCTGCTCGGCGTCTGGTCCCTGGCGACCTACGGCGGCTTCGTCAACCGCTTCTTCCTGCCCTCGCCCACCGACGTCCTCGACGGGCTGGTCCAGCTTCTCGTCGAGCAGGGGCTGCTGATGGCAGTCGGGGTCAGCGCGCTGCGCATCCTCGCGGCGTTCGCGCTCTCGGTCGCGGTGGCGTTCCCGCTCGGCATCATGATGGGCAGCTTCGATGCGGTGAACCGCCTCTTCAATCCCATCGTCGCGCCGCTGCGCTACATGCCCATCACCGCCTTCATTCCCCTGCTCATCCTCTGGTTCGGCATCTACGAAAAGCAGAAGATTGCCTTCCTCTTCCTCGGCACCTTCGTCTTTCTCTTGCCGGTGGTCGTCGACGCGGTGCGCGCGGTGCCCGAGGAGCTGGTCGCGACCGCGTTCACGCTGGGCGCCTCGCGGATGCAGGTGGTGTGGACGGTGCTGGTGCCGGCGGCGCTGCCGCAGATCTTCGACAGCTTTCGCGTCATGAACGCAATCGCCTGGACCTACGTCATCCTCGCCGAGTTCGTGAACCCGCGGCAAGGCATCGGCTACCTGCTGAACCTCGCGCAGCAGCACTCCAAGCCAGAGTGGTCGCTGGCGGGGATCGCGGTGGTTGGCGTGATCGGGCTCTTCACCGATTACGCCATCGCGCTGGTGAACCGGCTCCTTTTCAGCTGGCGCGAGCAGCCCGAATGACCATCCCGCGCCTGGTCCTCGATCACGTCACCGTGCGCTACCTCGATCAGAAGACGCAGAAGCGCGTCGAGGCAGTGCGCGACGTGAGCTTCCGCATCGAGGACAAGCCCTCGGTCGGCGAGATGGTCGTCTTCCTCGGCCCGTCGGGATGCGGGAAGTCGACCATCCTGAAAGCGATCGCGGGCCTGCTGCCCATCGACGACGGGCGTATCGAGATGATCGGCGAGCCGGTGGGGCCGCCCGGCAACGACCGCGGCATGGTGTTCCAGGCGTACACCTCGTTCGGCTGGTTGACGGTGCGCGAGAACGTCGAGTACGGGCTCAGGCTCGCCGGAATCAAGCCGGCCGAGCGGCGGGCGCGCGCGATGGAGATGCTCAAGGCGGTCGATCTCGCCGACTTCGCGGATGCCTATCCGAAGGCGCTCTCGGGAGGAATGAAGCAGCGCGTGGCCATCGCGCGCACGCTGCTCAACAGCCCCAAGGTGCTGCTGATGGACGAACCCTTTGGCGCGCTCGATCCGAACACGCGCTGGGGCATGCAGGGCCTGGTGCTCGACATGCTGCGCCGCACGGACAACACGGTGCTCTTCGTCACCCACGACGTGAGCGAGGCGGTCTATCTCGCCGATACCATCTATGTCCTCTCGAGCCGGCCCGCGCAGATCGTCCACCGCATCGACGTGCCGTTCTTCGCCGACCGCTCGTTCGGCGTGAAGAGCACCGCGCAGTTCCGTGAGGTCGAGGACCACCTGCTCGAGCTTCTGCACCAGAGCCCGCAGGTGCAGGGCAACATCCGCGTGGGCGTTTAAGTGGCCGACCTTCCCGAGCGCCCGAGCTATTTCAAATACGCGTTCGCCAATCTTTACAATCTGTCGTTGCTCGGCGGCGCGACCGTCGCGGCAGCGGCGACCAACGACTGGGCCCTCGCGGTGATCGCGGGCGGCCTCGAGACGCTCTGGCTCGTCATCGGCGCCGACACCGCGCCCTTCCGCCGCTGGGTCGACCGGCAGCACCGCGCGAAGCTCGAGGCCGCGGCCAAGGAGCGGCGGCGCGCGCGCATCCTCGCGCTGCCGGACCAGCGCGATCGGGAGCGCGCCATCGACTTGATTGAAGCGCACATCCTGATGGGCAAGGAGCTGGAGAAGAACGAGCACTGGAGCGCGGAGCTGGTCACCGACGAATATTCGCGGCTCGGCTCGCTGCTCGACGCCTTCGTCGAGCTGGGCGAGGCGGCGGAGCGCTTCGAGCGCTACCTCCAGCAGTTCGATCCGAACCGGCTGCGCAAAGAGATCGCGCGGCAGAAGGAGGTCGCCTCCGCGTCCGGCGGCGACCCGGAGACGAGCGCGCTCGCGGCCAGGAATGCCGACCTGCTGGAGAAGCGCGCCGGCACGCTGGAGGAGCTGGGCCGCCTGGTCCAGCGCACGCGCGCGCAGATGAGCGTCATCGAGAACACCTTCAGCTTGCTGCGCGATCAGATCGTCAGCCTCAAGCCGCCGCAGGACATCAAGGGCCAGCTCGACGAGATCGTCGCGGGAGTCGACGCGGTGCGCGCCGTGCTCGCCGAGGGGGATCGCGGACTGGAGACCTCCGCGGCGGCGCCCGCGCTCGAGGCGAGCGCAGCGCCGGCAGCCTCCCGCCAGCGCGTCCGATAGGACCGCTTCGCGCTCGGGGCCCCCTGCGAAGAGCTCATTTTAGAACGCCCCGCGCGCCGCCCGGGGCGCGACCGCCCAAGCGCGGAGGGCCGCGGTGGAGTGGTAGACAGGTGGGCATGGGTACCGCGCCCGGACCACAGCTGCTGACGGTGGAGGAGTTCCTCGCCCGGAATGCGGACGAGCGCGTGGAGCTGATTCGGGGATCGGTGGTGGAGAAGGCTTCGCCGAGCGGCGAGCGCTCCAGGGCCCAAGGCGGAATCGGCTGGCGGGTCGGCCACAAGTTCGACCGCAAACCTGGTGGTCGTTGGCCGGGTGGTTGGTGGTTCCTCATCGAGCTCGACCTGCGCTTCGGGCAGGAGATCCTGCGCCCAGACGTCTGCGGCTTCAGACGCGAACGGCTGCAGCAGCCGCCCACCGGCCGCCCCATCGCCATCGCGCCCGACTGGGTGTGCGAGATCCTCGCCCCCTCGAATGCCAAGACCGACCGACCGCGGCCCGTGCCGAGCGGGTGACGTTAACACCGAACAGTGTTAGGGATAGTTACCGAACAGCGTCGGGATCGCACGGGAGGACCTCGGTGAGGACACGCGACATCACGCACCAGGAGACGAGGCAGCGGATCCTGAAGTCGGCTCGGCACCTCTTGCTGGAGGGTGGGCACGCGGGCCTATCGCTGCGCGCCGTGGCCAAGGAGGCGGGGTTCAGCCCGGCCGGGCTGTATGAATACTTCGCCAGCAAGGAGGAGTTGGTGGGCACGCTCGCCGCCGAGGCGGGCGCCTCGCTCGGCAGCGCCCTGGGCCGCGCCATCCCCTCGGGCGCGCGCGATCGATCGGCGCTGGTGGCGCTCGGCCGCGCCTACATTCGCTGGTCGAAGCAGAGCCCCGAGGACTTCCTGCTCTTCTTCAGCCGGCTGCCGTCGAGGCGCCGCTCGGACGACGAGGCTACCGCCAAGGCGTCACCCTATGGCGTGGTTCTCGCCGCGGTTGAAGAAGCGGGGCGCGCCGGCGCGGTCCGGGCGCGTGGGACCAAGCAGGTGGAGCGACTAGCCTACGCGCTGTGGGCGGCGGCGCACGGAGCGGCGATGCTCCAGCTCACGCACCTCTCGGGCTTTCGCGCCGACTTCGCGAGCGCGGACAAGGCGCTGCTCGAGGCGCTGCTCAAGGGCTGGCGAGGCTGATTTCTTTTTGCCACTGAACCGAACACTGTTCGGCAAATCAATCGAGGAAACCATGGAATCCCGGAGGGACGTGAGCAGCTGGGCCTGGCTGGCGGCGGGCGCGGCGCTGATCGTGTTGACCAACCTGCGCGGGCAAGTGGGCGCGCTGGCGTGGGTGGCGCCGCTCCCGCTATTGGCGTACCTCAGGCGCGGCGACGGATGGCGAACACGCGGATGGCTCGCCGCGACCGTGATCGGTGCCTGGGTGCTGGCGACCTTGAAGATCGTGACACCGCCCATGCCCTGGTTGCTGGCGGCGCTGTTCGGCGTGCCGATCGGGCTCTTTCACCTCCTGCCGTTCCTCGCGTGGGACACGGTGCGCCATCGCTGCCTTCCGTGGCTGGCTCCGATCGCGTTCGCTGCGGCCGGGGTGGTGTCGGAGTGGGCGCAGTGGCGGCTGACGCCCCTCGGCTCGTGGGGCGCGGCGGCGTACACCCAGGTGGACGATCTGCCGCTCCTGCAGCTCGCGTCGCTGACCGGATTTGCAGGCGTCAGCCTTCTGCTCTACTGGCTGCCCGCCTCCGTCGAGGCGGCGCTGGCCGAGCGCGGGCGAGCAGGAAGCCTGCGGAGCGTGGCCGCGGCGGGCGTGCTGGTCGCGGCCGCGCACCTCTTCGGCGCGGCGCGGTTGGACGCGGGCCTCACGGGCGAGACTGCGCGCGTGGCCGCCGTCGGCACCGACGCGACCTTCGCCGGATTGCCGCTGCCCGACGCCGAGGTGAGCCGCCGCTCGGACGACGCGCTGTTCGCCCGCACCAGGCAGGCGGCGCGGACGGGCGCGCGCGTGGTGGTTTGGACCGAGGCCGCCACTCTGGCGCTCCCTGCGGACGAGGGAAGCCTCGTCGAGCGCGCCCAGGAGGTCGCGCGCGCCGAGCGCATCGAGCTCGTGATGGCCTACATCGTGCCGGTGCAGCTGTCGCCGCTGCGGTTTGAAAACAAGTACCGCTGGATTCGCCCTGACGGCAGCGTCGACCACGTCTACCTCAAGCACGAGCCCGTCCCCGGCGAGCCGGCGCTGCGCGGCACTGGCGCGCCCGGGCTGGTCGAGACCGCCGCCGGCCGGGCGTCGGGCGCGATCTGTTACGACTACGACTTTCCGCACCTGGGGCGCGCGCAGGCGCAGCGCGGCGTCGATTTGGTGGCGCTGCCCTCGTCGGACTGGCGCGGCATCGATCCGTTGCACACGCAGATGGCGGCCGTGCGCGCCATCGAGGGCGGCTTCTCGCTGGTGCGCTCGACCCGATTCGGGCTGGCGGCCGTGGTCGACCCGCTCGGCCGCGCGCGTGGCTGGCTAAGCGCCAACGAGTCGGCCGAACGCGTGCTCATCTCGTCGGTGCCGGTGCACGGCGTGCGCACTCTCTATACGCGAACCGGAGACCTCCTGCCGGCGCTCTGCGGGCTGTTCCTGGTGCTGCTAAGTGTGATCGATTGGCAGCGACGTACATGAGATCGATCGCGGCAACCGCCTCGTGCAATGAGTGATTGGACTCGGTGAAGTACTTGCGTCGCATACCGATGCCGTCATCGGGCAATCCTTCGGCGCGCGCAAGAAGCAGCTGTCCCCGACCCCGACCCGACCGCCCGCTCAGTCCTTCCGCAGCCCCAGGCGCTTCATCTTGCGCCACAGCGTCGTGGTCGAGACCGACAGCTCTCGCGCCACCGTCTCCAGCGCGCCCTCGTTGCGGTCCAGCGACATGGTGATGGCGTGCTTCTCCGCGTCGTCCACCTCCTGCGCCAGCGTGCGGATGCCGGAAGGCGGCGTCTTCTCGGTCGGCTGCTCGAGGAAGACGTCCTCGGCCTCGATCTCGTCGGCGTGCGCGAGCGCGGCCGCCTGCTCGACCACGTTCTCCAGCTCGCGCACGTTGCCCGGGAACTCGTGCCCCGCCATCTTCTGCAGAGCGCCCACCGTCAGCGTGCGCCGCGTGCCGTTGCGCTGGTTGAACCGGGTGACGAAGTGCTGCGCCAGCAGGGGGATGTCCTCGCGCCGATCACGCAGGGGCGGCGCGGTCATCGGCACCACGTTCAGGCGATAGAAGAGGTCCTCGCGGAACCGCTTCTCGGTGATCGCGACGCGCAGGTCCTGGTTGGTCGCGGCGATCACTCGTACATCGACAGGAATCGATGCATTGTCGCCCACGCGGCGGATCTCGTGCTCTTGAATGACGCGCAGAAGTTTCGCCTGGAAGGCGGGCGAGGTCTCGCCGATCTCGTCGAAGAAGAAGGTGCCGCCCGACGCCTCCTCGAGCAGGCCCTGCCGCAGCTTGACGGCGCCGGTGAACGCGCCCTTCACGTGGCCGAACAGCTCGCTCTCCAGCAGCGACTCGGAGATGGCGGCGCAGTTGACCGGCACGAACGGCCGGGTGGCGCGCTTGGAGTTCGCGTGGATGGCGCGCGCGATGAGCTCTTTGCCGGTCCCGCTCTCGCCGGTGATGAGCACGGTCACGTCGGTGGGCGCGACGCGGACCAGCCGCGTGAGCAGATCGCGCATCGGCGCCGAGCGGCCCACCAGCGCGTCGAGCTTGTAGCGCTGGCGGAACTCGTCGGAGAAGAGGCCGACGTCGATGAGCAGCCGGCGCTTCTCCAGCGCGCGCTGGACGCGCATCAGGAGCTCGCTCTCCTTGAACGGCTTGGAGATGTAGTCGTGCGCGCCCTGCTGCATGGCCGACACCGCGCTCTCCACGGTGCCATAGCCGGTCATTACGATCACCTGCGTCGATGGCGAGATCTCCAGCGCACCGCGCAGCACGGCGAGCCCGTCGAGCGGCGCCATTTTCAAATCCGTCAGCACCACGTCGAATGGGTCGACCAGCAGGCGGGAGAGCGCCGCCTCGCCGCTCTCGGCCTCGGCGACGTCGTAGCCCTCCTGACGCAGCACCAGCGCGGTGGTGGTGCGCATGTTGCGCTGGTCGTCCACGATCAGGATGCGCGGCGTCGGCGGGGGCGCGGTCAAGCCTCCCCCCGCACCTGCGGCGCCCACTGTTCCGTCGGTCCCCACGCCTCATCACTCGCAGATCGGGCGCCGCGGGGCAACGGTTAGCGCGCGCGGCCTCTCAGGCGCTCAGGGACTACGCTCCCAGCATCAACCCAAGCAAAGGAACAGCCATGAAGAAGCTCCTGCTCGTAAGCCTGTGCGCCGGCGCGGCGCTCGCAGCCGCCCCCGCGAAACCCGAAATGCAGAAGGTGCTCGACAAGCTCGCCACGCTCGGCGGCAAACCCCTCACCAGTCTGACCGCGCAGGAGGCGCGCAAGCAGCCGACCCCGGCCGACGCCGTCAAGGCGGTCCTCAAGGACGAGGGGCGCAGCACCGCACCCGAGGCCGTCGCCAAGGTGGAGGACCGGATGATCACCGGCGCCGCGGGACAGATCCCGGCGCGCATCTACTGGCCGAAGGGCAGCGGCCCCATGCCGGTGGTCGTCTATTTCCACGGCGGCGGCTGGGTCATCGCCAGCAAGGACGTCTACGATTCGTCGCCGCGCGCGCTGGCGAACCTTGCGCGCGCCATCATCGTCTCGGTGGACTACCGCATGGGCCCCGAGAACAAGTTCCCCGCGGCGCACGAGGACGCCTTCGCCGCGTACCAGTGGGCGCTGGAGAACGCGGCGTCGATCGGCGGCGATCCAGCCCGCGTGGCGGTCGCGGGCGAGAGCGCGGGTGGCGGGCTCGCCGGCGCGGTGTCGATGATGGCCCGCGACCAAAAGGTCCAGCTGCCGGTGCACGAGCTGCTTGTCTATCCGATCGCGGGCTACGACATGGACACGCCCTCCTACCAGGAGAACGCGGACGCGAAGCCCCTCAATAAGCCGATGATGGCGTGGTTCTTCCAGCAGTACCTGAACAGCCCCGCGGACGGGAAGGACCCGCGCATCTCGTTGGTGAACGCCAACCTCAAGGGCATGCCGGAGACCACCATCGTCTCGGCACAGATCGATCCGCTGCGCTCAGAAGGAGAGCTGCTGGCCACGAATTTGAAGGCCGCGGGCGTGCGCACCGAGCAGAAGACCTGGCAGGGCGTGACCCACGAGTTCTTCGGGATGGGCGCCGCCGTGGCCGAGGCGAAGGAAGCGGAGAAGTGGGCCGGCGAGCGGCTGGCGAAAGCGTTCTCGAAGGCGAAGCCGATGGGCCGCGCCCCTCACCCCTCGAGCGGCAGGTAGAGGCGGAACTCGGCGCCGGCATCGGCCCTGGAGAGGACGATGCTGCCGCCGTGGCCGTCGATGATGCGCTTCACCACCGCGAGGCCGAGGCCGGTGCCGGTCGCTTTGGTGGTGAAGAAGGGCTGCCAGATGCGGCTGCGCGCTTCGGCCGGGATGCCGGGGCCGGTGTCCGCGATGGCGAGGTCGGCGGCGGGAAAGCCCTTCAGGTCGCCGCGGCGCGCATCGACGGTGAGCCGGCCGCCCCTCGGCATGGCTTGCACCGCATTGAGGAACAGGTTGACCAGGGCCTGGCGCAGGAGGCGCGCGTCGGCGCGGATGGTCGCGACGTCGCGGCCGACGTGTACCGCGGCCTCGATCGCGTCGGCTGGCTTTCCCACTTGCTGCCGCGCGGAGGCGATGGCCTCGTCGATCAGTGCGCGCAGCTGCACGGGCTGCAGCGAAAGCTGGATGGGCCGCGAGTAGTCGAGCAGATCGCCCACCATGCGGTTGAGCCGGTCCGCTTCCTCCTCGACGATGCCGAAGAGGAGCGCGGCGTCGCCCACGGGGCGGAGGATGCGACGCAGGCTGCCCATCGAGTTGAAGATGACGCCGAGCGGGTTGCGTACCTCGTGCGCGATCGAGGCGGAGAGTTCCCCTAGCGCGGCCAGGCGCTCGCGATCGACCAGCTCCGCCTGCGCGTGCGCGAGCTGCGCGTAGCTCGTGCGCAGGTCCTCGTAGAGCCGCGCCGAGAGCAGCGCCACCGAGAGCTGGGCGCAGACGCCGGTCGCGAGCCGCACCTCGTCGGGCGTGAACTCACGCTCGCCGGCGCGGCCCAGCAGCAGCGCGCCGCCAGAGTGGAGCGGGAGGGCCAGCACCCGCAGAAGCGGCTTGTCCTGCACGCGGCAGCCCTTGCGGGTGGCCTGCTCCAGACCGGCGAGGCGGCCGTCCGCGTCCGGTTTCTCGCGCAAGACCTGTGGCGGCAGGCCCTCCGGCTCGCCGCGGCTCCCTGTCAGCGTCAGCGTCCCCTCTTCGCGCAGATAGACCGCGGCCGCGTCGGCCGCGAGCAGCTGCAGGAGTCGCGCGAGCGCGGTGTCGAGCAGCTCGCTCTGGTCGAGCTTGCCGGCGGTCGCGCGCGAAAGCTCCTGGAGCAGCGCCATTTCATCGCCACGCCGGCGCTCGTGCTCGAACAGCTCGGCGCTCTCCAGCGCCGCCGAGACCAGCTGGGCGGCGTGGGTGGCGAGCCGCACGTCCTGCGCATCGAAGACGCGCTCGGTGCGCTCGATCAGCACCAGCGCCCCGAGCGAGCGATCGTGCGACAGCAGCGGCACCGCCAGCATCGAGCGGCAGGCCAGGCGCCGCGCCAGGTCGCGATCGATCCGGGCATCGGAGGTGGCGTCCGCGGACCACTGCGGCTGCTGGCTGACGAACGCCTTCGCGGTCAGCGATCCGCCGCTCGCCGGCAGCGTGGCGCCCACCGTCGACGGCAGGTCAGGATCGTGAGCGGCGTGGATGCGCAGCGTCTGGCCGCTCGCGTCGGGGAGGAAGACCAGGGCGCAGCCGCAACGCAGCACGCGCGCGGCCACGCGGGCCCCGACCTGCAGCACCTGCGTCAGGTCGAGCGCACCCAAAACCTCGTGGCCCAGCTCGAGCAAGAGCGAAAGTTCGTCCACCCGGCGCCGCGCCTGCTCCAGCAGCGTGGCGTTCTGCAGCGCCACCGCCACCTGCGCCGCCACCGTGCCGAGCAGGCGGAGGTCGTCGTCGATCAGCGGCCGCCCCTGCCGCGCCGCGATCAGGACGCCATTGACCTGGTCGGAGACCTGCAGCGGCAGCGCGATGCAGCTGGGCGGCTCGGTGGACTGCAGCGTCTGCACCGAGCCAAGCCGGGGCATTCCGGAGGCGGGGGTGCCGACGCGGCGGCCGCGCGCGTTCACGCGGCCCGCGTCGTCGAGTTGAAAGAGAACCGGCTGGCCGGCAGCGGCGGCTTCTGCCCAGGGCGACCCGCGGTCGGCGGCGATGCCCTGCGCCCAGCCCGGCTCGAAGCCCTGCTCGCCGATCAGCCGCAGCCCGCCCACCTCGCGCGCGTCGCTGCCGAAGAGCGCGGCGCTGTCGAGATCGAGCGAGTCGATCAGCTGCTCCAGCGCGGCCTGCATGGCGCGGCCCGACCCGAGCGTGGCGCTGGCGAACGCGATCTCGTTGACCGCGCGCAGCTCGCGGTTGGTGCGGCGCAGCTGCTCGAGGCGGCGCGCGTTGTCGATCGCCGCACCGAGCTGCTTGCCGAAGAGTCCGAAGGCGCTGGCGACGGTGCTGTCGAGGTGCTCGCCGGTCGAGGAGAGCAGGTAGCGCGGGGTGCCATCGACCGGGATGGCGGCGACCACCGCGCGGGCGGCGGAGGCGGGCGCGGGCATCCGCGCCGCGCCGAAGGCCTCGGCCACCAAGCCGGGAAGGTCGTCGATGAGCAGCCCCTGCTGGCCGGCCGGCGCCGCGATGCGGAACGCCTCGTGGGGGATCCAGGTGGGCCAGCGGTTGCGAATCAGCTCCATGAACGGCCCGGTCGCGGCGCCCAGTACGCGAAGGCCCTGCGGCTCGACCGAGAGCAGCGTGAAGCTGAGTCCCAGCTCGGCGAGCTTCTCGCGCACCACGCGGAAGAGATCCTCCACCGTGGTCTCGCGCTGCGCGGCGACCGCAGCGTCCACGAAGCCGCGGATGATCCCGCGGTTCCGCTCGTGCTCGCCCTCGTCGGTGCAGAGCCACAGCATCGCGTCAGGGCCGGCGAGGGGAAATGGCCCGACGCGGGCGCGCCCGTAGATGGCGACGCCGTCGGCGCGGAGGCTGGTGAAGTTGTAGTCGTCGGGCACTGGTTCGCCGCGGGCGCGCGCCCGCTGGCGCTCGGCGAGCCGCGCGGCGTCCTCGGCTGAGGAGATGAAGTCCTCGAAGGCGTTGGCCGAGGCCCGCAGCGCCTCGCGCGTGCGCCCGACCAGCGACGCGAGCAGCCCGTTCGCAGCCACGATGCGGCCGCTACGCAGCACGCACGCCGGCACCGGGATGCTCTCCACCAAGGCGTCGAGGTTCACGCGGCGCTGCCTTTGCGCAGCACGCGCTTGTCGCCGATGCGCAGCGTGACCTTCTCGCGGTCGAAGTACTCCGCGATGGGGATGGTGAACTTGCGACTCTGGCCGGTGAGCTCCTTGAGGCCCTGCGCGTCGATCGAGGCGTGGCTCTCGAGGTGCTGGACCAGCCGCTTGCGCAGCTCCAGCAGCGGCGCGGCCCCGAACCACAGCTCCTCGCTCACGCGCGTGGCTCGGCCCGCAGCCATCAGCGACTTGAGGAATGCCTGGGTCCGCGGCGGCGTCTCGCCGATCAAGGCCGGCAACTCGTCCACGCGCGGCGGCGCAAGCCCAGCCTGCTCGAGCAGGCTCGCGAGCTTCTCCTGCGCGTCGGCGTTGGGGCCGGTCAGCTTCGACACCGCGCCCGGCGGCCGCACGCGCTCGGCGTCGGCGCGCAGCTCGCCGCGGCCCTCGAGCGCGGCGAGCGCGCGGCCGAAGAGCCGCGGGGGCGGCGAGCCGGTGCGCTGCCGCAGCTCCTCGCGACCGATCGACGGATCGATCTGGCCCTCGTTTTCGGCGAGCCGCGCCCGCACTTTTGCCTCGAGCGAGGCGAGCACGCGCGCGTGGACGAAGAGCCGCGCATCCCGATCGAAGAGCAGCGCGTGCCCCGACTGCGCCAGCCGCTCGAGCGTGGTGGCCGCGGACTTCTGGGTGAAGGCGCCACGCCCCGCGAGTCGCTGCGGCGAGGCGCCGGGATAGCCGGTCTCGAGCAGCAACAGCTCGGCCTGCCCGAGCGTGTCGCTGCCCGCGAGCGCCTGCAGCGCGGCCACGTCTGCATCGCGCCGCCTGCGCTTGCGCGGCGCGACCGAGAGGATGCGCCCGCCGCCGAGCGTGCTCGCGTGCGACCGCGGCGTGCTCTTCTGCGCCGCCTCTCCGCCTTTGGCCAGCGCCCCGCGCAGCAGGAAGCGCAGGCCCGCCAGCGCCGCGGTCGGCTCCGAGAGCCGGAGCTGCGCCAGCGCGCGCTCGCCGGGCGCGAGCTGCGCGCGATCGATCAGCGCCACCGTCGCCGCCACCTGCGCCGTGCCGATGTGCGCGAGCAGCCGCGCGCGGTCTCTCAGAGCGCGCCCTGCCCCCGGCAACAGCTCCAGCTCGACGTCGAGGATCTGCGCGAGGCCCACGGACTCGAGAGTACCCGAAGCCACCAGCGCCGCGCCGCGCGGCGCGTCCTGCACCTCGAGCGAGGCCAGGTTCGCGGCGGTGCGCTGGCCAGCGCGCGCCTTCTCGACCGCGGCGCCGTGCACCTGCACGCCACGCACGCGGATGCCTTTGGCGCGGGCGCCCATGCCCACCAGATCCACCTCGTCGCCCACGGCCAGCGCGCCGGAGAAGAGCGTGCCGGTGACGACGGTGCCGAATCCTTTGACCGCAAACGATCGATCGAGCGGCAGGAAGAGCGGGCCTTGCTCGGGCCGCGGCGCCCGCGCCTTCACCGCCTCGGCGATGGCGGTCAGCAGCTCTTTGAGCCCCGCGCCGGTGCGGGCCGAGCACTCGATGATCGGCGCCTCTTCGAGAAAGGTTCCGGCGACGAGCTCGCGCAGCTCGAGCAGCAGCAATTCGCGGTGGTCGGCGCCGAGCGCAGGCAAAAGGTCCGCCTTGGTCAGCGCGATCACTCCCGCCTGCACACCCAGCAGGCGCAGCACGTCGAGGTGCTCGGCGGTCTGCGGCATCGGGCCCTCGTCGGCGGCGATGCAGAGCACGGCCACATCGATGCCGCCCGCTGCAGCGACCATCGCGCGCAGGAAGCGCTCGTGGCCCGGCACGTCCACCACGCCGGCGGTGCCGATGCCCGGCAGGTCGAGGTGCGCGTAGCCGGCCTCGAGCGTGATGCCGCGCCGCTTCTCCTCCGGCAGGCGATCGGTGTCGATGCCGGTGAGCGCCTTCACCAGCGCGGTCTTGCCGTGATCGACGTGACCGGCGGTGCCGACCACCACGCGCAGCGCGGAGTCGCTCACGCGTCGCCCACCGCGTGGGCCGGGCCGCCACCCATTTCCGCGACGGCCTCCGCTTCGACCCAGCTCACCCCGGGAGCGAGCTTTCTGCGGTCGAGCGCGGACTCGCCCTTGAGCACCGCGACGGGGGCGGTGCAGTAGAGCGCGCTCCAGAGCGCCGCGGGCCGATGGTTGCCGCTCTTCTTCAGCCCGCCGAACGGCAGCCGCCCGCTCGCGCCGACGGTGGGCGCGTTCCAGTTGACCACCCCGCAGGCCAGCTCGCTCAAGATGCGCTCGAAGCTCGCGGCGCTCGCGGTGTGCACGCTCGCCGCGAGGCCGTACTCGGTGGCGTTGGCGATCTGCAGCGCCTCGTCGATCGACGCCGCCGCGTGCACCGCGAGATCGGGGCCGAACAGCTCCTCCAGCTCGTAAGCGCTGCCGGTGCGCTGGTGGACGCGGTGCACGGCGGGCGAGACGTAGCAGCCGCGCAAGCCGCGCGGCTCGAGGCGCCGCGAGGCGAGCACCGTCTCGACCGCGGCGCCGGTCCGCGGCTGCCCCTGCTCGAACTTGATCAGCGCAGCTTCGGAAGCAAGCGGTCCCATGAAGACGCCGTCGTCGAGCGGATGGCCGACGGTGAGCTTCGCGGCCAGCGCGGCGATGCGGCGCGCGAACGCGTCGGCGCGCGAGGGCGGCCCGACCACGATGGCGCGCGAGGCGGCGGTGCAACGCTGCCCCGCTGAGACGAAGGCGGAGAAGAGCGTGTCGTAGAGCGCCTTGTCGAGGTCTGCGTCCTCGAGAATGAGCGCGGCGTTCTTGCCGCCCATCTCCAGCGCGAGCAGCTTGGTCTGTCCGAGCGTCGCGCGCGCGATGGCCTGGCCCACGACCCAGCTCCCGGTGAAGAGCACGCCGTCCACGCCCTGGTGCGCAGCCAGCGCGGCGCCCGTCCGCGGGCCGCCTTGCACCAGGTTGAAGACGCCCGGCGGCACGCCCGCCTGGTCGAGGCAGCGCGCGTAGACCTCGGCGGCGTGCGGCGCGACCTCGCTGGGCTTGAAGACCACCGCATTGCCGCAGGCGAGCGCGGGCAGGACGTGCCCGTTGGGAAGGTGGACCGGAAAGTTGAACGGCCCCAGGACTGCGACGACGCCTAAGGGGCGGAACCTGCATTCGGCAGAAGCCTGTCCCGGCGCAGGGAAGGGCGCAACCAGCTTGAGGCCGTCAGCGACAGTGATCTCGGCCTTGGCGGCGCACGCCTGCGCCTCGGTGCGCGCCTCCCAGAGCGGTTTTCCGACGTCGAGCGCGATGGCGTGCGCGAGCTCGTCTTCGTGCCGCTTGAGGACGGCGCCGATGGCGCGCACGAGCCGCGCCCGCTCTCCGGTCGGACGCGCTGCGAACGCGGGCTGCGCCTCTCGGGCTGCCAGCACCGCCGCGTCCACCTGCGAGGCCGCGAACGCGTGGCGCGAGAGCACCGCCGAGAGATCGGCCGGCGAGCGGTTCTCGAGCTCGCCCTCCGGTTGCGGCGCGTCTGCCCAACGTCCGGCGATTAGATCCATGGACCGCCCGGGATAGCACTTGCCGGCCGGCAGGCCAACGCTGGGTCAGCTTTCGAACGGGATGGTGTGCAACCGCTCGCCCGGCTTCGCCGAGAGCGCATCGATCGACTCCTGCGGCAGCAGCACCTCGGCGTCGCGGAAGGTGCAGCGAGTCCGCACCGCGCGGAAGCGGTTGCGGCCCGTGGTGCGCTCGACGCTGACGAGGCGGTCCTCGACCTCGTTCGCCCCTTCGCCGTCGTCTTCGAGCAGCGGAACCTCGGAGAGCTTCGCGCGCCGGTAGCGCCGGATGGGCTCGATCTTCTCCGTCGGCGCCGAGTAGTGCGGCCCGCCGTCGAACGGGTCGATGCGCTCGTCGTAGCGGAAGCCGATCCTGGTCAGCATGTTCTTCGCGCCCGCGGTCTCGGGGCCGACCTCGCCGATGGCGTCCTGGATCTTCTGCGAGAAGAGCGTCGCGTAGATCTCACCGGGCGGGAACAGCTGCTGGATGAACTCCTTGTTCTCGCGGCTCAGACGGTCTGCCTCCTGGTAGCTGAGGCTGGTGAACTTGCGCCCCAGCGCCTCCCACAGAGGCGACCGCCCGTCCTCTTCCAGCCGCGGCAAAAGCTCGACCAGGATGCGGTCGCAGAACCGCGCGCGGTGCATCGCGATGTAGAGGAAGCGGACGTAGCTGAGCTGCTTGCCGGGCTTGTCCTGCCCGCGAAACTGCGGGTCCACCACCAGGCCCCCGATCTCGGTCGGGCCGTCGAAGTTGTAGCCGATGGAGAGGACGCGGTGCTTGACGTGCTTGTCCACGCTCGCGCTGTAGTGCTCCTTCTCGTAGACGTCGAAGAAGATGTGCGGCGCGTCGCGCGTGCCGTGCTGCGCGATGATCAGGCAGGTCCCGACGATGCGCTCGGTGCGCAGATGCTCGAGCACGAAGAGGTACTCGCGTTGGAACGGGTCGCGCTGGCGGCCGTCGAACGAGCGGCACGACTTCTCGATCGCGCTCGACAGCATCCGCTCGTCGTTGGGCAGGTTCACCGTGTCGAGCTCGTGCGCGAGCTTCTTCAGGTCCCGCAGATCGCTCTTCTGGACATCGCGAATGACGTACACGTTTTCAGGCTCCGCACAGCTCGTGAATCAGCGCCTCGTACAGATCGCACGCCCGCTCGAGCTGCGCCATCTCGATGCGCTCGTTGGCGGTGTGCGCGTTGCCGGTGGAGACGCCGGGGCCGAAGACGATGGCCTCGCACCCGGCGCGCGCGAACACGCCGCCCTCGGTGCTGGTGGGCTTGGCGCGCGGCGCGGGATCGAGCCCCTGCTGCTGGAGCACGCGGCCGACTGCGGCGACGAGCGCGCTGTCGTCTGGAAGGGCCATGCCGCCCGCGTTGCGCTCGACGGAGAGGCGCAGCTCGAGCTCGCCGCGGCCGAGCTGCGCGACCCAATCGTGCGCGGCGCTTTCGAAGGCTTTGAGCAGCGTCCCGGGATCGTGCTGCGGCAACAGGCGCGCGTCGAAGCTCGCCGACACTTCCCCAACGCCGTAGACGGCATCGAGCGGAGGAGGCGGGGCGTCGTTGCACTCGAGCAGGTTGAGGCCGCCCACCGCGCCCGCAGGATCGAAACGCGCGTCACTCGCGGGCTCCAGGGCAGCGAGCTGCTTCTGCCACAGCTCCTCGAGCGCGCCTGCCGTCATCAGAGCGCGCCACAGGTTCGGCTTCAAAGCGACCGCGGGAAGAAACTTCACCTGGTCCGGCCCAGGCTCGCCGCGGTCGCGCGGGGTCGGGACCCGCAGCACGCACGCGGACGGCACCACATTGGTGGACGAGCCGCCGCTCGCCGCGATCACCGGCGTGCCGGAGGATTTGGCCCATGCGAGCGCCCTCCGGATGGCATTGACGCCCAGGTGCGGCGTCGAGCTGTGCGCCGCCTTGCCGGCGAAGCGCAGCTCCTCGACGCCCGGGCCCGCGCTCGACACCAGCCGCGCTTTGCGATCGATGATGGTCACGCGCACCACCGCGTAGCCCTTGTGCGCGTGGATCTGTTGCAGCTCGCTCGGCTCGCCGCACAGCACCCAGCGCGGCTGGATGGCGAGGAACTCGGGCGACTGCACGAAGTGGCGCGCGCCCCGGAGCCCCACCTCCTCGCCGAAGGTGCCGAGCAGCCAGAAGGGGCGCTTCAGCCGGTGGCCCTGCACGCGCCGCGCAGCCTCGGCCTTGCAAAGCGCGTCGAGCTTGACGTCGGCGACGCCCAGCCCGTGGAGGAAGCCGTCCTTCTCGGTGAGCGTCCACGGATCGGTGCTCCACCGATCGAGCGGGCCCGCGGGCACGGTGTCGAGATGGGTCACGAAGAGCACCCCGCCGGGCGCGGGCTGATCCACGCCGCCCGGACCCGCGATGACATTGACGTGCACGCCGTCCACGGTCTGGCGCCGCGTGGGCAAGCTCGCATGCTCGTAGAGCGGCTGCAGCAGATCGGCCGCGGCGGCGGTTCCATTGGCCGAGACCGTGTTCGCGGCGATGAGCCGCCGCGCGTGGTGCATGAAGCCGGTCGACAGCGCCATTGGGGCTCGTCTGTCACGGAAGGTCGCGAGTGGCAAGCCGCAAGGGTTGACGAGGGGCCGCTTCATCCCGAGTTTCCTTCCAGACAGATTACCGAACGGGAGCGAGACCATGAACGATCCGAAGACGACGCCCTTCCTCACCGACATCAAGGAGCTTCAGCGCCGCGCGCGTGAGCATGTGATGAACGGCGCCGTGACGCCGGCGTACAAGGGCGACCTGAAGCTGAGCGAGAAGCTGTTGAATGAAGCGCTCGCGACCGAGATCGTCTGCACGCTGCGCTACCGCCGCCACCACTACATGGCCTCGGGCATCCACTCCCAGGGTGTGGCCGCCGAGTTCATGGAGCACGCGGTCGAGGAGCAGGAGCACGCCGACTGGATCGCCGAGCGGATCCGGCAGCTCGGAGGCTCGCCCAATTTCAACCCCGAAGGCCTGCTGATGCGGAGCCACGCGCAGTACGTCGAGGGCACCACGCTCCTGGACATGATCAAGGAGGATCTGATCGCCGAGCGCATCGCCATTGAATCGTACATGGAGATGATCCGCTTCTTCGGCGATAACGATCCGACCTCGCGGCGGCTGATGGAGAAGATCCTCGCGGTCGAGGAGGAGCACGCCGACGACATGGCGAACTTCCTCGAGACGCTCGACCCGCGCAAGCCGCCCGAGACGAAGCATTGATAGAGAAAAGTTGAGAGTTCACAGTTGAGAGTTCGGAAACCCTCTGCACTCAACTCCTCAACTGCCGCGGAGATGATAGACCGCTCTCCCGATGCGTGCAGTCTGCCAGCGGGTTTCCTCGGCCTCCGTGCGCGTGGACGGCAAGGTGATCGGCGCCATCTCTGCGGGCCTCTGCGTGCTGGTCGGCGTCGCGCAGGGCGACACTGAAGAGGATGCGGCCTGGCTCGCGGCCAAGGTGGTCGAGCTGCGCATCTTCGAGGACGAGCAGGGCAAGATGAACAAATCCCTGCTCGACGTGAGCGGCGGGCTGCTCGCCGTCTCGCAGTTCACGCTGCTCGGCGACGCACGCACCGGCCGGCGGCCGGCGTTCACCGCCGCGGCGCCCCCCGAGCTGGCAAAGTTCCTCTATGATCGCTTCTGCTCGCTGTGCCGCGGGCGCGGTCTCGATGTGCAGGAGGGCGTGTTCCGCGCCACCATGCAAGTCAGCCTCGTCAATGAAGGCCCGGTGACGTTATTGCTCGATAGCAAGAAGCTCTTTTGAGGGTGCCTATGGATGATTGCCTCTTCTGCAAGCTCGCGCGCGGCGAGATCCCGGTGAAGGTGCTCGCCTCGAACGAGCACGCGATCGCCTTTCCCGATCTTCGCCCGGTGGCGCCGACGCACGCGCTGGTGATTCCACGCGCTCACGTCGCTTCGCTCAAGGAAATGTCGGACTTCAAAGTGCTGGGGGAGATGCACGCGCTCGCCGTGCAGGTGGCGCGCGAGGCCGGCCTGGACGAGCGGGGCTTCCGCATCGTGATCAACACCGGTGCCGATGCAGGGCAGACGGTCTTCCACCTTCACCTGCACGTCCTTGGCGGCCGCGCGATGGCGTGGCCGCCGGGCTAGCTCAAATCAGCAGAGGCACAGTTCATGGACGGGTCAGCGTCAGCGCGACGGGCTCGGTCCGGCCGGCCGAAAAGTCGGCGCTGATCGAGCCCGCGCCGGCGCGGCGGTTCGAGAAAAAGAGCTCCGCGTTGAGCTTGACGTGCGAGTGCGCAGCGCCGCTCTGCACCAGCGTGACGCTCGCCGCGAGCGGGGTCTGCGCGGGCAGGGCGGGGCAGTCCGCCGCGGGGGTGGCGCACCACTTCAAGTGCTTGATGGACTGCACGCCGTCGTAGACGTCGAGCGTGAGCAGGTCGCCGCCCGAGGGGATGAGGAACTGGCCGCTGATGGTGACGAGCAGCGCCACGTCCTGCTGGGCACACGCGCCCGCACCGAGCAGCGCGGCGCAGACGAGAAGAGCGCGCTTCATGGCAGGTCCACCCGGCCGAGCGAGCCCTGCCTCGGCTGCGGCTTCGACTGCAGCAGCAGCACCACCGCGACCACGCCGCCAATCACCAGCGCGCCGCCGACCGGACCGCCGATCTCCCAGCGCTTGTACCCAGGCGTGGGCGGAGGGAGCGGCAGCTGCGCCAGCTTGCCGCCTTCATCGAGCGCGGCGAGTCCGGTCGCCTCGGGCAGCGTCTCGGAGAGCTGGGTGCGGATGGGGTCGCGGGCCGTGCCGTTGGAGTCGAGCACCGCGCCGCCGGGGCCCACCGCCTCGATGAAGTAGCGCAGCAGGTGCTCGCCGCCTCCCGGCATGCCGCCCACTCCGGGCCGCAGCCAGACCTCGTATCCCTGCGACCCGGCGGGGTCCATCGGGACGCGGATCCAGTCGCCCTCGTCGGTGATGCCGACGATCCGTAGCTGAGGAAGACCTGCGGCGTGCCCACCACCGCGCCAGCGAGGCGCGCGCGCATCCGCAGCGGGCGGCCGGTGCGCACGGTGGCGAGGCGCTCGTGCAGCACCAGCGCGTGCCCGGCCCGCAGCTCCTGGGCAAGATCGCGCGCCGCGGAGGTGGCGGCGGCGAGCGCCGTCCCGTCGGCGTCGAGGTGGAAGAGCTGCACCAGCGACTCGCGCGCCTGCTGCGTGCGTTCGGGCGTCTGCGGCGATTGCCCCAACAACGCGCTCGCGCGCAGCGCCGAGCCTAGAGCTCGTCGAGCGCCTCGGTCCACTGCTGCTTCTCGACGCGCTTGCTGGCCTCGTCGAGGTTGCGGTTCTCCGCCGCCCAGCCGGCAGAGGCGGTCAGAAGAAGGGCCACGAAGAAGGCGTGCGCTCGCATCACGGGCCAGCTAACACGAATGCCCTGAAAGGGAAATCGGCGCGCAGGCGGGGGCTTTCGGTTGACCCGTCGGCCGGTTCGGTCTAGGTAGCGGCCTGCTTGTCGAACGAATCCACCAGCGCTCCGCAGGGGCGCCCCGAGATCCCGGAAGAGCTGCTCGACCCCGACGCCGTCAAGACGGTCCGGCGGCTGCGCCGCGCTGGCCACGAGGCGTACCTCGTCGGCGGCTGCGTGCGAGATCTATTGTTGGGGCTGCGGCCGAAGGACTTCGACATCGCGACCAGCGCGCATCCGCAGCAGGTCAAGGACACCTTCCGCAACTGCCGCCTGATCGGCCGGCGCTTCCGGCTCGCGCACGTTTTCTTCAAGGGCGGGAAGATCATCGAGGTCTCGACCTTCCGCGCCAACCCGCTCGACGAGCTGACCGATCTGCCCAAGGACCTGCTCATCCGCCACGACAACGTCTTCGGCAACGAGGAGGAGGACGCGCGGCGGCGCGACTTCACCATCAACGGCCTCTTCTACGACGT
>JAYWBT010000195.1:0-9465 GCA_043781235.1 Deltaproteobacteria bacterium
GTAGTTGAGGAAGAGCACGCTCTTGTCGGGGTTGCGCGCGTTGTTCTTTTCGATTCCGTCGATCAGCGCCGCCGCCACGCTCGAGCCGTCGCCCTGCACGACGTAGCGGATCCCCTCGTCGATGGAGCGGTTCAAGAGCGTCAAGCTCTCTTGCGGCGAGAGCTTGTTGTCCATGGCGACGACCTCCAGCTTCTGCCCGAGAATGCCGCCGCGCGCATTGATGCGCGAGACCGCGAACTGCAACTCGCGCAGGCCGTGATCGCCGGTGGCGGCCATCAATCCCGAGAGCGGATCGATATAAGCGATCTTGATCTCCGCACGGGCCCGGCCCGCGGCCGCGGCGAGCCCCAGGGCAACCATCCAGCGACACGACTTGGGCAGGCTCATCTGGAACCTCGATGTCAGGGAGTTGTTAGAAGGCCGGGCGCCAGGTGACGCCCGCGCTCAGCAGATGCACGTGCGTGTTGTACGAGCCGGGAAACGCCTCGCGGCCCGTCGCGGTGACGGTATCGAAGAATGCGTATTGATATCCGATATCGGCGCGCAGACCCTTGACGAGCTCATACCCCGCGCCCACCGACACCGCCCAGCTGTCCCCGTCGGTGAGCGTGGGCGAGATGGTCGTCGTGGGCTGCTCCGAGATGCTGCGCTGACCGCCGAGGCGCAGCGTGAGCGGGAGCGCGGCCACATGTTCGAATTCGGCGCCGAGCCGATACACCCAGGCATTGTGATAGTCGCGCGGCACCGTGATGACGAGGCCCTTGTCCCCGACGTACGTATCGCTCGTATAGGCGCTCCAGCGCTCGAGCGTCCAGCTCCCCATGACCTTCAACGCCGGGATGACGTCATAAGCCGCCCCGAGGAAGAGCTGGTTGGGAATGGTGACGCGCTCATTCACGCCCTGGTCCTGCAGCGCCGGAGCGAAGTTGATCGGCACGTTGTCGAAGTGCGCCGCCCCCGACAGCGTGATGGGCGCCTGGTGGCGATAATCGATTCCAATGGTGAGCGGCACCACGGGCACGCGGATCTCCCCCGACAGGCCGTAGGTGAGCGCGTTGCCGCCCAGGCCCAGGCTCGCCGCGCCGGTGGTGCCGATGAAGTTCAGCTGCTGCGCGAGCGACTCGGTGACGCGGTAATAGATGAACGTCGCGCCGATCTTGAGGAACGGCAGCGGCTGGATCGCGCCGCCGCCCTGCACGGCGTAGACCTTCTGGTCCACGGTCTGGATGCGGCCCGAGCCGGGCCACCCGGTCGGCCAATCCAGCGACCCGCCGCCGGGCACCAGGAACGCCAGGCCCAGGCCATAGGGCATCTTGTTGGAGAGCTGGCTGCCGTAAGCCACCGCGAGGGCGGGCGGGAAGTTGGCCTTGGGCCGCAACGAGGCGGAGCCGAGCGTCGGGTCGGACCAGTCGGTCCGGTTGTAGAGCATCTCCAGGCTGGCGGAGATGGAGAGCCCCTGCTGGCCCGCGAGGGCCGCCGAGTTCTGGTAGGTCGCCTCCGGCCCGGTCTGCGCGGCGACGGTGGCCTGGGAGAGCCCCAGGTCGCGCGCGTTCTCGTTGGGGATGGCGTAGGCGCCGGCGAAGGACGCCGCAGGAGCAAGGAGCAGAGCCGCGATTGCGATGCGCATGGGGTTCATGATCTCGCTCAAGGAATGACGACGAGAGAGTTGGACGGCGTGGTGCCGGTGGCGAGGAAGGTCGCCGCATCGAGCTGCGCTTTGCCGGTGATGTTGGGGTTCCTGCCGTCGAGCAGGAAGCCGTGGCTCACCGCGCTGTCCGGCGGCGCGCTGCCGCTGGTCGGCGACGGGCACGCGCGCAGGTCCGCCGCGGTGGGCGCCGCGCTCCCCGTGTAGAAGAGCTGGAACGTGCCGGGTCCACCGAAGCCCGGGAGACCGGGCAGCGGGCCGGTCCCGGCGTTGGCGTCGAGGATGAAGTTGAACGGGTTCGGCACCACCTGATCGCAGAAGGCGGCCTGGGTGACGATGGCCTTCTTGGCTTGCGCGGTCTTACCGGTCTGATCGACGAGCAGGTTCGGCAGTGTGTTCGCCTGCAGGTGGCCGGCGAAGTTCACCGGGTCGGCGGGGTCGAGGATGGTCTTTGCCACCACCAGGAACTGCAGGTAGCCGGCGTTCGCTCCCGGCTGGATCCCGATGCTCTTGAGCAGCGCGGTGGTCCCGGCCGAGAAGGCAGGCGAGTTGGTGAAGATGTCCACGGTGGTCGCGCCGCCGACGTTGAGCACCGCGCGCGAGAAGCGCGGGTTCGCCGCCACGTCGACGGTGCCCTGGATGGCGCCGAGCGACTGGCCGATGAAGCCGATGTTGGCGAAGTCGAACTGCACGCCGGTGATCGGGGTAGTGACGAGGTTGCCTGGCGTCCCGCCGCTGGGGTCGGGCGAGAGCACGCGCACGAGCTGCGACTGGTCGATGAGGTCCTGGCGCAGCGAATCGCGGGTGCGGAAGAAGTTGGCGCTGACGAGGAAGTCGCTCGAGGCGAGGGGCACCGCCTGCTCGTTGGTGCAGCTGCCGCAGTCCTGCCGCCGCGCGAAGTCCGCCGCCGCCGTGCCGTTCATGCAGTGGCCCGGCGTCGGACCTGCGCCGACCTCTTCATGCGCGACCGCCGGGTCAGCCACGCACTTGCCGGCCGCGCACTCGGAGTCGACCGCGCAGTACGAACGGTCGCCGTGCTTGGCGGCGTCGATCGCGGCGACGCCGAAGCCCAAGGCGGTGAAGGTATCGGCGAGGGCCAGCATCTGCGCGCGCCCGCCGCCGAGACCGTGGCGGAAAATCACCAGCGGGATGGTGCACTGCGCGGTCGCGGTCGGAACGCAGTTGCTCGCGCCATACGGCGGCCGGGGCAGCGCGATGAGCGCCTTGATGGGTTCGACCACCGGCTGCACGGTCGGACCGCTGAAGGCGCCGGTGTCCGTGCAGCTTGGGTCGCCGGCATTGCAGAGCAGCTTGTTGAAGGTGACGATCTGCGTGTCGATCAGATAGCCGACGTGGCCGTGCGGCGCCGGGATGCCGTATTGCGAGAACGCGTCGCTCACCGTCGTCGTGGTCGAGCACGCCGGGTTCGAGCTCGTCGCCCCCGAGCAGTAGAGCTGGGTCGAGCTCGGCAAGGGCGCGATGGTGCTCTTCGCGCCGCTTGTCGGCGTCGAGTACGGCAGCGCCGCGAGCTGCACGGCGGTCGAGGTGATGCTCTCGGTGTGGAAGGTGTACGCCATCGCGACGTGGCCCGGGGCGATGCCGTTCGAAGCGGCGAGCACCAAGGTCGGCGCGAGGCGCTGGCGCATGATCTCCAGCGCGCCCGCGGTGGGGTCATCCACGCCCTGCAGCTGGGACTTGCCTCCCGCGTCCACCAGCGGGCTCTTGATCTGGAGGACGGTCGCGACCGTTCCGGCGGCGAGAGAGTTGTTCGCCTGGTCCTTGACGCCGTCGCTGATCACCACCGCATAGTCCGCGTTTTCCTTGAGCGGCCGGGTGGTGAACACCGAGGGGAGCGCCGGGCCCGGCAGGTTGGTGGTGGTCCCCGCGGTGGCGCCCGCCGGCTGCAGCGCGATCAACGGCGACAGCGCGTTGTCGTGGTCCGAGCAGGACGAGGTCACCTCGCACGGCTCGGTGACGTAGGAGGTCGGAGGGACGAGCGAGGGCGAGGCCGGAGTGCTCAGATCATAGAGCTGTACGGTCGACGGCGTAACGGTGCGGGCGGTGATGTTCCCGGAGGTCGGCGCCAGAATCAAGCCCGTGGTGGAGAAGCCGTCGAGCGTGGCGAAGCCGGCGGCGGCCGCGTTCACGTTGCCCTTCGAATCGCGGCACACGCCCTGCGCGTCGAGCGAGCCCTGCGCGAAGGTGCACGCGGCGAGCGGCGTGAGGTGACCGCAGGCCGGGCAACTCGCCGAGGCGGGTCGCGGATCGCGCAGCAGGTCGATGGGCAGCGGCACCAGCCCGCGCCCTGGATCGAGCTGCACCTGCGTCCTCGCGGGCGCGATGGCGAAGGTGGTCATCACCGCGAGCTCCTGCTGCGGGAAGACGCGGTTCACCGCGGCGAACGGCCGGGCGTAGTTGGCGATGAGGGCGTCGAGCTGCTTTGCCAGGCCCAGCGCTGCCTCGGTCGAGCCGGCCTGCGCGCGGAGCAGCGCCAGGTTCTGCTCGCTCTCGAGGTTCTGGCCCTGCGCGATGAGATAGAAGGTCTGCGACGCGTAGACCGCATCGCCTTCAGCGGTCTTCACGCCCGACGGCCCGCCGCGCACCGCGACGACATAGTTTCCCGGCGTCCACGGCTGGCGGCCCTTGTTGTGCAGCGTGAGCACGCCGTGATCGCCGGCCGTGACGTAATCGGTGGGGGCGATCGGATTGAGCGCCACCGTCCCGGACCCAGTTGCCGTCTGCAGGAACACGGCGAGCGTCGAGGGAGTGAGCGAGGTCGTGTCGAGGTTCGGCGCGACGTTCGTGCTGGTGCCGTCGGGGTTCAGGTTCGAGCGCGTGAACGAGAGGGTGACCGGCACCTCTTGATCGTTCGGGAAGCCGCCCTGCGCCGCGAACGCCGCGAGCAGCTCCTGCTGCGCCGGCGCGAGAGTCACGCCCGCCGGCGAAGGCTGCAGCGCGAGATCGTTCGGCAGCGGGATCTGGCCGTGCAGCGGGTCGAAGACCGCCGTGACCACGGAGGCAGGCGGCGCCTGGTGCCCGACGCTGGGCGTGCACGCCGCGAGCAACAACGCGGCTGCGAGAATGCGGACGCTGATCGAGTGAGTGTTCATTGGGCGCTGAACCCCTGCACGGAGACGGCGTTGGCGTCGACCTGATGTCCAAGAGCAAAGTCGAAGTACTGGTTCTGCACGTACTGGCCGAGGAGATCCGGCGTACTCGAGAAGACGCCGGACGGGGCGTCGCGCTCGGGGCCGGGCAGCTGCATCTTGGTCACCGCGGCGGCGGGATCGCCGACCTCGGCGATGAAGCGCAGGTTGGAGCCGTGGCTGTAGGAGAACCCGAGCAGGCTCGACTGCGAGCCGTCCGGGCTGCCGACGTCCACGGTGAACGCGCCACCCGGCCGCGCGAACGGTCCCGCGGCGTACCGGCCCGCGATCAGCGGCGCCGCGGCGCTGGTGGTGGTGAGCGTGTGCACGCGACCCCAGATCCAGTTGGCGGGAGCGCCGTACGCAGCCTGCAGCGTGCCGGCGGCGACGAGCAGCGAGCCCACCAGCTTGTCCGTGCAGCTGTGCGTCGCGGCAACGCTGTTGTCCGGATCGACGTCGTTGCAGAAGCTGGCCCGCGCATCGTTCGCGGGCAGGCTGAGCAGGTAGAGGAGCCCGCGGACCTCGGCGCCGCCGTCGCCGCTGAACGACGAGCCGGTCGTGGCGCTGACCACCGCGAAGTCGTCGTCGAAGACGGAGTGCAGCAGGTTCTTCAGCATGGTGTGGAAGAGCAGGCACGCGGCCGAATCGCGGGAGCGCTTCGGGTCGGTGTCCGGCGCGCTCTTCGGATCTGAGGAGGTCAAGCCGGTCGGGCAGTCGTAGTCGTCGGCGCCCCACTGCGTGAGGAGCCCGAGCGCGCTGGTGTACGCCGCCGCCTGCGCGGTTGGCAGCGCGGGCGAGGCCGGGAACGAGGGCGCGATGAGCTTTGCGAGCAGCACGGAGTGGTCGCTCTGCACGCTCTGCAGGTCGGTCACGGCGACCTTGCCCGCACCGGCGGTGAGCGCCTTGAGGCGCGTCGCGATGCGTGCGTAGCGCAGGTCGGTGGGATCGGACCAGTCGAAGCTCAGGTATGGATACAATTTCGGATTGCCGAGGATCAGGGGCGCGGTTGGGGAGCCGGTGTAGCCGGCGGGGTCGCTGTTGGCCGTGGCGTAGTAGCCCTTGGCGGGGTTCACGCCCTGCGGCAGCTGGTTGTCCGGCACCCAGCAGTCGGCCGGAGGCGCGGCCGCGGCGCAGTGCGTGTCGGCGTTGTTGCCAGTGAAAGTGGTGGCGGCGCCCCACTCGGCCGAGCCGTCGCCCGGCAACGGTAGCCAGGGAAGGAGCTTGGTCGAAGTGCCGGCCCAGGCCCGCTTGGGAACCAGCGCGTGCGGATCGTAGCCGATGTTGCCCGCGTCGTCGGCGAGCACGAAGTTCTGCGCGCCGACCGCGTAATCCTTCAGCGCGCCGAAAGCGGTGCCGGCGGCCGCGGTCCCGTCGCCGACCGCGCTCGCGGTGTTGAGGTTCAGGAACCCCTTCAGGTCGGCGGTGGTCTCGTGGCCGGTCCAGCGCATGCTGATCGCCGCGCCGGTCGTCTGGTCGAAGCTGACGAGAGGGCCGTGGTGCGGCACCACGAACACAGTCGTGGAGGCGTCGGGGGCGCCGTGCACCTTGATGTGATCGTATTTCACCGCGAGGAGCGGCACCGTCCCGCCGTTGAACAGCACGCAGCCGGTGGGCGATGCGCAACCGAAGGCTCCATTGGGCACGACCTGCTCCAGATAGACGTCGGTGACGTCATAGCCGACCACCGTGACGCCCCAGCCCACATGCGCGCCGCGGCCGATGAGCGCGCCGGGAATTCCAGGGAACGCGCCGCCGACCAGGTTGAGCCCGCTCGAGTCGGTCGCGGTGAGCGCGGCGAGGTGGAAGAGCGGAGGGTACTGGAGCGAGAGGTGCGGATCGTTCGAGACCAGCGCCTTGCCGGTCGCCGAGTGCTTGGCGTCGATGACCCAGTTGTTCGAGCCGTCGCCGAGGTGCAGCGACCCGAAGAGCGCGTGCATCTCCTGCATCGAGGCGTTGAGCCGGGCCAGGCTGTCGCGCCACGCAGAGAGGTCTGGCATGGCCGGGGCCGATGCGGCGGCGGCGGCGACAGCGGGATTGGGGCGCGCCGTCGGCGTCACCGGCGGGTCATCGCTGGCCGAGAGCGTATAACCGGGCAGCGGCTGCTGCGGCCGCACGTAGGCAGAGAAGCGCGCCAGGTCTTTGTTCGGGCCGGTCGCGAAGGTGCTCGCGAAGAGGCCGTAGGCCGACTCCTTCGAGAGCGTCTCGGAGAGCTGGAATTGCTGCAGGCGCCCGAGCGCAAGCGTGTCCTGCGTCGTCCACGGCGGGATATCGCCGGGCGCGGTGATTTGGGGAAGCTGCGCGTACTCGCCGGGCATCAGCGTGGGGTTCTTGATTAGAAAAGCGAGGTACGCGTTCACGCCGCTCGCGAAGGCCTCGAGCTTCGCCTTGGTGTCCGTGTCGAGGGCGGCGGCGAGCTTGTCCTCGATGCGCTGGCCGTCGCGGGTGACGAAGAGCGTGAGGAACTGCACGTCCGACGAGACCTCGAGCGGGCCGATGAGCGAGGCGAGCTGCCCTCGCGCGGTGCGGCGGAAGAGGTCCATCTGGAAGAGGCGATCCTGCGCCTGGATGTAGCCCTGCACCGCAAAGCAGTCGAGGGCGCTGCCGCAGAAGATGTGCGGGATGTCCTGCGCGTCGTAGGTGACCGACACCGCACCCTTGAGGCCGGGAATGATCGCCTGCGGGGCCGAGGGCAACGTGATCTGGACTACGGTGGACGTGGTCTGGCCGGCGGCGGCGGCGGTCACGGTCGCGCTCTGCGCGGTGGTCGAGATGGGCGCCGGCGGCCGGTAGATCGTCTGCGGGCCACTCGTGTCCGAGAGCGAGCCGGGTCCTGACAGCGACCAGGTGACGCTGCCCGCGAGGCTGCCCGGACCGGCCTTCAGCAAGAGTGGCCCTGAGGCGTTCGCGGTCGCTGGCGTGATGAACAGCTTTGGTGCCGGCTCCGAGCCCGCGCAGCTCCACGTGACCGCTGCGAGAATCGCTGCCAACTGGCGTGTGCCCATCGAGCATCTCCAGGAAGTTTGGCCAAGACGAGTGGCCGAGATCATTCCATCTGTCAAACCCGGCATGGGGCGGCGTCTCATCTCCGAGCCTTCCGGTGAGGACCTGTCTCGCTACTTTCGCAGGAGCCGCACGCTGCTGCCACGCGGTCTCTGCAGGGTCTGCAGGTCTGCAAATTGCTCATCTCCCGGACCTGCATCTGGAGCTCGGTGGCGCGCCCGCTGGCGCGGCGAGGGAGCCGCGGCCCTCGCGTCGAGACGCCGGTGGGCGCATGCGCCGGCCTGACGGCTCCCGGATGAGAAACTCCGTGCCGGTGGCCGCAGGACCCCGATCGGGCCCGTTTGGAAACCGTTTTCGCCTCTTCAGCGGCGTCGAACGGCTCCGCCCTGCCCCGTTTGCCCTTGGGCTTGCGCGTGCGCGGAGCTGGCCCCCCGAGCCCGTCGCGCACGAGTCGTGCGAACTCGTCCAGCGGGATGCGCCGTCGCTTGCCGAACCCGACCGTGCGCACCAAACCCGCGTCGATCGCAGGCACGAGCGTGAGCGTACGGGACACGCCTAGCCGCCTCGCGACCGCACGCAGAGACAGAGGCGCGGAGGGATGCCCGGCATAATGGCCGGGTATAGTGACTCGCCGGCATGATGGACAGGCTCGTCGGCGCTCGCGTCGTTCGCCGCATCGGAGGTGCCGAGGCTGCATCGGTCGTACGGGTCCCGCGCTGGCAAGTAGCCAGTAACCCAGTCCGGCGCCCAAGGACCGTCGTCGTGAGCCCGGCAATCCCGGCACGGCTACGGGCGACTTGGCACAACAATCCGCTCTCGTCGCGAGCACCTTGCACCTCCACGGTCCGGCGATTCGGTGCCGCGAGGACATGCGGCGAGGAATCGGTGACGCGCGTTTCGTGGAGCCCTTGGGAGCCCGGCGCTTTCGCTTAAGGGAACCACTCGGCCTGCCGCCCGCAGGTGGTGTCCTGGGGGCTCACTTGGTCGCCCGGCCTGGTTGAGTGAGAAGCACGGACCTGTTCCGCGGGCCCGCGTCAATATGTCGCGTCGGCCGGCGTTCCTTCGTGCTCGCCTTGCTCTCGATCCTGCGAGCAAACATCGGCAGGTTTGTGTCCGGCAGGCGTTGAAAGAGATAACGCTCATCCCGCGGCAATTCGAAGAAAGCATGGGCTGGGTGGCACACGTTGAGGATGCCCACGAGGCACGGCCCGAAACTGATCCTGCAGAGCAATTTCGTAGATGACTCCCCGAATGCACATCGTCAGCACGAGGCCGCCTGGATTTAGCGGACTCGCCAACTGACTTTTTCTTGAGCACAGCAACTTCGCGGCCCCGCGTTTTTCTGTAGTAGACGACGAAATGCCGCCACCCAGGGACCTGCTCAAGACGGTCGAGCGCTTCTGTGGCCCGCCCTGAGCAGGCGAGCCGCTCTTGGCGGCCCAAGAAGGCCTATAACGTCGGCGACGCGAAAGCGGTCGCCGCGCTGTATACCGAGAACGCGCTGCTCCTCCCGCCGGGCGCGCCGGGCGTCCACGGCCGGGCGGCCATCCTGGCATTCTTCAGCAGGCGCTACCGCGCTGAATGCACAGCCAGCTTGTCGAACCGCACCCGCGCGACGATCACCTCATCTGGTGCGCGCACCGCGAAGGCCGACAGGGTCCATGCGCTGCCCAT
>JAYWBT010000196.1:0-3097 GCA_043781235.1 Deltaproteobacteria bacterium
GGGGGAAGAGAGCATCGAAGGTCTGAACGAAGTCACAGCTCCAGGTGATGTGGTTCTTGATGAAGGTGCTCCATTTCTGTCAGTCACCGGGGACGCGTCGGGTCATGTGCCGCTGCACGTGCGCTTCGAGAGGTGGATTCCCAGTTTGAGGAGCTCCCCGCGAATGCGCTCTGCTCCCCATCGCGGATTGAGAGCGGCCATCTTGCGAATGAGAGGGGCGTGACTGCTCAGCTTCTGCCTGCCCGGCCTCGAGCGCCAGCGCCAGAAGAGGCGAAAGCCCGCGCGGTGCCACCGCAGGACCGTGGCCGGTTGGACCAGTGCGACAGCCCGTGCGCCACGCCGTCGCGGTGATCATCGTGACACGCTGCCAACAAGATGAAGGCGCCGCCGAAGGGCGCTGCTCACGGCGAGAGTCGCGGACAGAGAAAGTAGCCAGCACGGCCTCGTGTACCGGCTCAAGCGCTGCTCCGACGGTGACACACGCCGGGCTGCCCGCCGGCGCGGTGCGCGCCTTCTCCCGCTTAGCGTAACTGCGGCAAGGGGACCCACCAATGGGTCCGGAGAGAGTCCGTCATCAGGACGGCCGCGGTCTTGCCGTCATCGGTGACCTGGAAGTCCTCCGCCAGGGTCAATGGCTCGTCGCGCGCGGGGACGGCCGCGAGGCTCTCGATCTTCACCGCGTCGCGGACGCGCGCGATCCCACGATCCCCCGCGATCGATCCCATCGCGAGGAGCGCGCCGTCCGGCAGCCAGCGTGGGAAGTCGAGAGACGCCCCCGCAGCGGGGATGCGCCGCCGTTCGCCGCTCTCCAGATCGAGGAGCGACAGCTCTGCGCGGCCGAGCAGCCGCTTCACCTGCGCCAGCGTGCGCCCGTCGGGAGAGAGCGCGCTGGTGTTGCTTTGGAAGGTGATCGACCAGCGCGCCCGCTCCCGCCCGCGCGCTCCCGTCCCGGCATCCCAGTCGATCGCGATCACCTCACTCCCGGAGCGCTCTATCAAAAGGCATGGCGTCGCGCGCCCGCCCGCGCAGACGAGCTCGCTGAAGCCATGCGTCGCTCCCAGCGGCTCGACCGCACCGCCGGGGAGCGCAAGCCGGAAGAGCTCACCATCAGGGTATTTCCGACCGAAAGGCGTTTCGAAGAATGGAATCATGCTTTCGCCGCCGGGAAACCGACCAAAGACGACGGTTTCACCGAAAACGGCGAGCGGAACCTCCGCGGCCGGCCCGATGCGGACGGTCTCGATCGCGCCATCGGGATGGAGGGCCATGATGCGCAGGTGTCCCTGGAGGCTGGCGCCGAAGATGAGGAGGCCGGAAGAAGTCCAGCCTGCAGCGGGGAGGTCGGTGATTCCGCCCGAAGAGATCCGGCGCCGCTTCGCCGGCGCATCGAGGGCGACCAGCGCCAGGTGCTTGTGGTTGGGAGAGGTGGAGAAGAGGACGCCATCCGCGGATGCGGAGAGGCCGCTCAGTTGATGGTACTCGGGACCGTTGTAGAGAACGCGCTCGGTCGCCTCGGCACCGCCGGGGGGCAGGACCAGCTCGATGATGACCGGATTCTGGAAGCGCCGCGGGCCGCACGCGAGCGAGCTCTCGGTCAACCACTCCAGTTCCTTGCAGATACGATGTGAGACGACCCTTACGGTACCGGTCCCGGTGGTCATGATCAGGATTCGGGCTCCGTCCCGAGTCCGCACCCTGAGAGCGATCCGGGTGCCATCCGGCGACCACTGCGCACCAGGGAGCAGCTCGCCTGGCCCGGCCGTGGCGACGCGCGTGACCGCCCCGGCCGGGTCCGCCCGCCACACGCCCGTGAAGCCGACGTCGCCAAACAGGATGCTGCCATCGGGCCCGACGTCGAAGAGCGCGCCGGGCTTGAGGGCCTCTGCCGAGCCCTTCGGGACGCGCCTCTCCGCTTGATCCGCCGCGAAGCCGAGGGCCCAGATCTCGACGCGTCCGGGACCGAGTGCGAGGCTGCAGAAGAGGCGGTCGCCCGTGCGCGACGGCCTGCACGTCTCGAACGTTGCCGGAAAGGGAACGGCGACGCGGCGACGTGCTCCGCCGGCCCGCGGCTCGACCCAGGCCTCGGTGAGCGAGAAGCTCACCAGCGTGGACCCGTCACGCGAGACGGCCATTTGCAGCGGCGAGTCCTTGCTTTCGCGGCCGACCACGACGGGAGACCAATCCGCCGGCGGCGCGGGCGTGGCTCGCAACACCATCGCGATCGCGATGGCCGCGAGCGCCGCCACGCCGACGCCGGTCAGGACGAGCGCGTGCCGCCGGCGGTTCAGGCGTCGCTCGATCGCGGCGGCCAGCGCATCGATCGTCGGCCAGCGATCGCGCGGATCGGCGGCCAGCCCGCGCGTGAGGATCCGCTGCAGCCACCGAGGTCCGATCCCGGCGCGCGGCGGGCGCAGCTTGCCCAGCGTCTCGGCGCTCCGGTCCGGACCCTCGAGCCGCTGGAAGGGACGCTCGCCGTACAGGGACGCGTACACCGCGACGCAGAAGCTGAACTGATCGGCGCGACCATCCACCGGCTCGTTGCGAAGGATCTCGGGCGCGATATACCCCGGCGTCCCGACGACGCCGGTCCTGGCGGCGAGCCCGGTCGTTGCCGCGTCCACTTTCGGCAAGGCAGCTTCAACTTCGCCGAGGATGCGTGCCACGCCGAAGTCGCTGACGCGGGCGACGCCGTCCTTCCCGAAGAGGACGTTCTCGGGTTTGAAGTCCCGGTGCACGAAGCCCGCTGCGTGCGCCGCCGCCAGCCCGCGCGCGGCCTGCAGATAGGGCGCCAGGATCGCGCGCCAGGACCGCGGTTCCGCCTTCAGCCAGTCGGCCACGGTGCCGCCGTCGACGAGCTCCATCACCACGAAGAGGCGATCCTGGCTCACGCCGATGTCGTAGACGGTGGCGAGGTTGGGATGGCGGAGCTTCGCCATCGCCTGCGCCTCGCGCACCAGGCGGCCCTGGCCGGACCCGGTCTCGATCCGCGGGCCCACGACCTTGACGGCCACCGCCCGGCCGAGATGGATGTCGCGCGCGGCGTAGACGATGCCCATGCCTCCGGCGCCGAGCCTGCGCTCGATCTCGTAGCGGTCGA
>JAYWBT010000197.1:0-25611 GCA_043781235.1 Deltaproteobacteria bacterium
ATCGCCACCATCTACGACCGCAAGTGGCTCGGGCCGCTCGCCAGGGCCGTGCCCGACTGGCTGGGCTGGAACTTCGCCATCGAGGCCGTGGAGTAGCGCGTGCCGCGCGTCCTGCACCTGCTCAGCCGCTTCGACATCGGCGGCACGGAGCGGCAGCTCGTCGAGCGGCTGCGCCGGCACCCGCGCGGGTTCGAGCCGTTCCTCGCCTGCAGCGAGCTGTACGGCAAGTTCCTCGCGCCTGTGCTCGCGCTCGGCATCGAGCCCATCGTGGTGCCCGTTCGGGGGCTCGCGCATCCATCCGCCGCGCTCGCCGTCGCCCGTCTCGCGATGGCGATGCGCGAGCGGCGGATCGATTTGGTGCATGCCAACGACTTCGCCATGAGCGTGCTGGGGCTGGCCGCGGCGCGGCTGGCGGGCGCGCGGATCATCGTCAACCGCGTCGACCTGGGGCACCTGCGTCCCGGGTTCGGCGTCGCGCACCGCCGGCTCGAGGCGTTCGTTGCGCGCCACGCAGACCTGGTCTGCGCCAACGCGGAGGCGGTGCGCCTGGTGTGCATCGCCGAGGAAGGGTGCGCTTCGGACCAGGTCGTGGTGGTGCGCAACGGGCTCGATCTGGCGCGCTTCGACGAGCTGGCGGCGCTGCCCGGCGACCCGCTGCCGGTCGAGCCCGGCGATCAGCTGGTCGCGATCATCGGCAACCTCTGGCCCGTGAAGGGCCACCGCGTGCTGGTCGAGGCGGCGGCGCTCTTGCGCGAGCGCTCGCCGCGCCTGCGCTTCCTCTGCGCGGGGGAGGGCACCGAGGAGGAGTTCCTCCGTGCCCGCATTCGCGAGTTGGGCCTCGAGGACCGCGTGCTCCTGCTCGGGCACCGCACCGACATTCCTTCGCTGCTGGCGCGCGTCGACGCGTTCGCGTTGTGCTCCAGCGCGGAAGGCCTCTCGAACGCCATCATGGAAGCGATGGCCGCGCGCCTCCCTGTCGTGGCGACGCGCGTGGGCGGAAACTCCGAGCTGCTCGAAGGAGGCCGCGGCGTGCTGGTCCCGTACGGAGACCCGCCGGCGCTGGCCGAGGCGCTGGAGCAGCTGCTCTCCAATCGCGCCAGAGCGCGAGAGATGGGCCGCAAGGCCCGGGCCTTCATCGAGGCGGAGCTGTCGCTCGAGACGTTGCAGTCGGCGCACGAGGCGCTCTACTGCCGCGCGCTCGGGCTGTCCGCCGCCCCGAAAGGCACAGTCCGCCGCGCAGGCTGAACGAGAGCAGCGCGTCGGCGGGCGCGCACGTCGGGGGCTGCAGGAAACAGCTGAGCGCGGCCCGCTGCGCCTGGTCTCGGAGCACGGTGTGCGAGATGCCTGCGCCGTGTACCCGCCGCGCGAGCTCCTTGGCGGCAATATAGATATCGCGGTTTTTGGCCTCCGCGGGCCTTCGGCCGGTCGGAATCGCGGTCGAGCATCGAAGTCGAAGTCGGGCGCTGTCGACGGCGGGTCGCCTCCGCGGTAGAAGCGGCGCCATGTTTACCGGTCTGGTCGAGGACCTCGGCACCATCGCAGCCATCGAGCGGCGGCCGGACGGCGCGCGCGTCACCATCGCCACCCGGTTCGAGCCGGCAGATCTCGAGCACGGCGCCTCGATCGCGGTGGACGGCGCCTGCCTCACCGTGATCGACGCGGCGCCGGGCCGCTTCAGCGCCGACGTCAGCGCCGAGACGCTGCAGCGCACCACGCTGAGCGTGCGCGAGCCGGGCGAGCGCGTCAATCTCGAGCGGCCGCTCTTGCTGGGCGACAGGCTGGGGGGCCACCTGGTCCTTGGCCACGTCGATGGCGTGGGGACGCTCCTCGAGCGCACGCGGGTCGGCGACGCGGTGCGGGTAGTGGTCCGTTTGCCACCGGGGCTCGCAAAGCTGGTAGTCGAGAAGGGCTCGATCTGCCTCGACGGCATCTCGCTGACGGTCAACGAATTGCCAGCGCAGGATCAAGTGGCGCTGATGCTGATTCCCGAGACACTCCGCGCCACCACCTGGGGGGAAAAGCGCGCCGGCGATTCGGTCAACGTCGAGGTCGACATCCTCGGCAAACACGTCGAGCGCCTGTTGCTGTTCAAGGAGAAGCCAAATGGATGACGAGCAGATTGAGCGCGTCGAAGCGGCGCTCGGGCAGCTGCGCCGCGGCCGGATGGTGATCCTGGTCGACGACGCCGATCGCGAGAACGAAGGCGACCTGGTGCTCGCCGCCGAGTTCGCCACGCCCGAGGCGATCAACTTCATGGCCAAGCACGCGCGCGGTCTCATCTGCCTCTCGCTCACCGAGGAGCAAGTGAAGCGGCTGGGCCTCGGGATGATGGTGCAGGAGAACGAGAGCACCTACGCGACCGCCTTCACCGTCAGCATCGAGGCGGCGCGCGGCGTGACCACGGGGATCAGCGCCGCCGATCGCGCGACGACCATCCGCGCGGCCATCGACCCGCAGGCGGTGCCGCAGGATCTGGTGCGGCCTGGGCACGTCTTCCCGCTCAAGGCGCGCAAGGGCGGCGTGCTGGTGCGCGCAGGGCAGACCGAAGGCTCGCTCGATCTCGCGCGGCTCGCCGGCCTGAACCCCGCGGGCGTCATCTGCGAGGTGATGAACGACGACGGCACCATGGCGCGGATGCCGGATCTGGAAATCTTCGCCAAGCTGCACCATCTGGAAATCCTCTCGGTGGCCGACGTCATTCATTATCGAATGCAGCGCGAGCGACTGGTGCGCCGCGGAGCCGAGGCGCGGGTGCCGACCCAGCACGGCGGCGAGATGCGCTGCATCGCCTACGAGAACGACTGCGACTCAGCCCAGCACGTCGCCTTCGTCAAGGGGGAGTGGGCGCCCGACGAGCCGGTGCTGGTGCGGGTGCATTCGAAGTGCCTCACCGGCGACATCTTCGGCAGCAAGCGCTGCGACTGCGGGCCGCAGCTGCGCCGCGCCTTGGAGATGATCAACCAGGCGGGAAAGGGCGTGCTCGTCTACCTCGATCAGGAGGGCCGCGGCATCGGCCTGATCAATAAATTGAAAGCCTACAATCTCCAGGACGAGGGCCACGACACGGTCGAAGCGAATCATAAGCTGGGGTTCAAGGCCGACCTGCGCGACTACGGCATCGGCGCGCAGATCCTCCGCGATGTCGGCGTCCACAAGATGCGCTTGATGACCAACAACCCGAAGAAGATCGACGGGCTCAAGCGGCTCTTCGATCTCGAGGTGGTCGAGCGCGTGCCGATCGAGGCGGGCCTCTCCGACGACAACGAAGTCTACCTCCAGGTCAAGCGGGACAAGATGGGGCACCTCCTCTCCTTGCCGAAGAAGTAGGATGGCTGCATGAGCACCCAGGCACCGCCCGAGGAGAAGCTCGACGCGCGCGGGCTGCGGTTCGCGATCTGCGCCGCGCGCTGGAACGGCGAGATCACCGGCGAGCTCCTCGAGAGAGCGCGCGCCGCCCTCCTTTTGCGGCACGGCGAGGTCGACGTCTACCGCTGCCCGGGCGCGTTCGAGCTTGCGCCGCTGGTGGCGCGGGTCGCGCGCAAGGGAAAGGTGGACGGCATCGTCGCCATCGGCGCCTTGATTCGCGGCGGCACTGATCACTACTCGCTGCTGGCGGCGGAGACCACGCGGGCCTTGGGCTCGCTCGCGCTCGCGCTCGCGACCAGCCCGCGGCCGGTGGCGGTGGCGTTCGGCGTCCTGGCCTGTGAGACGCTCACCCAGGCGCAGGATCGCGCGGGCAAGCTGGACAAGGGCGGAGAGGTCGCGGTCGCGTGCATCGAGCAGGTCCGCGCGCTGCGAGCGGTGGGGGACTAAGCCATGGGGTCGCGGACCAAGGCGCGCGAGTGCGCGCTGCAGGCGCTCTATCAGCTCGACACCACCGGCGGCGACGCGCAGACGGCGCTCGCCGGCATCCTCGCGCACTTCGAGGAGGTGGACGCAGAGACCACCACCTTCGCCTCCGAGCTGGTGCGCGGCGTACAGCTCGATCGCATGGCCATCGACGAGGTGATCACCAAGAGCTCGACCAACTGGAAGATCGATCGCATGGCGCGCGTGGACCGCAACATCCTGCGGCTCGCGGTCTTCGAGCTCCTGCGCCGCGGCGATGTGCCCGTGCGCGTGACGCTCAACGAAGCCATTGAGCTGGGAAAGAAGTACGGTTCCGAAGAGTCGTCGGCGTTCGTCAACGGCGTGCTCGATCGCATCGCGCACCTGAGCCTGCCGGGCGCGGCGCCCAAGCAGGAGCGCTGAGCCGCTTTGGACCTCTCGTTCTATCCGCTGACCCTCGAGGCGATCGATCAGTCGTCGGTCGAGGCGCTTTGCCTTTTCATCGCGGAAGACGAGCGGCCCCTGACCGGGCTCGCGGGCCTCGCCGACTGGCGACTCTCGGGGCGGCTGTCGCGGCTGCTGCGGCAGGGCGTGCTGACGGGCGCCGCGGGCGAGGCGGTGCTGACGCCGCCGGGCACGCGGCTGGGCTTCCGCAAGCTCTTCGTCTTCGGGCTGGGGCCGCGGGAGCAGGGCGAGCGCGCGCTGGTCGAGCGGCTGGGCGAAGGGCTGCGCAAGCTCGCGCAGGCGGGCGTGCAGGAGGCGGCCCTGCAGCTGCCCGCGCGGCTGTCGGCGGACGTCGGCATCCGCACGCTCATCGACGAGCTGCAGGGACCGACGCGCGCGCTGGTGTTCGGGCCCGATCCGCAGAAGCTCGTCACCGCGCTCTCGAAGGCGGCGTCGAGCGCGGCGCAACTCGAGCGGCGGGTGGTGAAGGTGCCGGCGCCGCAGAAGCCGCCGCTGCCGGTGGTGAAGACGATGCCGCCGCGGCCGTCGATGCAGCCAGCCCCGATTCCCAGGGCGTCGCCGCTGCCGTTCGCGCCCTCGGGGGCGCCCGCGCCGGACTTCACTCCGGCGCCGCCGCTGCCGATCCCGAGGGCGTCACCGCTGCCGTTCGCGCCAGCGGCGCGGCCTCCCCCCGCCCCGGTCCCTGTCTCGGCGCCCGCGACTGCGCCCGCAAGCGTGGTGGCAAAAGTCGCGGAGCCGGCGAAGCCAGTTGAGCCGGCGAAGCCAGTTGAGCCGGCGAAGCCCGTTGAGCTCAAGCCCGCGCCGCCTCCGGCGCAACGGTTCGTCCCGCCGCCGCCGAAGCCGCATGTGTTCGAAACCGGCAGGGGCAAAGGCAAGGGCAAGAAGCCCCGCTGATCGAGCATCCGCGACCGGACAGGGTGCGGGTCGATCCGGATTGACGGCGAGGCGCTCAGCTGTAAATCGGCGTGCATGGCAAAAAACAATCGGCGCTCCCCCGCTGCTCCGAATGCGAAGCAGGCTGACCTCGAGCAGTTCCGCAACAACCCGGCCGGCCAGCTCATGACCAGCGACCAGGGCGTGGGGACCCCCCACACCGACGATTCACTCAAGGCCGGCGTGCGCGGCCCCTCGCTGCTCGAGGATTTCCACCTGCGCGAGAAGATCACCCGCTTCGATCACGAGCGCATCCCCGAGCGCGTCGTCCACGCCCGCGGGTCGGCGGCGCACGGCGTCTTCCAGGTCTACGAATCGCAGGCGAGGCTCACCAGCGCGGGCTTCCTCAACGACCCCGCGCGCCGGACGCCGGTGTTCGTGCGCTTCTCCACCGTGGTCGGTTCGCGCGGCTCGGCGGACACCGTGCGCGACGTGCGCGGCTTCGCGGTCAAGTTCTACACGGATGAGGGCAACTTCGATCTGGTCGGCAACAACATGCCGGTCTTCTTCATCCAGGACGGCATCAAGTTCCCCGACCTGGTCCACGCGGTGAAGCCCGAGCCGCACCACGAAATGCCCGGCGCCTCCAGCGCGCACGACAGCTTCTGGGACTTCGCCTCGCTCGTTCCCGAGTCGACGCACATGCTGATGTGGGTGCTCTCGGACCGCGCCATCCCGCGCAGCTTCGCGATGATGGAAGGGTTCGGCGTCCACACCTTCCGGCTGATCAACGCGCAGGGGAAGTCGCGATTCGTCAAGTGGCACTGGAAGCCCTTGCTGGGCGCGCACTCGCTGGTCTGGGACGAGGCGCAGAAGCTCGCCGGCAAGGACGCCGACTTTCATCGCCGCGATCTCTGGGAGTCGATCGAGCGCGGCGACTTCCCCGAGTTCGAGCTGGGCATCCAGGTGATCGAGGAGGCGCAGGCGGCGAAGTTCGACTTCGACGTTCTCGACCCGACCAAGCTGGTGCCCGAGGAGCTGGTGCCGGTGCAGCGCATCGGCAAGCTCACGCTCAACCGCAACCCCGACAACTTCTTCGCCGAGAACGAACAGGTCGCGTTCTGCGTCTCGAACATCGTGCCGGGCATCGACTTCACCAACGACCCGCTGATGCAGGCGCGGCTCTTCTCGTATCTCGACACGCAGCTGACGCGGCTGGGCGGGCCGAACTTCGCGCAGCTCCCGATCAACCGGCCGGTGGTGAAGGTGAACAACCACCAGCAGGACGGGTCCCACCAGTCGCTCGTCAAGCAGGCGCGAGCCAACTACCATCCGAACTCGCTCGGCGGAGGATCGCCGATGCTGTCGCCGGACGGGTTCGCGCACTTTCCGGAGCCGGTTTCCGGGACGAAAATCCGCGAGCGCAGCCCGAGCTTTGCCGATCACTTCAGCCAGGCGACGCTTTTCTTCGAGAGCCTTTCGGCGGTGGAGCAGATGCACCTGACCGACGCGGCGCGCTTCGAGCTGTCGAAGGTCGAGTCGAAGGCGGTGCGCGAGCGGATGGTGGCGAACTTCGCACAGGTGGATCTGGAGCTCGCGGTGGCGGTGGCGGAAGGAGTCGGCGTGGCGGCCCCGGTATCGGGTGCGGCCCCGAAAACCGGCAAGGCGCGGGGCAAGACGCGGACTTCGCCGGCGCTCAGTCTCGAGAACCAGCCCAAGGGGAACCTCAAGGGCCGCAAGATCGCGTTCCTGGTCGAGGCCGGCTTTAGCGGCGCCGACGCAGACAAGATGCGCGCGGCGCTGACGGCGGCAGGCGCGTTGGTCGAAGAGGTTTCGACGCGGCTGGGCGATTTGAAGAGCGCGGAAGGCAAGGCGGTCGAGATCAAGAAGACCTTCCTCAACTCGGCGTCGATCTTCTACGACGCGGTGTACGTGCCGGGCGGGAAGGCGAGCGTGGAGACCCTGCTGCACAGCGGCGCCGCGCTGCACTTCGTCAACGAGGCGTTCCGCCACTGCAAGGCGATCGCGGCCACTGGCGAAGGGACGGCGCTGCTGGATGCGTCGGAGATTCCGGACGTAGCCGCGGCGGCGGGCGTCGTGACCGGAGACCGCGCTGGGGCGGCGGCGGGGTTCGTCGCGGCGGTCGGGCAGCACCGCCACTGGGACCGAGACGACAAGGCGATTCCTGCATGACTTGATAGACAGCGACGGCGTACACGATCGCGATGACCCGGGTCATGCTCGGAGGCTATCGCGTCGAGACCGTCACGTCGCGCCACGCGCTTTCGAGCAGGAGCGGCCGCAGCCCGGACGGCTCCTCGACTACGAGCAAGCGCGCGTCGCTGAAGCGCACGTGCGGCGCCGCGGCGCCTCCGATGACCCAGACGTCCGACGGCGTGCGCGGGTCGCCGACCAGCCACAGCTTCACCCGCGTGGTGCGCTCGTCGCCGCAGCGGCGCTGGTAGACCATCGCGCCGACGCGCCCGTCGGGGCTGCGCGCCTCCTCGATGGCGCGGTCGTCGCAGTCGCCCGGCGCGCTGCGAAAGAAAACGAAGCCCGCCACCGCGGCGATCGCGAGCATCAGTCCGAAGAGCGCCGCCACCAGCTTCACGGCGTCAGGCGCTCCATCATGCGCGGGAAGGGAATGCTCTCGCGCACGTGGTGCAGCCCGCAGATCCACCCCAGCGTCCGCTCGACGCCGAGCCCGAACCCGGCGTGCGGCACCGAGCCGTACTTGCGCAGATCGAGGTACCAGCTGAACGCCTCGCGCGGCAGCTTGTGCTCGTCGATGCGGCCCGCCAGGGTGGCGTAGTCGTCCTCGCGCTGTCCGCCGCCGATGATCTCGCCGAACCCTTCGGGCGCGAGCACGTCGACGCCGAGCGCGACCTTCGGGTCGTTCGGGTCGCGCTTGAAGTAGAACGCTTTCAGGTCGGTCGGGTAGCGGTGGACCATCACCGGCCGATCGTACTGCTTGCAAAGCACGGTCTCCTCGTCGCCTCCGAAGTCGTCGCCCCACTTGATCGGGTGGCCGGCTTTCTGGATGGTTTCGACCGCCTCGGTGTACGTGATGCGCGGAAACGGCTTCTGCACGCGCTCGAGCGCGCTGACGTCGCGCTCGAGAACGTCGGTCAGCTCGCGGCGGTGCTTCGCGAGCGTGCGCCCGACGATCTCGACCAGGAAGTCCTCGGCGAGCTCCATGTCGCCCTCGAGGTCCATGAACGCGACCTCGGGCTCGACCATCCAGAACTCGGTGAGGTGGCGGCGCGTCTTGCTCTTCTCGGCGCGGAAGGTCGGGCCGAAGACATAAGCCTTTCCCACCGCCATGGCCGCGGCCTCGCCATAGAGCTGGCCCGACTGGGTCAAAAACGCTTTCCCGAGATCGAAGTACGGCACCTCGAAGAGCGTGGAGGTTCCCTCGCAGGCGGCGGGCGTCAAGATGGGCGCGTCCACCAGCGTGAAGCCGCGCTCGTCGAAGTAGTCGCGGATGTTCTTGATCAGCGAGTGGCGCACCGCGAGGATGGCGCGCTGGCGGGCGCTGCGCAGCCAGAGGTGGCGCTGCTCCATCAGGAAGCCGATGCCGTGCTCCTTGGGCTGGATGGGATAGCCCGCCTCGCCCTGCAGCACGCGCAGGTCGCTGACGTGCATCTCGAAGCCGAGGGCGCTGCGGGTGTCCTTGACCACGGTGCCGGTCACCTCGAGCGAGCCCTCCTGGTGCGCGGCTTCCGCGGCGGCGAACGCCTCGGGCGGGACGTCCTTCTTGGAGACGACGCACTGGATGACGCCGGTGCCGTCGCGCACCTGGAGGAAGTGGAGCTTCCCGCTCGAGCGCTTTCCGTAGAGCCAGCCGCGCAGCGTGATCGACTTGCCTTCCTGGGCGGCGATGTCGGCGACGTAGATCTGCTTTTCCATGATGGGCGCTCCTCGAAAGGGCGCGCATCCTATTGCGGCGCTGCTGCTGCGTCGAGTACGAGAGGACCGATGCTCCCCCTCCTCCTCCTCGCCGCGGCGCTCGCGCTGCCGACGCCGCCGCAAGCCGCGCCCGACCAGGCCTCCACCAATCCCAAAGGCGAGACTGCCGCGCCCGCGCCAGGTCCCGCGCCCGCGGGCGACGACGGCATCGAGATCGCCGGCACGGGCGCGGGCGCGGTCCGCACCCCCTCGAGCGACGCCGCCTGGGGAGGCATCCGTACGGGCGCCGCCGAGCGCGTCGCCGACTACGAGCTCACCGCGCAGCTCGATCCGGAGAAGCACACCGTCGAGGGCCACGAGCGCCTCACCTGGACCAACCGCAGCGACCGGCCCATCCGCAGCCTCTACTTCCACCTCTACCTGAACGCCTTCGAGTCGAGCGGCAGCACCTTCTTCACCGAGATGGTCCGCTACGGCGGCTTCCGCTCCGGCGTGAAGACGAAGCAGGGCGAGTACGGCTTCATCGAGCTGCGCTCGGTCGCGTCGCAGGGCAGGGCGCTGCGCTGGTCGTACGTCCATCCCGACGGCGGGTCGGAAACAGATCACACGGTGGTCCGCGTCCAACTACCAGAGCCGGTGGCGCCGCACACCACGAGAGTGCTCGAGATCGACTTCCACGACCAGCTCCCGCGGCTGGTGGCGCGCACCGGCTACTTCGACAAGTTCCATCTGGTCGCGCAGTGGTTTCCCAAGATCGGCGTGCTCGAAGTGCGGGGCGAGCGCGGCGCCACGGCCCCGCGCTGGAACTGCCATGAAATGCATCTGAACTCCGAGTTCTACGCCGATTTCGGTAACTACAAAGCGCAGGTGACTTTACCGAAAGGTTATCGATTCGGCTCGGTGGGCGAGGAGACTCAAGAGCCACGCGAGACGCTCCAGGGCATGGTCCACACCGTGGCGCAGGACGACGTGCACGACTTCGCCTTCACCGCCTGGGACGGGTTCGCGCCGCCGCTCGAGGGCACCGCGCTCAATGGCCGCGTCAAGGTCATCACCCTCTATCCGCCGGAGATGGGCGAGGCCGGCCGCGTCTCGCACCAGGCTACCATCGACGCAATTGAATATTTCTCCCGCACGCTGGGCGAGTACCCCTACCGCCAGGTGACCTGCGTGGTGCCGCCGCACAACGCTTCCGAGGCCGAGGCCATGGAGTACGAGACCTTCTTCACCAGCCTCGGCGCGCTCGCCCACGAGACGCAATTCGCGCTGGTGCGCTTCGTCGCCATCCACGAGTTCGGCCACGGCTACTTCATGGGCATGCTCGCCACCAACGAGTTCGAGGAGCCATTCCTCGACGAGGGCCTCGACGAGTTCTGGGACGCGCGCATGCTGGAAGGGACGACCACGGTCCTGAGCGCGCCGCTGCTCGACCGCCTCGGCATCCGCACGCCACCCTTGCGCCGGCTCGACCTCTCGCGCCTGGGCGGCACCGCGCGCTTCCAGGCGGACCCCATCGCGGGCAGCTCGTGGGATCGCTGGTCGAGCGGCAGCTACGGCCTCATCTACGCGCGCACCGCGCTGGTGTTCCACGATCTCGGCGTCCGGATGGACGGGCCCGGCGCGCAGGGCGACGGCACCTTCATCGCGCGCGCCTTCCGCGAGTACTTCCGGCGCTGGCATCACCGGCATCCTTCGACCGCCGATTTCCAGAAGACGCTCGAGGACGTGGCCGGCGACCGGGCGGGGATCGTGCGCGACTGGTTTGAAAAGCAAATCTACGATCGCGCGCCCGTCGATGACCGCGTCGAGAAGCTGGAGAGCACCGAGGTGCTGCCCGACAAGGGACTGATCGGGAGCGACGGCAAGCGCAGCGAGCGCGACGAGAAGGCGCGCGACCAGGCGGCCGACGCCGCGCGGGAGGAGTTTCGCAAGGCGCATCCCGACGACAAGGAGCACGGGCCGTTCCCTTTCCGCACCGTGGTGCAGGTCCGACGCTACGCCTTCGGCGTGCCCCAGACCCTGGTGGTGAAGTTCGCCGACGGCAGCAGCGAGACCGCGCGCTTTCCGGCCGGGGAGCGCTGGCACCGCTACGTCTTCGACAAGCCGGTCAAAGCGGTCTCGGCGCAGCTCGACCCAGAGGGAGAGTGGCTGCTGGAGCTGAACAAGCTCGACGACGGCCGCACGCGCGAGCCTTCGCCGCTCGCCTCGCGGCGCTGGACGCTGGAGGCAAGCGCGTGGACGCAGCTCCTCTTCTCGCTGCTGGAGGCGCTGTGATCACGCCTGGCCTCTTCCGGCGCTCGCTCCGGGCGGGCGGCCAGTGGCGGGTCCTCCTGCTGTGGTGGGCGTCGCTGCTCTTGCCCACCTTGCTCGCGGCGCTGCCGGTGCTGAGTTCTCTGGGGGCGCTGCTCGATTATTCGACGCGCGCGAAGCAGGTGGTTGCGTGGCTCGACGGCGCGACGCTGCTCGAGCTGGTCAAGCAGCTCGGCGAGCCGCAAGCTGCGAGGGTTCCCACCGGCTATCTCTCGGCGCTGCTGGTGCTGCTCGCCATCGCGCCCGCGATGGCGGGAGCGATGGTCGCCGCGGCGAGCTCGGACGAGCCGCTGCGCTTCGACCAGCTCCTCGGCGGCGCGGGCGAGCTCTTCGGGCGCATGGTGCGCCTGGCCCTGGTCGCCGCCTTTGGGCTCGGTATCGGCGGCGCCATCGCGGCCGGGGCTTTCAAGCTGGCCTCGAACGCCGGCGAGAAGGCGATCTCGGCCACGCAGGCCGAGCGGCAGCTGGTCGCAGCCACCGCCGTGTCGATGATCGCGCTGTGGCTCGCGCAACTGACGCTCGAGGCGGGCAGGGCGGTTTTCTCGGCGCAGCCTGGCCGGCGGTCGGCCTTTCTCGCCTGGTGGGCGGGCGTGCGGCTGATCGTGCGTCAGCCGCTGCGCACGCTTTCGGTGGGGCTGCTCGGAACCTTGATCGGATTGGGCCTTGCGGCGGTGGTGATGCTCGCGCGGCTGCGGCTCGAGCAGAGCAGCGCGGTGCGCGTGGTCATCGCCTGGGCCCTCGCCCAGACCGCGGCCATTGCCATCGGCTGGGGCAAGGCGACGCGCCTCGTCGGCCTGGCCGAGCTTGCGCGCGCCGACTCCGCCGATCGCTCCAAGAGGCTCGCCTTCCAGATGAGCCCGCCCGTCACCAGCCCGCCGCCTTCCGCGGCCGAGCCGCCGCTCGTCCGATCGGCCACGCAGGACGCTCTCGCGTCGCCCGTCTTGTCGCCCCCCGACCGTTCTGATACCTGACGCCGTTTCCCGCAACGGAGGCGCAAAGCCTTGCAGGACCGGTACGACCCGAAGTCGATCGAGCCGAAGTGGCAGCAGCAATGGGCCGAGCGCGAGCTGTTCCGCGCCGGCACGCGCGTGGGCGTGCCCAAGAAGTACGTCCTCGCCATGCTCCCCTACCCGTCGGGCGAGATGCACATGGGCCATGCCCGCGTGTACTGCATTACCGACATCATCGCGCGCTACTACCGCAAGCGCGGGTTCGACGTGCTGCACCCCTTCGGCTGGGACTCGTTCGGCCTGCCCGCCGAGAACGCCGCCATCAAGGAAGGCGTGCACCCCGCCATTCGCACGCCGAAGAACATCGCGTCCTTCAAGCAGGACGTGATCTCGCTGGGCATCTCGATCGACTGGACCCGCGAGATCGCTACCAGCGACCCCGCCTTCTACCGCTGGAACCAGTGGTTCTTCCTCCGCATGCTCGAGCGTGGGCTGGTCTACCGCCGCCGCGCCAAGGTGAACTTCTGCCCTTCGTGCAACACCGTGCTCGCCAACGAGCAGGTCGAGGACGGCAAGTGCTGGCGCTGTGGCAATACGGTCGAGGAGCGCGAGATTCCCGAGTGGGCATTCCGCATCACCGCTTACGCCGACCGGCTGCTGGAGGGCCTCACCGGGCTCGACTGGCCCGAGCGCGTGGTCGCCATGCAGCGCAACTGGATCGGCCGCAGCGACGGCCTGGAGATCGACTTCCCGGTGGTGGGCGCGCCCGGCAAGGCCTTCCGCGTCTTCACCACGCGCGCCGACACCATCTTCGGCGCGACCTACGTCGCCGCAGCGCCCGACCACAAGCTGGTGCGCGAGCTGGCGAAGCAGAAGCGCGAAGAGATCGACACCTTCGCCGAGAAGGTGCGGGTGGCGACGCGCGAGGTCGGCGCGGGCGCGGCGGCGGCCGAGAAAGAGGGACTCGACACCGGCCTCAAGGTCAGGAATCCCTTCACGGGTGGTGAGATCCCCGTCTGGGTGGCGAACTTCGTCCTCGCGGGGTACGGCACCGGCGCGGTGATGGCGGTGCCGGCGCACGACCAGCGCGACTTCGAGTTCGCGACCAGGTACGAGCTGCCGGTCGCGTTCGTGGTGCGCAAGGCGGACGACGAGGAGGTCACGCAGGCCGCCGCGCGCCGCATGATGACCGAGAAGAAGGCCTTCCTCGAGTACGGCTATCTCTTCGATTCCGGCGAATACAGCGGCATGCCGTCGGAGCAGGCGAGGCTCGCCATCGCAGCCGAGGCGCAGCGGCGCGGCATCGGCACCCCCGCGGTGAACTTCCACCTGCGCGACTGGGGCATCTCGCGGCAGCGGTACTGGGGCACGCCGATCCCCATCGTCTACTGCGACCGCTGCGATCCGGAGCACAAGGGCCTTCCGGTGCCCGACAAGGATCTGCCGGTGGTGCTGCCCGACATCGACGTGCGCGAGGTGCTGACCGGTAAGGGCGAGCCGCCGCTCGCCAAGATCGCCGCGTGGGTGAACACGAGCTGCCCCAAGTGCGGCGGGCCCGCGCGCCGCGAGGCCGAGACGATGGACACCTTCGTCGACTCGGCCTGGTACTGGGCGCGCTACCTCTCGCCGCGCGACGAGCACGCGCCGTTCGCGCGCGCCGACGCCGATCGCTGGCTGCCGGTGGACGTCTACGTCGGCGGCCCCGAGCACGCGGTGCTTCACCTGCTCTACTTCCGCTTCTGGACCAAGGTGATGAAGGAGCTCGGCCTCTGCGACGTGGACGAGCCCGCGCTGCGCCTGGTGACGCAGGGCATCGTCAAGGGCCGCGACGGCGAGAAGATGAGCAAGTCGAAGGGCAACGTGGTCTCGCCCCGCGACATCATCGGCCGCTACGGCGCCGACACCGCGCGCCTCTTCATCCTCTTCGCGGCACCCGCGGAGAAGGACATGGACTGGTCCGACGAGCAGGTCGAGGGCCAGTATCGCTTCCTCGGGCGGCTCTGGCGGCTCTTCCACGCAGCGCTGCCGAAGATCGCCGACCCTTCCGCGCCGCAGCACGCAACCGGCGCGGCGCTCGAGCTTCGCCGGCGCACGCACCGCACCGTGGTGCGCGTGACGCAGCAGATCGAGCGGCTTCAGTTCAACACCGCCATCTCCTCGCTGATGGAGCTCTCCAACGCGGCGCAGGAGTTTTCCGCAGCCGTCGGGGGAGCCGCGGGGGAAGGCTCGCGCACAGGCGAGAGCGTCCTCGATGGCGGGGGCAAGCCGGCGCTTCGCGAGTGCCTGGAGGTGCTGGCGCAGCTTCTGTTGCCGTTCGCGCCGCATCTCGCGGAAGAGCTGTGGCGCGAGCTCGGCAAGACCGAGGAGCTCTCTTTGCTCGCCTGGCCGCACGCGGACCCGGCCCTGGTCGCTGAGGACAACTACCAGATCGCGGTGCAGGTCAACGGCAAGCTACGCGGCGAGGTACAGGTGAGCGCGAGCGCCGTGGAAGACGAGATTCGCGCCGCCGCCGCCGCCGATTCGCGCGTGGCCGGCTGGCTTGCGGGCAAGACCATCAAGAAGGTGGTGGTGATCCCCAAGCGCCTGGTGAACTTCGTGGTTGTATGAGCCGGGAAGAGGAGCCGTGGCCATGAGGAGGCTTGCGCTCGCCACCAGCCTGGCGCTGTCAGCCTGCGGGTACTCGCTCGCGCACAAGGGGCAGCAGCCGCTGCGGGTGGCGGCCGTCCGCAACGACACTGCCGAAGCGGAGGCGGGCGGCCTCTTCGCGGGCGAGTTGCGAAGCGAGCTGCACGCCCGCGGCCGGCTCGCGGAGGAATCGGCGCCGGCGCCCGCGGTCGAGGGAGAGCTGGTGGCGCTGCGCAGCTTCACCAGCTCGCTGGGCGGTGAAGGCGCGCAGGCGTTCCGGCTCGAGGCGCAGGTGAAGCTGCGCGCGGCGGGCTACGAGGACGTGCTGGTCGGGTCGGAGGACTTCCTCGCCGGTGTGGACGTGCTGGGCACCGAGGCGAATCGGCGCGCTGCCCTGCGCCGCGTGCTGCGGCAATTGGCCCGTGAGCTGGTCGAACGGCTCGAGGTCGCGGGTCGCCTGCGGTAGAGGCGCTTAGGGCGTCTTGGGCGCGGCCGAAGCGTTGGCCGACTTGGTCAGGCGCGAGATACGGCGCGCCGCCTGGGCCTTGTGAATGACGCCCTTGGAGGCCGCCTTGGCGATGGCCTTCACCGCCGCCGCGAGCTCCTGCTTGGTCTTGGCTCCGTCGGTGCCGGCGACGGCCTCGCGGAACTTGCGGACCTGCGTGCGCAAGCCCGAGGTGATGTGCGTATTACGGGCGCGATGCTTCGTCGCCTGGCGGTTCTGCTTCTCTGCGGACTTGGTGTTGGCCACTGACAAAACTCCAGAACGGCGTGAGAGGGCGGACGCAGATAGCACCGGAGGCCGGCAGTGTCAACGAGCGCCTGACCGGCGCGAAGGTCACAGGTTGTCCACCTCTCCGGGGTTGAGGAACAGGTGGGCGTTGCCCTCACAAGATCGAGCGCAGCGGGTCGCCCCGGCATCGTTACAAGGTATCGAAAGCGCAGGGCTTTTACATGTCTCCAGCGACACATCGAGAGGCGATAATCCACCCCGCGCTGATGGGTGTAATTTTTTTGAAGGAGGTAAATCCACAAGTTGCTCACAGGGCTGCGAATCCCTGTGGGCAACGTCGGAGCGCCCGTCAAAGAGCCGATTTGCTTGCCTCGATCGCCTTCGCCTCGTTCCAGAGGCCGTCCATCTCGGTGAGCGTGGACTCGCGCGGAGTGCGCCCCTGCTGCTGCAGCCGCTCCTCGATGTGATGGAAGCGCTGCTCAAAGCGCCGCAGCGTCCCGCGCAGCGCCTCTTCCGGGTGCACCTTGACGAACCGGCCGAGGTTGGCGAGCGCGAAGAGCAGGTCGCCCAGCTCGCTCTCGACGCGCTCGCGCGCGCCGCCTCCCGACAGCTCGCGCTCCAGCTCCCCCAGCTCCTCGCGCACCTTCTCCAGCACGGCCCTGGCGTCGGGCCAGTCGAAGCCTACCGCGGACGCCTTCTCCGTCAGCCGCTCGGCGCGCACCAGCGCCGGCAGCGACAACGGGACGCCGCCGATCGCCGACCGCGCGGCCTGGCCCTTCTCCTTGCGCTCCTCGGCCTTGATGCGCTCCCAGTTCTTGATCACCTCGCCGGAGCCGCTGACGACCGTGTCGGCGAAGACGTGCGGATGCCGCCGCGTGAGCTTGTCCGAGATGGCGTCGCAGACGTCGGCGAAGTCGAACTGGCGCTCCTCCCGCGCGATGCGCGCCTGGAAGACGATCTGGAAGAGCAGGTCGCCCAGCTCCTCGCGGTGGTGGACGGCGTCTCCCGACTCGATGGCCTCGATCACCTCGTGCGCCTCTTCGAGCAGGTAGGGCGTCAGCGTGCGAAGCGTCTGCTCGCGGTCCCACGGGCAGCCGCCCGGATCGCGGAGCTTGTCCATGATGGCGAGCAGTCGGGAGAGCGCGGTGGTGGGATCGGCCATGGCGCCGCATGTACTCCACCGTGCGGGCAAAATCGAGCGACGATTCCTTGCTGGCATCAGAGGCAAGAAGCTAGGATGCCGACGTGTCCCAGAGGAGGTCTTTCCTGCGGTCCAGCAGGGCTCGATGGATCCATGCCGCAATGGCGCTGGCCGCGCTTTGTGCTTCCCCCCGGGCGTTCGCGCAGCAGGTTCCGCAGCCGCCCGATCAGCTCGCGCCCGCCGCCGCGCAGCCGGTGCAGGTCACCGCGCCGCCTGCGCCTGGCAACGGCGGCATCATCCTGCCGATCGAAACGTCGGCTGACATCCAGACGCACTGGAACCAGCGCCGCGACTACCTGCGCGACCGCGACGAGCGCCGCGCCGATGACGAGGAGCAGCACGTCCGCCAGCTGAAAGACGACCTCGCCATCGAGAACCTGTTCAACATCGCTGCGGCGCTGGTGCGCGAGAGCCATGAGGCGCTCGCCGCCGGCGCGCCCGCGCTCGCGCTCAAGCGCTGCCGGCTCGCGGTCGAGCTCGCGTCCGCGCTGCCCGAGGCGCACAGCTGCCTTGCGCGCGCGCTGCTCGCCGACAACGCGGTCGCGATCAAGCCGGCGCTCGCCGAGGTCGCTGCGGCCATCCGCGCCTCGCTCGCCGACCCGCGCTCGTCCCGCGCCATGCTCGCCAACGCGGGCGGCGTGCTCTTCTTCGGCCTGCTGGTGGCGGGCCTCGCTTTCGTGCTCCTCCTGCTCGCGCGCTACGCCCAGCTCTACGTCCACGACGTGCACCACCTCTTCCCCGCGGGCGCGCGGCGCTGGCAGACCAACATGCTCGCCGCGGTGCTGGTGCTCGCGCCGCTCTTGCTGCGGGCGGGCTGGGTGCCGCTGCTCTTCACCTCGCTCATCGCCTGCGCGCTGTACGCGAGCACGGTCGAAGTGGTGATCTCCTGCGCGCTGCTCCTGCTGCTGGCGCTGTCGCCGGCCGCCGCGCAGGGCCTGGGTCGGCTCGCGGCCTTCGGCGGGCCGGCCGTTGACGTGTGGCTGGTCGAGCACGGCGACGGAACTGCCGCTGAGCTCTCGCGTCTGCAGCGCGCCGCCGAAGGCACGCCGTCGCTCGCGGTCCCGTTCGCGCTCGCGCGCAAGGCAAAGCGCGACGGCGATCTTCCCACCGCGGGGAAGCTCTACACGCAGGCGCTGCAGACCAGCGGCGCCAGCTCCCTCGGCCTCGCCGCCACGCACAACAATCTCGGCAACGTCTACCTGCTCGAAGGCGATACGCAGAAGGCCATGCTGCACTACCAGCAGGCGGCCGAGCTGCGGGAGTCGCTGGCGGCGCCGCACTTCAACCTGAGCCGCGCGCTGGGACTTGGCGGGGTGGAGACGCTGGAGAAAGTCCAGGCCGAACAGGCGCGCGCGCTCGAGCTGGATCGCGAGTCCATCGATCAGTTCACCGGCGGCGAGCTCGCCGCCAACAAGAAGTCGAACCGGTTCGTCATGGACGTGCCGCTCGAGGACGTCATGCTCGACCCGCTGCTCGAAGCCGAGGCGCGCGTGGCCGACCCGGTCGGCGACGAGGCGCGCGCGCAGCTCGCGGGGCCGCTCCCGGTCGAGGCAGCTTCGGCGCTGCCGATCCTCGCCGGCGCGCTCTTCGTTGCGCTGCACCTCGCCCGCGGCAAGGTCCGCCCCAGCGGCCGCTGCGAGCGCTGCGGCCGCGAGGTGTGCAAGCGCTGCGACCCCGACGCTCGGCCGAGCGAGTCACTCTGCGCGCAATGCGTGAACGTCTTCATCCGCCGCACCGGCGTCGATCCGGCCGAGCGCATCCGCAAGGAGTTCGCGGTGCACGCCTATCACCGCCGCCGCACCGCCGTGGTCCGCGCGCTGGGGCTGCTCTCGGGCGCGGGCCATGTGTTGATGGGCTATCCGGTGCGCGGCATTCTCTTCCTGCTCGCCACCGGCATGCTGGTCGCGAGTCTCGTCCTCTGGCGCGGCCTCGCGCACGACCCGGTCGCGGTGCGCGCCGGCGTCTCCCTCTTCCGTGTCGGCGTCACCGTCGCCTGCTTCGTCGCGGTCTATGCCATCTGCCTGCGCGATCTGGTGAACCGGCAGCGGGCCGAGGGAGCCTGAGCCATGGCGCTCTCAGGGACGCTCAAGGACTTCGGCATCGCTGACATCCTGCAGCTCATCGGCCACCAGACCAAGACCGGCCGGCTGCTGCTCAAGACCGGCAGCGACGAGGTCGAGGTCTCGTTCATCGACGGCAACGTCGTCTTCGCCAACGAGAAGGCGCGCACGCAGTCGAACCTGCTCGGCAGCCTGCTGCTGCGCGCCGAGCTGCTGTCGAAGGAGCAACTCGACGAGGCGCTGTCGATGCAGCAGCGCACGCTCAAGCGGCTGGGCGACATCCTGATCGAGATGCAAATCGTCACCGAACAGCAGCTCGCGCAGATGATGCGGCTGCAGACGACCGAGACGCTCTACAAGCTCTTCTCCTGGAAGAGCGGCACCTACCAGTTCGAGCAAGAAGACATCGACGCTGCCAAGTCAAGCTTCGAGCCCATCCGCGCCGAGAGCATCCTGCTCGAAGGCTTCCGGCGCGTGGACGAGTGGCCGGCGCTGCGCAAGAAGATCCCGTCGGTCGACGCCACCTTCGTGAAGCTGAAGGAGCTGGACACCCGCGACCTGCCCTCCATCGACGACGGCGGGCTCGGGCTCGACGGCTCGGCCCCGGACGCGGACGGCAAGCCGACCGAGCGGCACAAGCTCATCTACCGGCTCGGGGTGGGGGGCAAGGACGTGCAGCGCCTGGTCGACGCCTCGCGTATTGGCGAGTTCGAGGCGCTGAAGGTGCTCTCCGACCTGATCGAGTGGGGCTACATCAAACCATTGACGCCGCCGCGCGGCACGGCGGCGATCAGCAAGTCTCTCGCCAAGGGGGGCCGCGAGCTGGCGAGGAGCGGTGCGCTCGTCCGGCTCGGGCTGTCGCTCGCGTTCTTCCTCGCCACGCTGTTCCTGGTCCGCTGGATCGCGCCGGCGCTGGGCTCGTCGCGCGCGGAGAACCCGGCGCGGCGGGGCGCTACCGCGCGGCTTCTGTCGCACGACCAGCTGATCCGGCTCGAGAGCGCGCTCGAGCTGTACAAGACCGAGCACGGCGACTACCCGCAGGGACTCCGCCAACTCGTCGAAGGCCAGCTCGTCACCGAGCAGGACCTCCGGTACCCGTTCCGCGAGTCCTATTATTACCGCCGCACGCCGCAAGGATTTGTCTTGCTGCCACCGCTTGATTAGATCTGACTCGCGGGGTCCGCTCCCGGGCTCTCCAAAAGATGAGGCTAGATGGCGGAACCTTCCGCGCGGTTGGAGCTCCCGGACAACGACGGCGCGCGAGCGCTGGCAGGCGGGCGAAGTGAAAACCTCAAGCTGATCGAGCAGCGGCTCGGCGTGCAGATCGGGCAGCGCGGCAACGTGCTGTTGATCTCGGGCGCTCCGGAGAAGGTGGCGCTGGCAGAGAACCTGCTCGCGCAGCTCCAGGATCTGATCCAGCGCAAGTTTCCACTGGGCGTGGAGGACGTGGAGCAGGCGAGCAAGGTGCTGCTCGCAGATCCGCACGCACAGCTGCGCGACATCTTCCTCGACACCGTCTACGTCACCAACCGCAACCGGCCGGTGACGCCGAAGGGCTTCGCGCAGAAGGCGTATATCGACGCCATCCGCAAGCACGACATCGTCTTCGGCATCGGCCCCGCCGGCACCGGCAAGACCTACCTCGCCATGGCCATGGCGGTGGCGGCGCTGGTGGAGCGCAAGGTGAAGCGCATCGTGCTCTGCCGGCCCGCGGTCGAGGCGGGCGAGAAGCTCGGCTTCCTGCCCGGAGATCTGGCGGAGAAGGTCTCGCCCTATCTGCGGCCGCTCTACGACGCGCTCCATGATCTGATGGACATCGATCGCGCGGGAGATCTGATCGAGCGCGGCACGGTCGAGGTCGCGCCGCTCGCGTTCATGCGCGGCCGCACGCTGAACGACGCCTTCGTCATCCTCGACGAGGCGCAGAACACGACCACCGAGCAGATGAAGATGTTCCTCACCCGCCTTGGCTTCGGCTCCAAGGCGGTGATCACCGGCGACGCGACGCAGATCGATCTGCCGAGCGGGAAGGCGTCCGGCATGAACGAGGCGAGCCTGATCCTGCGCGACATCGAGGGCATCCGCTTCTGCGAGTTCACCGACCGGGATATCGTGCGCCACCCGCTGGTGCAGGAGGTGGTGCGCGCGTACGAAGCGGCGCAGGCGCGCAAGGACGCGGCCGAGGCGGCACGCAAGGCCATCCCCGCCGTGGAGAAGGTCTAGTGCTGCTCGCGCTCGTCTTGGCAGCCGCGGGCGCCGCCTCGTCTTCGGGACCGTTGCACTTCATCGAGGACGACTACCCGAAGGCGCTCGCCCAGGCGAAGAAGCAGCACCAGCCGCTCTTCGTCGATTTCGGCGCCAGCTGGTGCCACACCTGCCTGTCGATGCAGCGCACGGTGATGCGGGATCCGGGGTTGCGGCCGGTGGCCCACGCGGTGGTGTGGCTCGCCATCGACACCGAGGCCGAGCGCAACAAGCCGCTGGTGGACAAGTTCCCGCTCGATGTCTGGCCGACGTTCCTGATCCTGAACCCCGAGGACGAGACCGTGATCGGCCGCTGGCTGGGCGCGGCCAGCGTGACCGACTTTCGCGCCTTCGTGGAGCAGGGCGCCGACGCTTACAAGGCGCGCCGAAGGCCACCGACTCCTGCGGCCGCCGAGCAGCGCAAGGGCGACGAGGCGCGGCTGCGGAGCGACCTGCCGGCTTCCGCCGCGGCGTATGCGCGAGCGCTCCAGCTATCGCAGCTCGAGGACCCGCAACGCCCCGAGCGGCTCGCGCTCTACGAGAACTCCCTGCGCAAGCTGCGCACGCCCGAGGCGGCGCGGACCTGCGTGAAGCTCGCGCTCGACGAGATGGACCAGACCGGCGACAGCGCCATCGTCACCGACTTCATCGGCTTCGCCAGCGCCTGCGCGGCCGGGCTGGCCAAAGACGACCCCGAGGTGAGGCGGCTGCGCGTGGCTTCGATCCAGCGGCTGTCGGTGCTGATGGCGCGGTCTGACGCGCCGCTCTCGGCCGACGATCGCAGCGACGCGTACGCCACGCTGATCGAGATGCTCGACGAGGCGGGGCGCCACTCAGATGCAGTCACCTTCGCCCGCAAGCGCGCGGCGGTGCTCGAGGAGGCGGCGGCAAAAGCGTCCGACGCGACGCAGGCATCCACTTACGATCCGCACCGGACCGAGACCTGGCTCTACCTGCACGAGCCGGAGAAGGCCGAGAAGCTTCTCGCCGCGCGCGAGAAGGAGATGCCCTCCGACTACAACCCGCCCTCGCGCCTCGCCCGGGTGCTGCTCGAGGAGCACCGGCTGCCCGAGGCGGAGGCGGCGGTCGATCGCGCGCTCGCGAAGATGACCCGTGGCAACCGGCGCATCGGGATCCTCGGGCTGAAAGCGAAGATCCTCGCGGCCCAGGACAAGCCGTTGCAGGCGGTGCTGCGCGAAGAGCTCGAGGTGATGCGCTCGTTGCCGCAGTCGCAGCGCAATCCTGAGACCGAAGCAAAGCTCGAGGCGCAGCTCGCGCCCGCGAGGTGAATGCTTGACCCGCCCGGGCAGATGAGGGCAATTCTGCAATTGCTTCGCCGTGCGCGCGGCAGCAGAATCGCCCGCCCATGAGCGCCCCCGCCCCTCAGCCCGCCCTCGGGCGTTTCCTCGAGCAGCGCCCGGTGAAGCGAATGCTCGGGCTGCTGCTGCTCGCCGGTGTGTCGGTGAGCGCGGCGTTCCTGCTGACGCCCTCCCGGTTCACGCCCTCCATCCCGGGCGACGATGCGCTCGGCACCATCTTCGCGGGCACCTTGAAGGCGAACCGCGACTACGACGTTCCCGACCCCGCGACCACCGCGGCCAAGCGCGACGAGGCCGCGCGCTCGATGTGGCCGGTCTACGACTTCGATGGCAGCGCGGTGGAGGTGCTGCAGCACCGCGTGGCGCAGGCCTTCGCCGAGGGGCGCGCGGCCATCGAGGAGTGGAAGCGTGACAACCCCGGCAAGGCGGCGCGGGTCGCGGCGGCCCAGCTGGATCGGGTACGGCAGGGCGTCGGCGCCGTGCGCAAGCGACCGCCTCCCGAGGAGGGCGAGCTGCTCAAGTTCCTCCTCGATCGCCGCGACGAATTCTGGAAGACGCTGCAAGCGGTGGTGGACGACGACGATTACCTCGAGCTGGCGCGCACCGGCTTCGACCCCGCGGTGGAGCGCGCGGCGGTCAGGCTCGCGGGGCTCGCGGGCGCCGGGTTCACCGTCGCCGAGCGCGAGCTGCTCGCGGCGGATCGCGAGCGCGGCATCGTGGTGCGCACGCTGCCGGGCGACCCTGCGCGGCTATCCGGGGAGGGGCCGTGGGTCGCTTCGCCGCCCGAGAGGCCGGTGCGCGACATCGACCGCATCCGCGACCTGGCGCGGGCGCGCAGCGAGGTCGAGCGCATCGCCGCCGAGCAGCTGGGCGATCTGGCCGCGCCCACGCGCCACGCGGCCGCGCAGGTGGTGCGGCGCGCGCTGCAACCCAACCTCTCGTATGACGACGCCGAGACGCGGCGGCGGCAGGAGCAGAAGCGCGCGCAGGTGAAGGACGTGCTCCTTCAGATCAAGAGGGGCGAGAAGATCATCGGCGACGGCGAGCAGGTGACCAAGGCGCACCTGCTCATCTTCGGCGCGCTGCGGGCCGCCGGCCGCGCCGACAACGCCGAACAGGTGCGCTGGGGCGGCGGGCTCTTCGCGGCGCTGGTCTGCGCGGCGATGTTCGTCTTCGGCCGGCGCAACGTGCGCAAGTTCCGGCTGCGCATGCGGGACGCGGTGCTGCTGGCGACGCTGCTCATCGGCCAGCTCCTGCTGGTCCGCGGGTCGCTCTGGGGCGCCGACGCGCTGCACGACTTCCTCCGCGATCACCTGCCCGGCCGCGCGGCGGCGCTGCTGGCCGAGGCGCTGCCCGCCGCGGTGCCGTTCGCGCTCGGCTCGCTGCTGGTGCGCTTCCTGCTCTACAGCGAGGCGGCGCTCCTCTGGACCGCGGCCTTCGCGCCGCTCTGCGGGCTGCTGGCGGGCGGCGCGCTGCAGCCCGCGGTGATGGCGTTGGTCGGCGGCGTGGTCGCGGCCGACCGCATCGGCCACGCCGGCAGCCGCTCCGCCGTCTTCCGCGCCGGGCTCTGGACGGGCGCGGCCAACGCCATCGTGCTGGGCTCCTGGGCGCTCTTCCAGGGCCGCTTCTTCTCGCTCGACGCACTGGCGACGGTGGTCTGCGGCCTGCTGGGCGGCGCGCTGGTGGTGCCGATGCTGGCGTTCGTGCTGGCGCCGCTCTTCGAGCTCAGCTTCGGCTACGTCACCGATATCCGCCTGCTGGAGCTCGCGAGCTTCAACCACCCGGTGCTGAAGGACCTGATCGTGCAGGCGCCGGGGACCTACCATCACAGCATCGTCATCGGCCGGCTGGTCGAGGCCGCGGCGCGCGAGATCGGCGCGAACCCGCTCCTGTCGCGGGTCGGCGCCTACTACCACGACATCGGCAAGGGGAAGAACCCGCTCTACTTCGGAGAGAACCAGAAGGGCGAGAACCGCCACGACGCGCTCACGCCCGCGATGAGTGCCCTCTTGATCAAGCGCCATGTCCCCGAAGGCATGGACCTGGCCGCGCAGGCCAAGCTGCCGCGGCAGGTGATCGACTTCATCCCGCAGCACCACGGTACGCGCCTGATCGGCTACTTCTTCCACCGCGCGCGCGAGGACGCCGAACGCGCGGGGCAGCCTCCTCCCGCGGAGGCCGAGTTCCGCTACCCGGGCCCCAAGCCGCAGACGCGCGAGGCGGCGCTGGTGATGATCGCGGACATGGTGGTCGCGACCTCGCGCAACCTCGCGTCGGTCTCGCCCGGGAGCTTGCGCGCGCTGGTTGACCGCGCCATCCAGTCGGTGGTCGCCGAGGGCCAGCTCGACGAGTGCGAGATCACGCTGCGCGATCTCGTCCGCACCGCGCAGAGCTTCGTCCGGTCGCTCGAGGCGCTCTATGCGGCGCGCGCCGACCTGCCGCCCGGTCCGGTCGCCGCGGCGCGACCCGCGGTGCTGCGGGTGATCGACGCCACCGACCTGAAGCGGGCCTCCGAGTAGGGTGCGCGACGCGCGCGAGAAGTTGAGCGCGCCGGTGCCGCGCGCCGTCACCCGCAATGTTCTCGTCCTCGGCGCGGTCTCCTTCTTCGCCGACGTCGCGAGCGACATGGTAGTGCCGCTGTTGCCTGCGTTCCTGCTCTCGCTGGGCGCGGGCGCGTCGTTCCTCGGCATCGTCGAGGGGCTGGCCGAGGCGACCGCGGCGCTCTTCAAATGGCTCTCGGGCCGCTGGGCCGATCGGGTCCGCAGGCTGCTGCCGATCACCGCGGCGGGATATGGGCTCGCCGCCGCGGTCCGGCCGCTGCTCGCGATCGCGCTCGCGCCTTGGCACGTCCTCGCGGTGCGCTGCCTCGATCGGGTGGGGAAGGGCCTGCGCACCTCGCCGCGCGACAAGCTGCTGGCCGCCAGCGCTCCGGAAGAAAAGCTCGCCGAGGCGTTCGCGTTCCACCGCGCGCTGGACCACGCGGGCGCCGCGCTGGGCCCGCTCGCCGCCAGCGCGCTCTTGATCGCCTGGCCGGGCGAGCTGCGGCGCGTGTTCCTGGTCGCCGCAGTGCCCGGCGCGCTGGCGGTGCTGGCGC
>JAYWBT010000198.1:0-25540 GCA_043781235.1 Deltaproteobacteria bacterium
CGGCGGCTGATCGAAGCCATCGTGCGCATCAAGCTCGCCTGATCCGCGCGGGGATAGCTACGCGCGCTCGACTGCCTTGCGCCAGCGCGCGAGGTGCGCTTCGCGGGCCTCAGCCTTCATCCTGGGCTTGAACTGCTTGCCGGCGCGCCAGGAGCTCTTGAGCTCCTTGGTGCCAGCCCAGATCCCGGTCCCGAGCCCGGCCAGGAAGGCCGCCCCCAGCGCCGTCGTCTCGATCATGCGGGGCCGCTCGAGCGGCGTCTCCAGTAGATCCGCCTGGAATTGCATCAAGAGATCATTCGCCGAGGCGCCGCCATCGACGCGGAACATCGGCATCGGCTGGCCGATGTCCTGCGCCATGGCCTGCGCAAGATCGTAGATCTCGAAGGCGACGCCCTCGAGCGCCGCCCGGGCGAGGTGCGCCTTCGTCGTCCCGCGATCGATGCCGCAGATGAGCCCGCGCGCCTCCTGCCGCCAATACGGCGCGCCAAGTCCGGCCAGCGCGGGAACGAAGGCGACCCCTCCGGAGTCCGGCACCTGCTTCGCCAGCGCCTCGATCTCGGACGACTTCTTGATGATGCCGAGCCCGTCGCGCAGCCACTGCACCACCGCGCCCGCGATGAAGGCGCTGCCTTCGAGCGCATACGCCACCTCGTCGCCGATCTGCCACGCCACGGTGCCGAGCAGCCCATGCTTCGAGGTGACCTTCTTCGGCCCGGCGTTCATCAACAGGAAAGCGCCGGTGCCGTAGGTGCACTTCGCCTCGCCCGGCGCGAAGCAGGCTTGCCCCACCATCGCCGCCTGCTGATCACCGGCGATGCCGGCGATGGGAATGCCGTCCGGTAGCCCGCGCAGCCCCTTGGTCTTGCCGAACAGCCCCGCCGACGGCCGGATCTCCGGCAGCACCGCGCGCGGAATGCCGAAGAGCGCGCACATCTCGTCGTCCCAGCTGCGCTTCTCGAGGTCCATCAGCAGGGTTCGCGAGGCGTTGGTCACGTCGGTCGCGTGCACCGCGCCAGAGGTCAGCTTCCAGAGCAGCGCGGAATCGACCGTGCCGAAGCAGAGCTCGCCGCGCACCGCCCGCGCTTCCGCCCCTTTCACGTGATCGAGCAGCCAGCGCAGCTTGGTGGCGCTGAAGTAGGCATCGAGCACGAGGCCGGTCTTCTCGCGCACCAAAGGCTCGCGGCCCTCGGCCTTGAGCTTGTTGCAGGCGTCGGCGGTGCGGCGGTCCTGCCAGACGATCGCGTTGTGCAAGGGCCGGCCGGTGCGGCGATCCCAGAGCAGCGTCGTCTCGCGCTGGTTGGTGATGCCGATGGCCGAAAGCTCGCTGCCCTTGATCAATGCCTCGCGCAGCGCCTTCGCGATCGCCTTCTGCGTCGAGGTCCAGATGTCCTCGAGATCGTGCTCGACCCAGCCCGGCTTGGGGAAGATCTGGCGGAACTCGACGTTGGCCTTCGCCTTCACCGACAGGCGCTGGTCGAGGATGAGCGCCGTCGAGCCGGTCGTTCCCTGATCGATCGCGAGGACGTACTTCGCTGCCATTTCAGCTCTCCTGGAAGAACGAGACCACGGCGCTGCAGACTTCGCGCGACTCGACATCGAGCGGCATCAGGTGCCCCGTGCGCGGGAAGATGCGCAGCTCGACGCGCTGGCTGCCGAGCTCGCGCGCGAGCCGGCGCGCACCCGAGGCGGCGGCGGTCTGGTCGAGCGCGCCTTGCAGGATCAGCGTCGGCGCATGCACGCGGCGGGCAACCTGCAGCGCCTCGCGCGCGAGCAGCCGCAGCTCGCGGCCCCAGGTGAGCGGAACCTGGGCATAACCGTCGTCGGTGAGAGGGCCCGCTTCCGCGGAGGCGCGCGGCAGCTCACGTCGCTTTCCCGCGAGCAGCGGCGGCAAGGCCATCCGGCCCAGGACGCTGGTGAACACCCAGGACAGCCCGCGCAGCTCGACGGCGGGCGCCAGCAGCGCGAGCCGCCGCACCTCGGGCACGCCTTCGCGCAGCCGGCTGTGCGCCGCGAGCTCCAGCGCCAGCAGCGCGCCCGCCGACAGCCCGCAGACGAACACCCGGCGCGCGCCATGCAAGGCCGCGAGCGCCCGCAGCGCCGCCTCGCGCAGATCCTCGCGCGTCACGGTCACGAGATCTTCGGGCTTGGTCCCATGTCCCGGCAACAGCGGCGCCACCGCGCGGAAGCCGGCCTTCGCCAGCGCCTCGCCGACCGGCCTCACCTCCGACGGCCCGCCGGTCAGGCCGTGCAGGAGGAGGCAGACGTCGGGGCCTGCGCCGAGGGAAAACGGGGCCGCGGACATGAGCTTTGGTCGCGGTAGCACGTCTGGCGGCGCCCGGCAAACGGTGGCGTGATAGAAGCCCGTCCCGACCGAGGAGGCCCACCATGCCCACAGAGAATCCGCCCACGCAGCAGGTGCAGATCCAGCTCAACATCGACGACGCCATGGCCCAGGGCCTTTACGTCAACATGGCGATGCTCAATCACAACGAGACCGAGTTCGTGATCGACTTCATCTACGTGCAGCCGCAGGTGCCGAAGGCGACCGTGCGCGCGCGCGTGATCAACAGTCCCAAGCACATGAAGCGGCTGCTGGCGGCGCTGCAGGACAATGTCGCCAAGTACGAAGCGCAGTTTGGGAAGATCGACGTCTCGGGGCCCTGGCCGGTCGGCCTCGGGATGCATTAGCGGGGCCCGATTTTCGGACCAGTCGTCTCGTTTCGGGCAGCTGCCCTGGCTCGCGTACGAGCGAAGCGCCGCTGGCACGCCGGATGCTTTTCCCCTCGGCGGGAGCGTCGCATCTCGCGGCGCCTTGGGGAGGGGCGTATGGAGACCGAGCAGCAGTCGCCGACCGGCAAACGCAAGCCGTGGGCGGCGTACAACATCATTGAGCGCAAGGACAACGGCAAGCGCATCTGGAGCCGGGTCGGCAGCGCGTTTTTCAACCAGGATGGCAGCATCAACATTCATCTGGACAGCTTCCCGTTGCAGGGGAAGATCCAGATCAGGGAAGACGATCGCGAGCGCAGGCCCGACGCGGTCAAGGGCGCCTTGGCGCGCGAGGCCGAAGCCTGAAGCAGCTCTTTCACGGCCGGCTGCGCTTTCTGCGCGGCCGGCCAACTTCCATTTCGAGAGGAGAAGCAATGCACCGAGCGATCTTTGCGCTCGCGCTGTCGTTGACGGCGCCGGCGTTTGCGCAAGACCCGGCCGCGCACAAACGGCACGGCAAGCCGCCCGTCGAGGGCGTGCTCAACCTCAACCGCGCCAGCTCCGCCGAGCTGCAGCTCTTGCCCGGCATCGGCCGGGGGCGGGCGGAGGCGATCGTGGAGCGGCGCAGCAAGCACCCGTTCGCGAGCCTCGACGAGGTGGCGCACATCCGCGGACTGAAGGGCATCGTGCGGCGGCTCCATGCGCACCTCGCGGTGCAGGGAGACACCACGCTGCGGCCCGTCCGTCCTTGACCGCGGCGGGCGCGGCGGCGTACTGAGCACGCGACAATCGAAGTCCGCCGCCGTGGCGCCCCGACGAGGGGCCTAGAGGGAAGCCGGTCAAACACCGGCGCGGTCCCGCCACTGTAGCCGGGCAGCCGTTCCCAAAAGCCACTCGCGGCAGCACAGCGCGGGGAAGGCGGGACGGCGCGCAGCGATTCCGCTGCAGACCCGTGAGCCAGGAAACCTGCCTGGCGGCGACATCTGCTTGCACCTCTTCGAACGAAAGAGGGGAGCCGCGTGCCGCCGTCGTGCTGCGCTTTCGGGCGCGTACATCCGTTTGTCGTTCGTGCCCTCGCGGCAATGCTCGCGAGCAGCACGGCTGCGCGCGCGGAGCCAGCGGACGGCGGCGTGGGCGACGCCGGCGAGACGATCGACATCACCGGAGAGCGTCCCACCGGCTCGGCGCGAGCACCGGGGGCGACCAGCACGGTGGTGGAGGTGGCGAAGTTCGGCGGCGAAGTCCGGTCGGTGGCGGAGATGCTTGCGTCGGCGCCCGGCGTCACCATCCATGCGGCCGGCGGGCCCGGGCAGGCGGCGAGCCTGTCGCTGCGAGGAGCGAGCGCGGACGAGTCGCTCATCCTCCTCGACGGCATCCCGCTGCAGGGGCCCGGCGGAGGCTCGATCGACCTGGCGACGCTGCCGGCTGCGCTGCTCGATCGGATGGTCGTGAGCCGCGGCGTGCTCGGCGCGCAGCTTGGGGCCGGCGCGCTGGGGGGCGCAGTGGAGCTGCAGCCGCGGGCCGCGACGGGACGGCCGGGCGGCGGGCTCGAGGCACAGGTGGGCTCGTTCGGGACCGCGCAGCTGGCGGCGGACGGGAACGTGCAGGTGGGCAGCAACGGCAGCGCGCTCTTTGGCATCCAGCTCAATCGGACGAGCGGCGATTATGACTATGGCGCGCGCGTTCCGCCCGAAGCGCCCACGTATTACGGCTTCACGCGGGAGAACGCGGACGCCCGCCGCGCCTCGGCGTTGCTGCGAGTCGAGGACCGGCTCTCAGGGTCCACCGAGCTCGACCTCCTGCTGCAGGGATCGGCGGGCGATCGCGGGCTGCCGGGTCCTTCGCCCGCGTTCACGCCGCGGTCGCGCGCGCTCGATCAGGGAGGCGTGGCCGGCGCACGCATCCGCGGCGAGAGCGGTGAGCTCGCGTGGGGCGTGCGCGCGTGGGGCCGCGTGGACCGCGTCGAGCTGCGCGGGGTGCAGGTCTTTTCGGATTGCCAGGACGGCGCGACCGACTGCCCGCGCGCGAACGAGCGCTCCTCGACGGCACGCGCGGAAGGCGAGCTCGCGCTCCCGCTCGGCGATCGGCAGCGGCTCCGCGCGACGCTCGCGGGCGGCCGAGAGTGGATCGCCGGGTCGCCCACGGGCTCGCACCGGCGATCGCTCGCCTCGCTCGCGCTCAGCGACGACCTCCTTTTGCCGCACGCGCTTGCGCTGCATCCGGCGTTGCGGCTCGACCAGACCGGTGGCGATACGGCGGTGAGTCCGGGGCTCGAGGCAACCTTCCGGCCCGACGAGGCGGCGCCCCTCGAGCTGCGCGCAGGGTTGGGCCTCTCGTTCCGCCCAGCCTCCTTTTCCGAGCTCTACCTCGATCAGGGCGGCGTTCTCCCCAACGACACACTCGCTCCCGAACGCGCCTGGTCCGCCGACGCCGGTGCCTCCTGGCGCTCGCCCTGGCTCACTCTCGCCGGCAGCGTCTTCTGGTCTTCCTATTCGAACCTGATCGTCTACGAGCTCTACCCGCCCGCGCGCGTGAAGCCGTTCAACGTCGGGGGCGCCCGCATCGCCGGCCTCGAGCTAGAGGCGGTCGCGAAGCTCCCGCACGGCTTCGTCGCCGAGCTGGCGTACAGCTTCCTCGACGCCATCAACGGCCGCGATGGCCTCGAAGGCCACCACCTCTCGTACCGCCCCCCGCACCGCCTCTTCGCGCGGCTCGCCCGCCGCGGCGACCGGCTCGAGGGCTACGGCGAGATCAGCTACCAGAGCCGCATGCCGCGGAACCAGTTCGACAGTGCGTACCTGCCGTCCCAGACGCTCTTGAACGTGGGCGCGGGCGTGCGCGCGATCGGCCCGCTCTGGCTCGACGTCGAGGTGAAGAACCTGCTCGACGACCAGACCCTCGAGGATCTCTTCCAGTACCCCCTGCCCGGGCTCTCGCTCGCCGTCATCGCGCGCGCCCGTCTGTAGCTGCCCCCAAACCGAAGGAGCTCTAAAATGAAGCGCATCGCCCTCATCGCACTGACCCTCGCCGCCTGCGGCGGCAAGTACAAAGCGCCGCCCGCGCAGGCCAGCATCGCTCTCAAGGCCGGCGCGGACTTGAAGCCGTACGATCCCACCAAGCCGGGCAACGCCTATCCGCAGGGGCTGGCGCAGATCGGCGACAAGGTCTACGCCTCGCTCTCGAACCAGCGCCTCGATCCTTCGAGCGGCTATCCGGTCGTCGCCGGCCCCGGCTTCCTGGTCGGCTTCGTCCCCTCGACGGGCGCGCAGACGCTGATCGATCTCGGCGGCAGCGATGAGAAGCAGTGCCAGGATCCCGGCTTCGTGCGCGACTCGAACGGCAAGCTGTACGCGCCCTGCTCCGGAGACTTCAGCGGCACCGACAACGGGCGCGCGCTCGTCGAGGTCGACCCCGGCACCGCGCAGGTGACCCGGCGCGCGGCCATCCCGAGCGGTCTCGTGCCCAACGGCGTCGCCCCCGGGCCGACGAAGATCTGGATGGGCGACGCGTTCAGTCTGCGGGTCTTCAGCGTGGACCGCGGAACCTTCGTTGCGGACGACCCCGCGAAAGCCCTGAGCCTGAGCTGCCCGCAGACGCCGGACAGCGGCTTCTCGTACGTCGCGGACGTCGCCATCCTCTTCGGCGATCTCTACGCCCTCTGCGCCTCCGACAGCGCCGGAGTGCTGTTCCGCTTCGACGCCACCACCGGCGCCGCCAAGGGCCAGGTCGCGGTGGGCCCGACCCCGAGCGAGCTCACCGCCACCGGCGACGGCCGCATCGCGGTGATCAACTCGGGCGACAACACGCTCTCGCTCGTCACCATCAACGGCGCGAAGCTCACCGCCGACAACAAGGCATTGACGTTCCCCAGCGGGACCGCGACGCTGCAGGACGTGCGCGCCCGCGACAACTTCCTCTTCACCGTGGCGTCAGGGAGCAACTCCGCGCAGAAGATCGATCTGGCGGCGAAGGGCGGCCCGAAGATCGTCCAGGCCGCGGCGTTCGCCAACGGCTCGAACCCGTACAACATCTTCCCGCTCGACGACGACCAGGCCATCGTGACCAACCGCCAGACCAACTCCATCGCGGCCGCGCAGTGGGTGAACGTCCCTTGACCAGGCTCGCGGCGCTGGCCGCATGCGCAGCCGGCGCTGCGGGCGGAGCGCTCGCGGCCGGCCCGCGCCAGCACCTCGGGCCGACGACACCGGCGGAGGTGCGGCGCGTGGTCACGCTCGCGCCGTCCATGTCCGAGGTGGTGCTGGCGCTCGGTGCGGGCGACCGGCTCGTCGGCGTCACCCGCTTCGACGACGATCCGCGCACCAAAGACCTGAAGCGCGTGGGCGGCTACAACGATCCCGAGCCCGAGGCGGTGCTGGCGCTCAAGCCCGACCTGGTGCTCGCTGAGCCGGCGCCGGCGAACCGCGGCCCCGTCACCACGCTGGCGCGGCTCGGCGTCCCGATCGAAGCCTTCCCCCTCTCGACGGTGGAGGAGATCGAGCGCGCCATCGACGGCGTGGGCGCGCTCCTGCGCCGTTCTTCGCAAGCTCACGAACTCGTCAGCCGCATCGAGACGGCGCGAAGAGAGGCGCGCACCAAAGCGCAAGGCAAGCGGAGATCGCGGGTGCTGCTCGTGTTCGGACTCGACCCGCTTGTCGTCGCCGGGCCCAGCAGCTTCGCGGGCGAGCTGCTCGCCGACGCCGGCGGCGAGAACGCCACCGGCGCGAGCGAGAAGCCCTTCTTCCGGCTGCCCGAGGAAGCGGCGCTCCGGATGCGGCCCGACCTGCTCATCCTCTGCGGCGTGGACGCGCCCAGGGGCCGCGCCGCCGTCACCGGGCTCGCCGCGCGCGCCGTCGCGCTGCCGTCGAGCGCGCTCCTGCACCCGGGGCCGCGCATCCCGCAGGCCCTCGACGATCTCGCGAAGTTGCTGTGGCCGTGAGGCGCTCGGCGGCGACGAGGACCGTGGTCGCCGTCGCGGTGCTCGTTCCCATCGCGCTCTTTGCGCTCTTGGTCGGGGTCTCGGTCGGCGCGGGCGAGCTCTCGCTGCGCGCGGCCTGGAACGGCGTCGAGCCCGACGCGACCGTGCTCTTCCGGCTGCGCATCCCGCGCGTCATCCTCGCGGCAGAGGTCGGGGCGGCCCTCTCGGTCGCCGGCGTCGCGCTGCAGGCGCTGCTGCGCAACCCGCTCGCCGACCCGTTCATCTTCGGCCTCTCCGGCGGCGCGGCGGTCGGCACCGCCGTCTTCGTCGCTGCCTCGGGCACCTTCCTGGGCGCCGCCACCGCCGCGGCCGCGTCCTGGTCCGGACTGCTCCCGGCGCAGGTGGCCGCCGTCTTCGGCGCCCTCGCGGCGGCATTGCTCGTCTTCACGCTCGGCCGCGCGCGCGGCCAGCTCGCGCCCGAGCGGGCGCTGCTGGTCGGCGTGGTCTTCAACTCCTTCGCCTCGGCGGTGGTCATCTCGGTCGAGGCGGTGCTGCAGCCCGAGCAGACCCAGGCCGTGCTGCTCTGGCTTTCGGGCACCATGGGCTACGAGCCGTCGGGAGTGCTGCTATCGGCAGGCATTCTCGTGCTCGTGCCTGCACTGTTGCTCACCGCGCTCGCGGGCCGGCTCAACCTCCTCGCGCTCGGCGACGAGGGCGCCGCCGCGCTCGGAGTCGACGTCGCGCAGACGCGGCTCGTCGCCTTTTTCGCCGCGAGCGTGATGGTGGGCGTCTCGGTCGCGCTCACCGGCCTGGTGGGCTTCGTCGGCCTGGTCGTCCCGCACGGGGTGCGGATGATCACCGGCCCCGACCACCGCGTGGTGATCCCCGCCTCTGCGCTCGGCGGCGCGGCGTTCCTGGTGCTCGCCGATGCGTTATCGCGCGCGCTGTTCCGCAACCTCGGCATGGAGCCGCCCGTCGGCGCGGTGACCGCGATGGTGGGCGCGCCGCTCTTCGTGCTCCTGCTGCGGAGCCGCAAGTGAGCGCCCTGCTAGAGCTGATAGCAATCCGCTATCGCCACGCAGCCGGACTGCCCGAAGCGCTCTCGGGCGCGTCGCTGCGGGTCGCCAAAGGCGAGGTGGTCGGCGTGATCGGGCCCAACGCCGCCGGAAAGAGCACGCTCGCGCGCATCGCCTGCGGGCTGCTCGCGCCCCTCGCGGGAGAGGTGCTGCTGTCGCGTGAGCCGATGGCGTCCTTGAGCCGCCGCGAGCGCGCGCGGCGCGTGGCCTTCCTTCCCCAGCACCAGCCGGCCGATCTCTTCTTCACCGCGCGTGAAGTCGCGCTGATGGGCCGCGCGCCGCACCTCGGGCTCTGGGCGCTCGAGGGCGAGCGCGACCGCGCCATCGCCGAAGCCTCGCTCGCCGAAGCCGACGTGCTCGCGCTCGCCGAACGGCCCGTGGCGCAGCTTTCTGGAGGAGAGCGCCAGCGGGTTTTCCTCGCCCGCGCCTTCGCGCAGCAGGCCGCCCTGCTGGTGCTCGACGAGCCGACCGGCGGCCTCGACCTCGGCCATCAGGTTTTGCTGGTCAATGCCTTGCGCCGCCGCGGCCGCGAGGGGAACGGCGCTCTGCTGGTGCTGCACGACCTCGCGCTCGCCGGCGCCGCCTGCGACCGGCTGGTCCTGCTCGTCTGCGGCCAGGTCCTCGCTGAGGGCGCGCCCAAAGACGTCCTCAAGCCCGACCTGCTCGCCCGCGCCTACGGCACCGCCGTCGATGTGGTCACCGACCCGGCTACCGGGCAGCCGCTGGTCGCTCCGCGCATCGCGCGCTGAGCGCGGCGGGCGCGGGTGAATGCTCTCGAAAGTCCTCGGCGTCCGGCTCGCCACCGGCTGGTCGCGGACGAAGTGGCTCGCTTCCTCTCGCTGCTGCGTGAGGGTTGAGCAGGTGCCTTGGGCGACCGGCAAAGGCTCACTCACCCAAGCCTTTGCTTACTTCCCTTGCCGGCTGGGCGAAGCGATTGAGTGGGGGGAAGTGGCGCGCTCGTTTCGGACGAATCTGCCCGTACTGGAAGAGCCGGCCCCGATGACTTGTCCCGGGACAAGTCCACAAATCGCCCACAGATTCCGCTGAAGAGCTGGAGAAGGAGACGCAGCAGAAGCTGGGCGAGACGTCGCGCAAGTCCGAAGGGCCAATAGCTCAGGCCGGAAGCTTCACCAGCCGCGCGCTCTCGCTCCACAGCCGATCGGCGAGGGCGTCGTCCTGCGCCAGCTTCGAGGGCGCCTTCATCCGGTTCTTCTCGAAGTAGAGGCCGGACTTCCCCTCCACCTCGGGGCTCGTCGCCAGATAGGTGATCGTCTGCGCGCCCTGCTCGGGGGTGATCATGAACAGCTTCTTCATGACGGCGAGGATCGGCTGCGTCCAGGCCGGCACGTCGCTCCAGATGTTCGTCGCCACGGCGCCGGGGTGCAGGGCATTGACGGTGACGCCCTTGCCCTCCAGCCTCCGCGCCAGCTTCCTCGTGAAGAGCACGTTGCCTAGCTTCGAGCGGAAATAAGCCCTCAAAGTTTTGTAACCGCGCGCATATCCCAGGTCGTCGAAGTCGAGCGTGCCCTGGTAATGCCCCGCCGAGGCGACGTTGACGACGCGCGCGGGGGCGCTCGCCACCAGCAGATCGAGCAGCAGATTGGTGAGGAGAAAATAGCCCAGGTGATTGACGGCGAAGGTCTGCTCGATCCCGTCGGCGGTCAGCTTGCGCTCACGGCTCACGGTGCCGGCATTGTTGACCAATAGATCGAGGCGCTGGTGGCGGGTGCGGAAATCGGCGGCGAGTTTCCGGATCGAGGCCTGCGAGGAGAAGTCGCATAGCAGCGACTCGACGCTGCTTGCGCCAGAGCGGCGCTTCACCTCGGCCAGCGAATCCGCGGTGCGGGCGGCGTCGCGGCCGACGATGATCAGGTTCGCGCCCTCGCGTGCGAGGATCACGGCGGCTTCGAAGCCGATGCCGTTGGTGGCGCCGCTGATCAGGGCGGTCTTGCCTGCGAGGCTGCGGGTCGCTTGCTGGGCCAAAGCCTTCTCCGAGGTGGACAGCGGGTGGCCGCTTCTAGCGTGAATGGCCCTGGCGAAAGCGGAAAATCGCGAATTGCGCCGGCCGGAGCGCGTCATTCGAGATAGAGAGTAATACCCGCCTCCATTACCTGGTCGAAGCCGCCCTCGATGCGCCGCCGGAAGGCGAGGTGCACGCCGCCGATCTCCGCGAGGATGCCGACTCCGAAGGTGAGATAGGCGAGCTTGTTGGTCGGGTCATACGTGCCGCCGACCCGCAGCGCGATGCTCTCCTCCAATAGATATTCGAGCCCGCCGGAGAACTTGCTCTTGATATGATTCGTGTCCGACAGGTCCGCCTTGTAATCGAGCGCCAGGTGCCAGTCGATATCGCGGCCCCAGGCCACCGCCGCGGTGGTGGTCAGCGGGAAGAGCGGCCCCAACGAGGAGAAGGCGATGTTCTGCACCACCGCCGCGTAGCTGACGGAGCCGCGGCGCGCGAGCAACCCGATGTCCTGCGCGACCTTCTGGACCAGCCCGTCCGGCGTGTGGAAGCGCAGGTACTTCGTCTCGCCGCCGAGGAAGAACGCACCGTAGGGGTAGGCGTACGCGAACCCGAGCAGCCACCCTTCAGCTCGGCCGGCGGGCTGTCCGCTCGCCCAGCGCGAGAAGAGGATGCCGCTCGCCACCGGCGTGGATTTGCTGTCCACGATGCTCGCCATCACGCCCTGCGCCGGGAAGCGCGCGTCGATCGCGCCGTCGAGCTCGAAGTGGTAGCGCTGCGACTGCGCGAGGCCGGCCGGGTTGGTCACCAGCGCGTCGTTGGAGGTGGCGATGGCGGCGTCGGCCCCGCCCAGCGCCAACGAGCGCGACATGCCGATGGTGCCCGGGAACGGCGCGCCGGGATCGGTCGCGAGGTTGTCGGCGCGCGCGGCGAGCGGCAGAGCGCAGCAGAGGAAAAGGAGGGAGGCCCTCATCGGCGCGCACCGTACCTGCTGTCAGGCTCCCGTGCTAGGTTTCGCCGCCCTCGAAGGAAGGAGCGGTGAAGGCGATGAAGCATCCGCTGCGCAAGGTGGTGATCCCGGCGGCCGGGCTGGGGACGCGCTTCCTGCCCGCGACCAAGTCGGTGCCAAAGGAGATGCTGCCCATCGTCGATCAGCCCACCATCGGCCTGATCGTGGACGAGGCGCTTCGCGCCGGCGCTACCGAGGTCATCATCGTCAATGGCCGCGGCAAGACGGCCATCGAGGACTACTTCGACCGCTCGTACGAGCTGGAGGACACGCTTCAGCGCAAGGGCAAGAAGGAGCTGTTCGAACAAGTGCGCAGGATCAGCGACTCGGTGCGCGTGACCTCCGTGCGGCAGAAGGAGCCCCTGGGCCTCGGCCACGCGGTGCTGGCAGCGCGCAACGCCGTCGGCGACGAATGGTTCGGGGTGCTGCTCGGCGACGACCTGTTCGACTCGGAGGAGCCGGGCATCGCGCAGCTCGCGCGCGTCTCGGCGAAAACCGGCAAGGCCACCGTCGCGCTGATGCCGGTGCCCGACGATCAGACCCAACTGTATGGCGTCGCGGCGGGCAAGCGACTGCCCGACGGCACTTTCGCGGTTGAGAAGATGGTCGAGAAGCCCAAGGCGGGGACCTCGCCGTCGAACCTCGCGGTCATCGGCCGCTATCTTTTGCCGCCGGACATCTTTGGCATCCTCGAGCAGGTGAAGCCCGGAGCGGGCGGCGAGATCCAGCTCACCGACGCCCTCGCGGTGCTGGCGCAACAGGGGCGGCTCCTCGGGGTCACGCTGAAGGGCGAGCGGCACGACGCGGGTGACCGGCTCGGGTACCTGCAGGCCAATATCGCCTTCGCGCTCAAGCGGCCGGAGCTGCGCGAAGGGTTGATCGCGTTCATGAAGAAGGCGGTGAGCTAGTGAAGACCGCAATCCTGGCGCTGCTGCTCGCGTACATTCCGTCGGCCGGGTCGCTGCTGCACCGCACCGCCTCGCGCGCCACCGAAGGCGGCAGGTCGCGCGAGGTCACGCTCGCGGGGCAGCTGCAGCTGGAGAGCGGCAAGCCGCAGCCGGCGTCGCTGGTGCTGCACTTTCCGCTCGCCTGCCGCTTCGAAGGCGCGGTCATAGCGTCGGTGCACGGCAACGCCGAAAGGCCCGTCGCCGCCGAGGAGGGTACGGCCGGCGCCGCGCGCGATCTGCTCAAGCTCGCCTGCCCGCTCATCGCCTACCGCGGGCTCTCGATCAACGACGCCGACCGGGTCTTGCGCGGCAGCGCGCTCGCCTCGGGCGCGGACCTGACGGCCGGCGACGGCATCACCCGGCTCGGCGACCGCGCGGTCTGGGTACTGGGCGCTGGCCCGCATGACCCGGCAAAGCCTCAGCTCTGGCTCTACAAGGATACGGCGGCGCCGGCGCGGCTGCTGGCGCAGGGCGGCGACGATCTGCGGCTGCTCCAGTACGGCAACCCGGCGGCGGCCGAGTGGTTCCCGCGCGTGATCGAGCTGTGGCGCGCAGGCCAGCTGGCGGCGCGGTTCGAGGTCTTCGAGGCGCGCGGCTTCCACGGCGTGGACGAGGGCGACGACGCCGAGTGACCTGTACGCCGTCGCGCTGAACGTCCCGGCCGGAGACGGCCTGTTCACCTATCGCATCACGGGAGGGGCCGAGCCGGGGCGGCGCGTGCTGGTGCCGCTCGGCCGGCGGACGGCGACCGGGGTGGTGGTCGGGCCTGGAGGGCCGCAGCCGAACGTGCGCGACGCGCTCCGGCTGCTCGACGACGGCCCGATGCTGAACGCCGACGTGATCGAGCTGGTGCGCTTCGCGGCGGCCCATTACCTCGCGCCGCTGGGACCGGCGATCAAGGCCGCGCTGCCGCCGGGCCTCGACGTGCGCGAGAAGCTCTCCGCCCGGCTCACCGACAAAGGGACTGAGCTGCTCGAACGGGGGCAGCTCGATCTGGCGGGGCAGGAGGACGCCACCCGGCGCCTCTTGCGCAAGGCCTCGAGCGGCGCTCGCTTGAGCCCCGCGCAGCTCGCGGCGCTGGCGAAGCGCGGGCTGGTCGCCGTGGCGCGCGTCACCGAAGAGCCGCGCGGCGCGCCCGAGGTGGAGATGGCGGAGGCGGCGCCCGGAGCAGTGCCGCCTTTGCGGGCGCCGAAGCAGGCCGCGCTGGTGGCGTGGCTGCTCGCGCGCGCAGCGGGGCGCGAATCGGCCGCGCGCGATCCCGCTGCTCCCTCGAATGGGCGGGTCCCGGTCGAGGAGCTGCTCGCGGCCTTCCCCGGCGCGCGGCCGCAGCTGCGCAAGCTCGCGCGCGACGGCCTCGTGCTCCTCTCGCAAGCGAAGGCGGGCGCCTCGCAGCTGCCCGACGCGCCGTGGGGCACCTCGGACCACCGCGCGACGCCGGCGCAGGCCGCGGCGCTCGCGGCACTCAAAGCCGCACTCGACGGCGGTGCGTTCGCGCCCTTCCTCCTCGACGGCGTCACCGGCAGCGGCAAGACCTGGGTCTATCTGGAAGCCATCGCGCACGCGCGCAGCCAGGGGCGCGGCGCCATCGCGCTGGTGCCGGAGATCGCGCTGACCCCGCAGCTCGCCGGCCGCTTTCGCGCGCGCTTCGGCGATGACGTCGCGGTGCTGCACTCGGGGCTCTCGGAGCGCGAGCGGCTGGGCGAGTGGCACCGCGTGCGCGACGGCCGCGCCGGCATCGTGGTGGGCGCGCGCAGCGCTATCTGGGCGCCGGTCGCGCGGCTCGGCATCCTGGTCGTCGATGAGGAGCACGAGCCCTCTTACAAGCAGGAGGACCGGCTCCGCTACAACGCGCGCGACCTGGCGCTGGTGCGCGCCCAGAAGGCGCGAGCGGTCGCGGTGCTGGGGAGCGCCACGCCCTCGCTCGAGACACTGCGACGCGCGCAAGAGGGAAAGCTCTCGACGCTGCGGCTTCCCGAACGCGTGGACGGGCGCTCGCTGCCGGGCCTCACCATCGTGAAAAGGCCGGTGAGCGACCGGCTCTTCACGCCCGCCCTGGCGACGGCGCTGGCCGAGACGCTGCTGCGCGGCGAGCAGTCGATCCTCTTCCTCAACCGCCGCGGCCACAGCCGGACGCTCTTGTGCGCGGCGTGCGGCGCGGCGGTGGGCTGCCCCAATTGCTCGGTCACGCTGGTGCTGCACCGCGCGCAGCGCGAGGAGCTGCGTTGCCACCTCTGCGGCCACCGCGAGCCGCCGCGCGCGGCCTGCGTCTCCTGCGGGGGGCGCAAGCTGGTCGCGCTCGGCGGCGGCACCGAGAAGGTGGAGGAGGAGCTGCGGGCGCTGCTGCCGCGGGCCCGCGTTGCGCGGCTCGACCGCGACGCCGCGGGCGGGCCGGGCGAGGCGGCGGCCATCCTGGTCCGCTTCGCGCGGCGCGAGCTCGACGTGCTGGTGGGCACGCAGATGGTGGCCAAAGGGCACGACTTCCCCGGCGTCACCCTGGTGGGCGTGCTCGACGCGGATGGGCCGCTCCATCTGCCGGACTTCCGCGCCGCCGAGCGCTGCGTCCAGCTGCTCTCGCAGGTGGCGGGGCGGGCCGGTCGCGGGACGCTGCCGGGGCGAGTGGTGGTGCAGGCCTTCCGCCCCGAGGAGCCGGCCATCGCGGCTTCGAGCGACTACGCGTCCTTCGCCGCAGCCGAGTTGGGGCGGCGGGCGACGCTGGAGTTTCCCCCCTTCGTCCGCCTCGCCGCCGTTCGCCTGCAAGGCAACGTCGAGATCCGGGTGAAAGGAGCAGCCGAGCGCCTCGCCGCCGTCGCCCGGCGCGCCATCGAGCAGGGGCTTCCGGCGAGTGTGCTTGGGCCTGCCCCCGCACCGCTCGCGAGGCTGCGCGGCAAGCACCGATACCAGCTGCTGCTGCGCGCTCGCGATCACGGCCCGCTGCATATCCTCGGCCGCGCGCTGGTCGAGGCGCACGACCAGGCGGGGCCTGCGGGAGTTGAGCTCTCGCTGGACATCGACCCCGCCGCTCTTTTGTAGAATCCCGGGCACCCGAGCGGAATCTTCCCTGCCACGCCCGGCGCGCGCGTGGGTATACTGGTGCGCGAAGAGGAGCAAGCAAGCATGGCCCTGCGTGAGATCCTGATCTGGCCCGATCCCCGCCTGAAGCAGAAGGCGAAGCCCGTCGGCACCGTCGACGCCGCCGTCCGCAAGCTCTGCGACGACCTGGCCGAGAGCATGTACGACGCCAACGGGGTCGGCCTCGCCGCGCCGCAGATCGGCGTGCTCCAGAACGTGATCGCCATCGACTGCCGGCAGCGCACCGACGAAGAAGGCACGCGGCACAAGGGCGACGGCCTCCTCTTCCTGATCGATCCGGTGCTCAAGCTCGGCGAGGGCGAGTTCAGCTATACGGAAGGCTGCCTCTCCATCCCCGACGAGTACGAGGACGTCACCCGCTTCGGGCACATCGTCTGCGAGTTCACCGGCCGCGACGGCAAGCGCCACCAACTCGAAGCGGATCAGACGCTGCTGTCGGTCTGCGTGCAGCACGAGATGGATCACCTGCAGGGCAAGCTCTTCGTCGACCACCTGAGCGCGCTCAAGCGCGAGCTGATCAAGCGGCGCATGAAGAAGCTCAAGGCTCAGCGCGAGGCCGAGCGCAAGGGCGAGGCTACCGCGTTGTAGCCAGGCTATCGAATCCGCTCGGCCCTCCGCCTCCGTAGGGTCTCACGGGAGGACGGGGCTCGATGAGGGCGGCACCGCGGCGCTTGCGTGGCGTTCCCACGCGCGATATGCGACCGCGGGAATGCTCCTGCCCTTTCTGCTCGCCGTTCTCGCGAGCGCCAACGACGACCAATTGCTTTTCCAGCGCGTGGCTGCGCGCGACGCGCAGGCGCTGCGCGTTCTGTACGACCGGTGCGCCGGCATCGCCTTGGCGGTGGCGGTGCGGATCCTGCGCAACCGGAGCGAGGCAGAGGACGTGGTGCAGGAGGCTTTCCTGGAAGCATGGAAAAGAGCGGGGACATTCGACGCGCGCCGCGGCAGCGCCTCGGCGTTCGTGCTGTCCATCGCGCGCAGCCGGGCGCTCGACCGCGTCCGCTCCCGCGGCAGCTCGGACAGGGCGCTCTCCGCACTGGGGCGCGAGGACGAGCCGCCGGTGCCGCTGCCGATCGAGTCCGCCGAACAGCGCCAGGCTCGCGATCGCATCCAGGCGGCGCTCGCGACGCTTCCTCCCGAGCAGCGACAGGTGCTCGAGCTCGCGTATTTCGAGGGCCTCACGCAGCGAGAGATCGCCGAGCGCCTCTCCCACCCGCTCGGCACCGTCAAGACGCGCGCGCGGCTGGCGCTCGAGAAGCTCGCGGCGCTGCTCGGAGACGCGCCATGACCTGCGCCGAATTCCAGGAGCTGGCGGGCTTGATGGCCATGGGCGCGCTCGCGCCCGAGGAGCTCGCCCAGGCCGAGGCGCACCTCGCCGAGGCGCGGCACAGCGGCTGTGTCGAGGCGCTGCGGCTCGCGGCCGACGGCGTCGAGGTGCTGGCGCGGTCGCTGGTGCCGACGCGGCCCGACGAGCGGGTCTGGCGCGGCATCGAGGCGCGCCTGAACGGTGCTGCGCCGCGGCCCGCCCGTCCTGCGGCGCCGCCCTGGCGCGAGCGGGTTGCCTGGAGCGCCGCCGCCGCGGCCGTGGTGCTGCTGCTCGCGAACCTCGCGGCCCGCTCGCGCGACAACCGGCGCTTTGCCGATGGCGCCACGGCTGCGAGCGCGGCGGCCTCTCGCCTCGAGAAGGAGCGCGAGACCTGCACCAAGGAGCTGGCGGCGGTGCGCGACGAGGCCGACCAGCAGCGCTCGGCGCTCGCGCTGCTGCGGGCGCCAACCACGCTGATGGTTTCGCTCTCGCCCCCCGCGGGCGGACAGCCCGGTGCGCGCGCGCTACTCAACGTCGAGCAGCGGAAGGGCGTGCTGCTGTCGGGGTCGCTCGCGCCGCAGGCAGGGAAAGATTACCAGCTCTGGATCATCCGCGGCAATCAGAAGGTGCCCGCGGGGCTTTTGCGAGCCGGGCCTTCGGGAATGGTGCTTGCGTCGATCGATTCCCAGCTGTTTGTCAGCGGCAGGCCCGACGCAGTCGCGGTCACGCTCGAAGCGCAAGGGGGGGCTCCGCAGCCAACCGGCCCCATCCTGCTCGTCGGCGCGCTCCCCAAGTCGTAGCGCTACCCAGGTCCAGGTCGTGAAGGCTCTCCGTCACGCCGTGACGCGGACGTGCCCCTTGCCCACGCTCTGAAGCTGCGCGACAACATCCGGCATGACCGAGCACCGCAGCCAGTCCGAGCGCGCCTGCCTCTGCCGGCTGCAGGAGATGGACGACGCGCTCGCGCGCATGGAGGTCGAGCTGCCCGACGACATGCGGCCTCTCGGCGCGGAGGCCCGCAAGCGCGTCAGCTTCTGGCTGCAGCGCATCGCCGCCGGCGGCGCCGATCTCTCGCAGCTCGTCGAGGCGATGCGCGACATCTCCGGCATGATGGACGCGCTGACCGCGCGCCTGTTGCTCGTTCCCTGGGACGGCCAGGCCGGCGCCGGCAAGCTGAAGAGCTGAGTGGAAGATCCCACTCGAGCGCACCACCGGGAGGACAAGCTCCCGGCTCGGCGGCGGTTCGATGAGGTCGAGTGCACCATCTCGCACCTCTTTCGCTGGCCTCACCCGGCGCTCGGCGGCCGTCGCTACGGAGAGGCGCTGCTGCAAGGCATCGCCGCGCGCGGCATCGGGCCGGGCAAGAGCGGCGTCGTCGAGATCGGCGGCGGCGCCGGCCACCTCGCCGAGGCCGCCTTGCGCGGGGACGCCGGCGCGTTCACCCGCGCGCGCTGGACCTCGCTCGATCTCTCTCCTGCGCTGCTCGCGGCGCAGCGGCGGCGCCTGCGCGAGAGCGGGCACGAGCAATGGAGCGGTCTTCGCGGCGACGCCCTCGACCTGCCGCTGCGGCCGCGGTCCATCGACGGCCTGGTGCTCGCCAATGAGGTGATCGCGGATCTGCCCGTCGTCGATGGCCGCAACACCGGCGCCGTGCGCCTCGTGCACGAGCTCTCGCGCGTGCTCATGCCCGGCGGCGCCGCGGTCCTGACCGAGTTCGGCGGCGACTTCGAGCCGGGCCCGGTCCGTCTCTACACCACGCTCGGCCAGGGCGAACATACCGAGTGGTCGATCGACTTCCGTGTGCTGCGCGCCGCCGCGAAGGAGTCCGGCCTCGAGGCCGAAGAGCTTCCGCTGCACGAGCTGCTCGGCGTTGATCTCGACCTGCGCTGCGCGAGCTACACCGACCTGTGGCGACTGCGCCGCTTCACCCGCTGCGAGGTGTTCGCCGCGCCGGCCGACCAGGTCCGCAGGCGCTTCCCGCTGCTCTCCCGCTTCCTCCAGCTCGAGCTGCCCTCGCTCGGCTCGCCGCGCTGGCCCGACGCCTCCGCGCGGGCTGGCTTCGCGCAGCTCTTCCGCGCGCTCGTCCTTCGCCGGGCGTGACCCGCGTGGCCGGCGTGGCTGTTTGCTGGCTCTGCCTTCGAGTGTTGGGTACCGTGACGCGGTCCCCGAAGGAGCCGTCATGTCCCACCGCCTGCCTCTCCTGCTCGCGGCGCTCGCAGCCTTGAGCGTCGGCCCCGTCAGCGCCCAGGAGGAGCCGCCACCGCCGCCGCCGAGCGGCCCGTCGGGAATCGGAGGGCAAAACCAGCCCGGGCAAGGGCAGGGACAGCCCTTCAGCGATCCGTCGCAGCTCTTCAGCGGCAGCTCGGGTGCGTTCTTCGGCCTCGGCTTCACCAACATCAGCGGCGAAGGCCTTTACGTAAACACCATCGTCAACACCGAGTTCGATCTGGGCCCGGTCGGCCTCGGCCTCGGGCTCCCGTTGAACCTGCTGGTCTGGAACAACGACAACTGCTGCGGCCCCGACCCGGACAAGGACGGCAACCACCCGCACTCGCGCGATTACAAGGCGTACGGCGGCGTCCTGCGCAAGCGCGACTGGAACGAGTGGCAGGACTACGCGCGCCTGATCCGCTTCGTGCGCTACGGCCACAAGCGCGACCCGGTCTACCTGCTGGCCGGGCAGATGTGGGGTGCGAGCATCGGGCACGGCACGCTGCTGAACCGCTACTCCAACTCGCTCAGCATCGACCACCCCAAGTTCGGCCTCGCGGTCGATCTCAACTCCACCTTCGTCGGCGTCGAGACCCTCACCGACAACGCCACCGGCCCCTCCATCCTGGGTGGCCGCATCTACGTCCGCCCCTTGGGCGACACGCCCATCCTGAGCGGCCTCGCCGTGGGCGCGAGCCTGATCAGCGACCGCACCGCGCCGCGCAGCCTTGCGTACGTCACCGGGCCCGACGGCTCGCGCCAGCTCAAGCAGGACGCCGGCAACGGCTCGGTGATCGTCGACAACTTCGACGCGATGTACGCCGCCGGCGTAGACGTCGAGTACGAGGTGCTCCGCAACTCCATCATCCAGCTGATCCCCTACGTGGACGGGAACCGCCTGCTCGGCGCGGGCAACGGCCTGCACTTGGGCGTGCTCACCAATCTCTTCCTGCCGGTGCCGATCATCGCCGTCGATATCCAGACGCGCTTCGAATACCGCTTCATGCAGCCGGGCTATATCCCGGAGTATTTCGATCAAACCTATGACCTGGGCCGCATCCAGTACGCGGTCATTCAGCCCGACAACACCGCCACCTATCTGCCGAAGTACGCGGCAGCGCAGCGGGCGAGGGCCGCCGGAGGCACGCCGCGTAAGGGCTTCTACGGCGAGCTTTCTTTTGGCTTCGGCGGCCTGGTCCAGGTCGGCGGCCTCTACCAGGATTACGAGGGCGATCCCTACGGCGCCTCGCTCGGCCTCTTCGCCACCCTGCCCAAGTTCGAGCTGATCAAGCTGTCGGCGTATTACCTGCGCAAGAACATGGCGGGCATTTCCGACGCGTTCCGTATCGACGAGCGATCGCTGCTCGCCGCCTCTGCTGCCTATAAGATGTTCGGGCCGATCTACCTGCGCATCGATTACAAGCGGCAGTGGCAGCTGCGGCCCGGCGGCAGCCAGATCGAGGCCATCGACAGCTTCAGCGCCGGGCTCGCGACCTTCCTGCCCTTCTAGTCTGGTCTCTAGACAGCGGCTCTCCTGATCCTACCCATCGACGGGTTGACTCGCGGCGAGAGCCACGGAGAGCTTCCTGAAAGCGCTGGCGAACGAGTCTCAGCTTGAGGCTGCGGTCGGCAGCGACAGTGCCGCTCTTGCCCAGCAGCTTGTCGAGGTCCGGATCGCCGATGGAGCAAGGTCCGGGAAGGATGCACCTTGCGGGCGTGCGCCTCCTCGTTCCGCATCGCACCGTGGAGAAGCGTGGCGACTTCCTGAGCAGGGGAACTGTCAGGTCCAAGCGGCAGATCGAGGAGCTGATTGCGATGCTTTTCCGCAAGCCGCCAGTCCCTGCGGCGATTCGTAAACTTCCCCAGCGGCCCGCGCTCGCGCCCGCGCTCTCGACGCTCGGCGCGCAGCCTCCGCCTCCGCCGCGCATCCGGCACAAGCCGGCCGTTCTGCCGCTTGCGGAAGACACGGACAAGATTCAGTTCACTGCCCGCCGCGCATTTCGAGACGAGCTCCAGCAGACACAGGACCTGCTCCGGCACCGCGTCCCCAACGGAGACCTGGCTGCTGCGCAGGCTGCGATATCCGAGGCTGCGCTCGACGCCTTGATCGATGCAGTGAAGAAGGAGCGATTTGCCCGGCACGGGGAGGCGAGACCAACTGCCGACAAGCCCTGGGCGCTGTACGTTTCACCGACGACCGGGGTCGCAGGTACGTCGAAACCGGTGCGCTCGAGCTCGACCACTTCGACGGCTTCGTCCGGACGCACATTCATTCCATCGAAAGGATCCGGCTCTCTGCCCCGCCCGGTAACCAGTATGCGACGAAGCAGCTATATGGACGAATATGGACATGCATTCATGCAGGGCGCGGGGCTCATATCAAAGAGAATGTCAGTCGCCGAACCTCGCTCCACTCGTCCCGGGACGAGTCCTCAGTGCCGGCTTTTCCAGGACGGCCGATCGAAACTACCTTTCAGAGGAATAGCTGATTGGTGCCAGCCGCCTGGGGCAACCACCAGAATAGCGTTCGGATCCACCCGATCCAGCCGCTCCTCTCGCCCACAGCTTCTGCCGACGAGCCGAAACTCCAGCACCGTCTGCATCCTTTGATTACAGCGTACAAGTTGGAGAAGTCGAGGCGCGCAAGTCCCGGCAGGACGCGGACGACGTCATCAAGCTCATGAAGGGTGAGAGGTCTCCCCTCTGCGCGACGGACCCGCCGTATCTCGTCGATTACGACGGTGGCAATGACCCGCAATCGTTCCAGCGCGACGAAGCCGGCAAGGCCAACAACAAGCACTGGGACAGCTACATCGACCCAGAATCGAACGTGGAGTTCTTCTCGAACTTCCTCCGGGTCGCCATCGCGCACGCGCTCGTCGAGAACCCGGCTATCTACCAGTGGCACGCCTCGCGCCGGCAGGCGCTGGTCGAGGCGGCGTGGAAGGAGAATGGCCTGCTCTTCCACCAGCAGCTCATTTGGGTGAAGTCCCGTCCGATCCTTACGCGAAGCCATTTCATGTGGCAGCACGGGCCTTGCTTCTACGGCTGGATCGAGGGGAAGCCCCCTACGATGCGGCCTGTGGTGAGCGGAGAGAACTCGTCCGTCTGGACCATCGATGGCGAGCAGGACGGGATCCATCCGACCCCAAAGACCATGGCGATCTTCGAACGCCCGATCGGCTATCATACGCAGGTCGGCGCGCTGGTCTACGAGCCGTTCAGCGGCTCGGGCAGCCAGCTCATTGCGGCGGCGAAGACCGGGCGGCGCTGCTACGCGATGGAGCTGGCTCCCGAGTTCGTGGACGTGGCGCGCATCCGCTGGACCAACTTCGCACGCGCCGCGGGCATTGAGGCGGGCCGGGGGCGCTGACACCCGGTGCGAAATGAGCCGAAGCTCGATCCTGCCGTGACGCAGCGGATCGTCGATCTCGTCCGCGCCGGCAATTACCTCGAGGTGGCGGCGACGACGGTAGGAATCCACCGCACCACGCTGCACCGCTGGCTACGATGGCGCGCGATCAACCCCGTGGGCGCCATAGGAAGTTCCTGGTCGCCGTCGAGAAGGCACAGGCCGAAAGCGAGTCACGCGACGTGGCCTTGATTGCGAGGGCGTCCACTACTGACTGGAAGGCTGCAGCCTGGCGCCTCGAGCGGAAGATGCCGCGCCGTTAGGGCCCGCGCGTGCAGCTCGCGGTGACGACCCTGCGGACATCCGCGCCCTCCGCGCCGCGGGCTACGTCGTGCTCGGCGGCCCCCTCCATGGCTACATCATCCTTCCGCCAGTTAAAGACTGAACCGTGGCGAGGCCGGTGCGCCACCCACCTCGCGGAATCGAGCCAAGCGATCTCGCTGGCGCCACCCGTGCGGCCGATAAGCCGTAGCGGCGGGGTCCCGCAGTTACGGTGTACTCGCCATGACGTGCGGAGCAGCGGAACAACCCGGCCACTGATGCAGAGTCCCTTGACAGCGATCACATAACTTGAGAACACCCGGATCACTCGAACGACGGGAGATCTACATGACGCCTCGAGCAGCGTTGGCGTGTTTTTTCGCCTTTTGCATTCTCGGGCCTGCCGCGATAGCCAACGCCGAGTCCCGCGATGGCAGGGACCGTAGCGAGGCAGTCTGCGGCGATCTCGGCGTCAATTTCGGCTCGCACAAGTGCAAGGTACGCCTGAGCACTGGCATAACGATGGCGTACCTCGAAACAGGACCCGAGAACGGCCCCACCGTGATCTTGATCCACGGGCTCACGGACAGCATCCGCTCCTGGATTCTGTCGATGAGGGCGCTTCACGCCATGAACCCGTCGCTGCACATTCTCGCGATCGATCAGAGAGGTCACGGCGCCACCAGCATGCCACCAGGCTCCCAGTGCCCAGGCGCGCCCGAAAAATGCTTCGAAATGAAAGATTTCGCGGCGGACCTGGTCGACTTCATGCGCCAGAAGGACATCGGCCGGGCGACGCTCGTTGGCCACTCGCTCGGGACCTTCGTCGTGCAGGAGGTCGCGCTGTCGCATCCTGAGATGGTGGAGAACGCCATCCTCCTTGCCACCTCCACTAGCGTCGTCGGAAACGTGGTCCTTCGGGATTTCGTTCTTGCGGAACCGGTCGAGGGAACCTGGAAGTCGAATCTCGTCGCCCAAGGGTTCGCCTTCCCCGACGACGTTTATTCTCTCACGCCCATCAACGCTGACCCCTACGGCTCGCCCGTGTACATGAGAGACGCTTGGGTCGCGGATCCTGTCGCGGACCCGGCGTTCCTCGCGCCCTACATTCCCGAGACGGCGCAGGTCCGGCTCGGCACGTGGATTGGTGCTTCCCGGGCTCTTCTCCAGACGGACAACACGGCCCGGCTTCTCAAGCTTGACGTGCCGACGATGGTCATCTGGGCCACTCAAGACTCCATCTTTCTGGAGAATCCGGACCAGCAAGCGATTCGGGCCACGCTCGCGGTGGCCGCGACCGCCCATCACCGAACCTATTACTGGAAGCAGTACGGGCTCATTCCCCTTCCGGCCTCGGGAAACCAGGAGTCGGACATCGGCCACAACGTGCAGTGGGGCGCTCCAGACTCCGTAGCATCGGACATTAATCACTTCATTCGTTACGGCGTGCCCGACCCGGACCTCAGTCACAGCGACGCAGCGCCTAACGTTCGACACATCGTCGTTGAACCGGGCAGGGCCATCATCGTAAAGCTCGGTTCGTCTCGATAGTTCTCGACGAGGGCTCACCTGGCCCTGCGTCCCGTCCGGCTCCGCGCCTCAGGACGCCCCAGCTCCGCCGCCATCCCGCGCAGCGAGAGTCCCTCTGCGCGAAGCTGCCGGGCCACGGCGCGCGCTGCTTTCTCCTCGGGGCCAGGCTCCACGCGCTCGCCGTCCGAAGCCACTCGCCAGCCGTAGGGTGAGGTGGACCCCATCGCTCGGACCACTTTTGTCACCGAACGGCTTACCGACGACGATATCGTGAAGCTGAATTGTGTATTGACGGCGCAGTTGACGAACAGCCGATTCAGCGGTTTCTCGCATCCAATTCTCGTATCCTCGCGGCGATGATGCGCAACGCCGATAAGTACTGCATCCCAAAACCCAAGCTGGCCAACAAGTACGTTCCTGATTCCATGCTTTGCTATGCGAATTCGATGGGAGCGTATTGCCTGGAAAACGCGCCCGCCGCGCGCTTCCCGGAGGGCGTTTCGCGCCACTGGTCGAGGTGCAGCCGACAAATGGAGACCTGTCGCCGTTCGCGGCGTCGAACTCGAAGGTTCACCCGACGTCAGCCTGAGTTCGCTGGGAGCGAGAAACTCGCCCAACGGGGAGAACGGAGGGCGCTACGCCGCCGAGTACCGCACTGTGGGGCTTGGCGATGCCCCGGTTCGCTGGGTGGAGGCGCGCGGCCACGCAACCTTCGATGCGCTCGGCAAGGCGACGCGCTTCGCGGGGACAGTCGTGGACATCGCGGCGCGCAAGCGGACGCAAGACTTCGAGCGCCAGCTGATTGGAATCGTCTCCCACGATTTGAGAAATCCGCTGAATACCATCCTGCTCGGGGCAGTCGGCCTGTTGCGCCGGGAAGTGTTGGACGCGTCTGGCACCAAGGCCGTCGTGCGGATTCGGAACGCGGCGGAGAGGGCTGCCCGGATGATCCGGGATCTGCTCGACTTCACCAAGGCGCGCCTGGGTGGTGGCCTTCACGTCGAGTGTCGGTCCACCGACCTGCATGTCCTGACCCAGGAAGTCCTGGAGGAGGTGCAGGCGTCGCATCCGGGCCGCGAAATCGAGGTGACGCTCGAGGGTGATGGATGGG
>JAYWBT010000199.1:0-9272 GCA_043781235.1 Deltaproteobacteria bacterium
CGCAGCCAAAGACACGATGGCGCCGTGGTTGGTGTTGAGCCGCTGCAGCTGCTGCCCGTCGAGCGAGAAGAAGCGCACCGTGCCGTCGGCGCTGGCGGAGGCGACCGCGCCGCCGGCAAAGCCGATCCGGAAGACCGGCTGGTGCCCTTCGCCGCGCACCAGGTGGAAGCGCGTCTTTGCGTCGGCGCCGAGCGGCGTCCAGGCGCGGATGGTTCCGTCGTCGCCGCTGGAGAGGAGCGTGCTTGAATCGGCAGAGAAGGCGACGCTGGTCACCGCGCCCTCGTGGCCGTCGAGCCGCGCCGCGGGGCTCCAGTCCTCGGTGGTGAAGAGCCGGACGTAGCCCTCGACGGTGGCGATGGCGAGCAGCGCGCCGTCGGGAGAGAAGGCGGCGTCGCGCACGCGCGCGTCGCTCGAGAGCCGCGCCACCTTTTCACCCGCCTGCAAGCCCCAGGCGATGAGCGACCGGTCCTCGGCGGCCGTGACCAGCGTCTGGCCGTCGGCGGAGAAGGCGAGCGCGCTGATGGGCGCATCCTGCGCCTCGAGCGTGCGCACCTCGCGCGCGTTAGCCGCGTCGAGCAGGTGCACCGCGTGATCCGTCAAAGCCACCGCGACGAGCTTCCCGTCGGGAGAGAGCGCGACCTGCTCGACGCCGCCTGCGAGCTGCGCGCGCCAGAGCGGCACCATCTCGACCGGCCCGCGCTGCGCCGTGCGCCACCGCGCCTCAGCGGTGTCGTCCTGCACCCGCGCCGCGGCCGCATACGCCGAGGCGCGGGTCCACTCCTGCGCGCGCGCTGCCGCGTCCGACTTCTCCAGCAGCGCCTCGGCGAGATAGCCGCGCGCCTGCCCGTTCTCGAGGAAGATCTTGGTCACCGCCGCCCCGAGCAGCACCAGCGCGACCAGCGCCGCGCTGGCGACCGGCAGGTTGCGCTGCACGAACCGTCGCGCGAGCTGCAGCGCCGAATACTCGACGCCCGAGACGCGCCCGCCCGCGCGGTACGCCTCGATGTCGGCCGCGAGGTCGCGCGCCTTGGGATAGCGGCGCGACTTGTTGCGCTCGAGGCAGCGCTCGCAGATGAGCGACAGGTCGCGCGGGATGCTCTGGTCGAGCGTGCGCGGCGGCCTGACCTTGTCCTTGGCGATGCGGATCAGCAGCTGGACCGCGTTCTTCTCCTGGAAGGGCGGCTTGCCGGTGAGGATCTCGTAGAGCACCGCGCCCAGGCTCCAGACATCGCTCTGCTCGTCCACCTTGTCGAGGTTACCCAGCGCCTGCTCCGGGCTCATATATGCGGGCGTGCCGAGGACATCACCCTCCTGCGTGCCGTCGAAGCGCTCTCCCGGTGTGGGCGGACGCAGCCTGTCGCCGCTGAGGTCGTCCTTGCCGGCGAGCTTGGCGAGCCCCCAGTCCAGCACCACCGTCTCGCCGAACTCGCCGAGCATGACGTTGTCCGGTTTCAGGTCGCGGTGGATCACGCCGCGCTGGTGCGCGAACGCGACCGCCTGGCAGAGCTGTACGAAGGGCGAGAGCAGCTGCAGCCGCGCGCGCAGGGTGACCGCTTCCTTGAGGGCGGCGGCGAGCGTGCGGCCTCGAACCAGCCGCTGCGCGTAATAGAGCGAGCCGTCCGCCCGCCGGCCCACCTCGTAGACCGGGACGATGCCGGGATGCTCGAGCTGGCCGGCGACGCGCGCCTCGCGCAGGAAGCGCTTCTCCGCGTCGCGCGGCCCGCCGGGCATCAGCTGCTTGAGGGCGACCTCGCGGCCCAGCTGGCGATCGAGCGCGAGGTACACCACCGCCTGCGCTCCGCGACCCAACTCGCGCTTGACCGCATAGTGGCCGGGCTGCTCGGCCGCGACGCTCTCAGCGTCCGGCGCCACGGGCGCAGGCCCGGCTTCGCTGTCCGGCAGCGTCGTGTCGGCGAATGGAGCCGACCTCTTCCTGGGCGGGGGACCGGACATGGACCCTCCAGTCTAGGAGAGCAGGGCGCCGCTGTCGCCTACGGCTCTTCCGAGCGGTGCCGCGGCCTCCGCCGGGGATCCGGAACTCGCCGCCGGGGATCCGGGTATCCCGCGCGCCCTCCTGTGCGCGCCCGCGGGTGGCTGGCGCGGGCTCCTCGCGAAAGCGCGCACGGCGGTCGCGCAATGTCGGGCTTGCAGGACACCCGGCCTCCCCGGCTCAGCGGCGCCTTCGGGAAACCCCAATCTGCCCTGCACGCCGTTCGCGTGGCGCCGCACCACACGATAGCCGCGCCTCGCGATAGCGGCTCGGCTCGTTCCCGAAGTGGCGACCGCAATACAGATAGATCTCGCTCGCCCGTTGCAGACCGCCAGCCTCGCTGCGGCGATCGCGAGGTGTGGCGCCACGCGGACTGCCTGCGAGACGCCGCGGGGTCTCTGGGAGGCGCCGCTAAGCCGGGGAGGCCGGGTGTCCTGCAAGCCCGACATTGCGCGACCGCCGTGCGCCTCCTCGCGAGGAGCTTCGCCAGCCTGTCGCGGGCGCGCACAGGAGGGCGCGCGGGATACCCGGATCCCCGGCGGCGACCGCAATACAGATAGATCTCGCTCGCCCGTTGCAGATCGCCAGCCCCGCTGCGGCGATCGCGAGGTGTGGCGCCACGCGGACTGCCTGCGAGGCGCCGCGGGGTCTCTGGGAGGCGCCGCTAAGCCGGGGAGGCCGGGTGTCCTGCAAGCCCGACATTGCGCGACCGCCGTGCGCCTCCTCGCGAGGGGCTTCGCCAGCCTGTCGCGGGCGCGCACAGGAGGGCGCGCGGGATACCCGGATCCCCGGCGGCGACAGCGGCACCGATCGAGAGACTTACGCTGCCGCGGCCAGCGCCTGCGGCAGCGGCTCCAGCGCCGCCGCCAGTACCTCTTCCATCCGCCCCACCGGGATGATCTCCAGCTCGCGCCGCACGCTCTCGGGAATGTCCGTGAGGTCGCGCATGCAGCGCTCCGGGATGATCACTCGCCGCAGCCCGTTGCGATGCGCGGCGAGCAGCTTCTCCTTGATGCCGCCCACCGGCAGCACGCGCCCGCGCAGCGTGGCCTCGCCCGTCATCGCGACGTCAGAGCGGACTTTTCGCCCCGTCAGCACCGATACGATGGCGGTGAAGAGCGTGACGCCCGCGCTCGGCCCGTCCTTGGGCGTGCCGCCCGCCGGAACGTGGACGTGCAGATCCAGGTCGCGCAGCGGTTCGGGGCGCAGGCCCAGCGCCGCCGCGTTCGCCTGCGCGAAGCTGAGCGCCGCCTTCGCCGACTCCTGCATCACCTCGCCGAGTTGGCCCGTGAGGATGAGCCGCCCCTTGCCGGGCATCTGCGTGGCCTCGACGAAGAGCACCTCGCCGCCCACCGGCGTCCAGGCGAGCCCCGTCGCGACGCCGGGCTCGGCGGTGCGGTCGAGCGGCTCGAGCTCGAAGCGGTCGGGCCCGAGCAGCGTCTCGATCTCGGGCGCGCCGACGATCCGGTCGCTGGTGAGCTTGCCTTCCGCCAACTCAACCGCGAGCGCGCGGCAGACGGCTGCGAGCCGCTTCTCAAGCGCGCGCACGCCTGCCTCGCGGGTGTGGCCGAGGACGATGCGTTCGAGAGCGCCGTCGGTGAGCGTCACGCGGACGCCGTCGAGGCCGTGGGCCGCGAGCTGCTTCGGCAGCAGGTGCGCGCGCGCGATGGCCTGCTTCTCCAGCGTGGTGTAGCTGGGCAGCTCGAGGATCTCCATGCGGTCGCGCAGCGCCAAAGGCACGGTATCGAGCGAGTTGGCGGTGGAGATGAAGAGCACCCGCGAGAGGTCCAGCGGCACCTCGAGGTAGTGATCGACGAACGCCTTGTTCTGTTCGGCGTCGAGCACCTCCAGCAGCGCCGACGCCGGGTCGCCGTACGCCGCGCCCAGCTTGTCGATCTTATCGAGCATCACCACCGGGTTCTCGCTGCCCGCGCGCTTGAGCGCCTGCACCAGCCGGCCCGGCATCGCGCCGACGTAGGTGCGGCGGTGCCCGCGGATCTCGGCCTCGTCGCGCACGCCGCCGAGCGAGACGCGGACGAACTTGCGGCCCATGGCGCGCGCGATCGACTTGCCGAGCGAGGTCTTGCCCACGCCGGGCGGGCCGACGAAGCAGAGCAGCGGGCCCTTCATGTCGCTCTTCAGCTTGCGCACCGCGAGATATTCAAGGACGCGCTTCTTGATCTTGCCGAGCCCCTGGTGATCGGCGTCGAGCACGGCCGAGGCGTTGACGACATCGAGGTTGTCCTCGGTGCGCACGCCCCACGGCAGGTCGGCGATCAGCCCGAGCCAGGTCCGTGCGACCGAGGTCTCGGGGCTCGTGGGCGGCAGCTTCTTCAGGCGCGCAATCTCCTTGTCCACCTGCGTGCGAACCTCTTCGGGCAGACCCGCCTTGGCCAGCCGCTCCTCGAGCGCGTCGGTCGCATCCTCATCCACCGAGCCGTCGCCCAACTCCTTCTCGATCATCTCCTTGCGCTTGCGCAGGAAGTGCTCGCGCTGGCTCCGCGACATCTCATCCTGGACGGTCTCATCGATGCTCGAGGAGACATCGAGCTGGACGCTGCGGCCGGCGAGCAGGTTCACCACCAGAGTCAGGCGCTCGCGCAGGTCCAGCGTCTCGAGGATGCGCTGCTTGACGGCTGCCTCGGCGGGCACGCGGAAGGCGAGCAGGTCGGCGAGCTGCGACGGGTCGTTGATGCCGTCGATGCCGTCCGCGATGGCCGCCGGCAGCTGCGGCAAGTGCTGGAGGATCTCGCGCGACAGCTTCTTCGCCTCGAGCGCCAGCGCCTCGATCTCCGGCGTCGGTTTCTGCTCCAGCTCGATGCGCTCGACGCGCACGGTGGGTTCGTCGCCTTCGATCAGCGCGCCCAGGCGGATGCGCTCGAGGCCGTACACCACGATGCCGCCGTCGCGCTCGACGCGCTCGATGCGCGCCGCCACGCCGATGGGGTGGAGGGCGATGTCTTCGCAGTCCGCGCGCTGGAGCGCGATGGCGACCAGCCCGTGCAGCAGCTTGCGCGCGAGCTTCGCGCCGTCTTCGTCGGCCTCCAGGCGGACCAGCGCACCTGGGAAGACCACGGCGTCGTCGAGCACCAGGACCGGCAGCGTCTCGGGGATGGGGAGAGTCATGCGCAAAACGTAAGACCGGAAGAGCGCATGTCAAATGAAGCAGGACTATCAAAAGCGGATTATCGAAACATATCGAAAATGATCAAAACTTGCTCACTCATTTTGATGCCGGAGGCGTGATAGGGATTCGCAATGCAGCGCGCCTTGAACGCTTCCCCGCCTGCCCTTCACGGCCGGTCCGCGACCGAGCTGGCCCGCCTGCTCGAGCGGCGGGAGATCTCGTCGCGCGAGGCGGTCCTTGCTTGTCTGCGCCGCATCGACGAGCGGGATCCAGCGGTGCACGCCTTCACCGCTGTTTTTCGCGACCGCGCGCTGGCCGACGCAGACCGGGCCGACGCAGAACGCGCGCGCGGCGAGGTGCGCGGGCCGTTGCACGGGCTTCCCGTTTCGGTGAAGGAAAACTTCGACCTCGCCGGCGAGGCGTCCACCATGGGCGTCGAATCGCGTCGCTCGCACAAGGCGGGCGCCGACGCGGCGATGGTGACGCTGCTGCGCGAGGCCGGCGCGGTGATCCTCGGCAGAACGAATTTGTCCCAGCTGATGCTTTACGCCGAGTGCCGCAACCCGATCTTCGGGCAGACCGCGAATCCGTGGAGCGCGGTGCACGGGCCCGGCGGATCTTCTGGAGGAGAGGCCGCGGCCATCGCGGCGGGCATGTCGCCCCTCGGCATCGGCACCGACATCGGCGGCAGCATCCGCGTGCCGGCGCACTTCTGCGGCATCGCCGGGCTGAAGCCCACGCTCGACCGGCTGCCGATGCGCGGCGCCGCGTCCGGCATTCCGGGCCAGGAGGCGGTGCGCGCGCAGTGCGGGCCGATGGCGCGCAGAGTGGCCGATCTGGGGTTGCTCTTCTCCGCACTCGACCCGGTTCGGATGAGCGCGCTCGACGGCCGCGTACCGCCGCTCGAGTGGCGAGCCCTGACGCTGCCGCGCCTGCGCGTCGGGCTCTGTCTGGACGACGGCGTGGTGAAGACGTCGGCTGCGGTGGTGCGCGGGCTCGAGCGCGCCGCGCGGGCGCTGCGCGAGCGCGGCTGCGAGGTGGTGCCGTTCGCGCCGCCGCGGGTGCGTGAGGCGATCTTTCTGCAGCTGCAGGCGCTGAGCGCGGACGGCGGCGCTGCGGTGGGCAAGCTCCTGCGCGGGCAGCCCGTCGATCCGGTGCTGCTGTCCCTGGTGCGCATCGCGCGGCTGCCTGCGCTGGTGCGGCACTCGCTCGCGCGCGCGGTCCGCGACGAGCTGCCGGCGCGGACGCTGCGCGCACTCGGCCGCAAGCCCGTCGAGGAGCTCTGGCGCATCACCGGCGAGCTGCGCGCCTATCGCTTCGAGATGCTGGCGGCGTGGGACGCAGCGGGAATCGACCTGGTGCTTTGCCCGCCCTTCGCGACGCCGGCGCTGCCGCACCTGGGAGCAAAGAGCTTCGTGCTCGCCGCCAGCGCCTCGATGCTCTGGAATATCACCCAGCTCCCCGCGGGCGTCGTCCCCGTCACCCGGGTCCGCGACGACGAGACCCAACGCGCTCCCGCTTCGGGAATGCTGGAAAAGCTCGCCTCCGCCGTCGACGCGCAGAGCGCGGGGCTTCCGGTGGGCGCGCAGGTTGTCGGCCGTCCGTGGGCGGAGCCACTGGTTCTCGCCGCAATGGAAGCCATTGAATCCGAAGTTCGCGGCGATTCCGGTTTCCCTTCGACGCCCGTTTAGGCGTCGTGCAAGCCGCTACTCGACCTCTCCGGCATTCACGGCCGGTGGAAGGTCACGATGGCTCCTGCGCGTTTACTCCGCGAACAGGCGGATGCCGGTCGCGGCGGCGGAGGAGAGGCGCTGCGCCTCGGCCCATTCGGGGTGCCGCACCATGACGTGGCCGTCGGAGAGGAGCGTCTGCTTCCAGTTGCGCCGGTGCGTGCCCGGACGCAGCAGTTGCTCCTCGACCGCCCACGGTCCGGCCGCCTTCAGCCAATCGCCCAAGCCCTCGATCCGCGTGATGCAGCCCTGCCCGGTCGCGCGCTTGAAGATGATGCCGACGTTGTACTTGCGCTCGACCGGCGCCTCGAACTTCTTCCAGCAGACCACGCGCGCCCACTCGCGGAAAAGGTCGATATCAGAAGTGTAGTTCATCTGATCGACCAGGTGCGCGCCGCCCGGGCGGCAGCCGATCTCGCCGAAGATGGCCTCGCCGCGCGGGGTGAGGAACCATTCCATATGGGTAAAGCCGTCGCCCATCTGCAATGCCGACAGCACCTTGCGGCCCAGCTCGACTCCGGGCCTCAATCGCGATTGATACATATCGCGAACTGTAATGATGACCGGGCTCACCCACTCGAGCGAGCGTGCCTCGATGGGCTTGGGCAGGTATTGACAGATATTCTCATAGGCGGGCTTTCCGCCGATGCAGACGGTATCGAAGGTGAATTCCTCGCCTTCGATATACTCTTCGCACGAAACCTCGGGCACGCCGCGCAGCCTGGGGAGCGTGTCGTTCAGCCCGGAGGCCGAGCGGACGCAATAGGTATCCGCGCTCCCGGCGCCGGCGATGGGCTTCAAGATGATCGGATAGCCGATCTTCTCGACGGCAGCGCGCACTTCGCCCTCGGTGCGCGCCCGATGCGACCGCGGCACTCGCAGCCCCGCCTTGCGCAGCCGCTCCTTCATCACTTCCTTGTCGCGAAAGCCGCGCACGATATCGGGCGTCATGCCCTCGAGACCGAACCGCTCGCGCAGCCGCGCCGCCAATTGCACCAGCACCTCCCAGTTGGCGAGCACGCGATCCACCGGGCGGCCGCGCAGCCACGCGGCCACGCGCTCGATCACGTCAGCCTCGTCGAAGATGCGCGGCACCTGGAGGTAATCGTGCAAACAGCGCCGCACCTGGTCCGGCAGCGCCTCGCGCGGCTGGTCGCCGACGCCGTACACCTCGGCGCCGACCTCGGCGAGCCCGCGCGTGTATTGAATCATCTCGGGAGGGAATGCGGGCGCGAGGAATACGACTCTCATCGCGCGATGCTACCATCGGGCGATGATCCGCAACGTCGTCTTCGTGGCTCCCTTCCCGACCGACATCACCATGCGGTTCGTGCGGGCCGCGGCGCGCTTGCCGGACGTGCGGCTCCTCGGCGTGGTGCACACGCCGCCGTCAGGAGACGACGCGGGCGTCTACCACGACGTCGTGCGCGTGACCGACCCGCTCTCGGTGCGTGACGTCATCGACGCTGTCGAGCTGCTCAAAAGCCGCCACGGCCAGCCCTTCCGCATCCTGGGGATCCTCGAAGCCATGATGGTGCAGCTCGCGCAGGCTCGCGCGCACTTCGGCGTGCCGGGGACGCCGCCGGAGGTGGCCGACCTCTTCCGCGACAAGGCGCGCATGAAGGCGGCGCTGCGTGCAGCTGGGCTGCCGGTGGCGCGCAATCGCCTGATCCATTCCGAGTCTGACGCGCGCAGCTTCGCGCGTGAGGCCGGCTTTCCCATCGTGCTCAAGCCGCCGGCCGGAATGGGCGCGCGCTCGACCTGGCGGGTCAATTCCATCGAAGAGCTCGTAAGAGGAGTGCAGGGCTTCGGCGCCTCCGAGGCACGGCCCATCCTGGGAGAGGAATTCCTGCGCGGCCGGGAATTCAGCTTCGAGACCATCACGATCGACGGCAGTCCCCGTATGGAATCGGTCTCCCACTACCTTCCCAGCTGCCTGGAGGTGTTGGAGAACCCCTGGATTCAATGGTGCTGCGTATTGCCCCGCGAGATCGGCGGATCTGAATACGACGGCGCGCGTGAGCTGGCGCGCGGGGCCGTCAAGGCTCTCGGCCTCACCGACGGAATGACGCACATGGAATGGTTCCAGCGTCCCGACGGCAGCCTGGTCATCGGCGAGATCGCGCAGCGGCCGCCGGGCGCCAACATCAGCACCATGACCGGGCTTGCGCACGGCGTCGATCTCTTCAGCGCCTGGAGCCGCGCGCTCGTCGACGGCGAGCTCGATGGACCGTGGGAGCGCAAGTACGCAGTGGGCTCGGCATTCCTGCGCGGCACGGGGCACGGCCGCGTCGCCTCGGTCACCGGCGTTCACGAGCTCCACGAGGCGGTCGGCAAACATATCGTCGAGGCAAAGCTGCCCACGCCCGGCGCGCAGAAGAGCGATGGCTACGAGGGCGACGGCTACGTGATCGTCCGCGACCCC
>JAYWBT010000200.1:0-25439 GCA_043781235.1 Deltaproteobacteria bacterium
CGCAGCGGATGGATCTGCGCCGGCACCAGCGCGACCCGCGAGAACAGCTCGCGCTGGGCGAGACCGTAATTCGATAACGGATCGGTCATGGAAACCGCCCGCTCGTCGGTAAAGAAGATCTGCAGGCGCCCCCAGGGCATCGGCCGCCGGACCAACTCGTCGAAGAGCGGCTTCGCGGTCGAGCCGCCGGTGAGCGCGACCAGCGCCTTCCCGCGCGCCGCGGCCGCACCGGCGCACGCCTCGACGCACAGCTCGCCCGCCGCCTGCGCGACCTCGGCGACATTGCGGACCACGGCGACCTCGCTCACCGCGAGCCCCCCAGCAGCTTGGCGCCGGCCTGCACGGATTGCGCGTAGAGCTCGTCGATCCCGGAGAGCAGCTTGAGCTCGAGCCCCAGCAGCCGCCCCGGCGCGTCGGGTGGCAGGCGCACGCGGTGCACCACCTCGCCGTCGTCGTCGCCCTGGACCTGCGCGACCAGGATCCCCTTCTCGCGGCGGAAGCGGAAGGTGGCTGGCGGCGCCACGAACTCGAAGTGCGCGATCTGTCCGAGGGTCATCGCTTCGGAATGCGACGGCTTGTCTGCAGAAGGCGCCTCCGCTCGCCCCTCGGCGACCAGCTCGATCGAGATGTTCGGCACCCGCGCCGTGAGCCAGCCCGCGAGCAGCGCACCCTCCGCGCCCGGCGTCTGCGCACAGACCACGCGCGCCGTCTTGATGTTGCCGCGGTGCTCGCGCAGGTTGGGCAGGTCGAGCACGTCGGCCGCGAGGCCCTGCCAGGGAAAGATGCGCGCCCAAGCCAGGTCGCCGATGGGCGCGCCCGCGGCCACCAGGCCCGCGGTCTCTTCGAGATAGGTCGGCGGACGCGCGCCCGAATCGATGATGATCCGGTCCGCCTTCTCCACCGCGCGCTGGAGCAGATCGCCGTGCGGCCGCCCGCCCCACACCACCACCATCGGCAGCTCGGGCAGGAGCAGGCCGTCCATCGCCGACTCGAGGTGGCGCACGGCGTGGCCGGTGGCATTCAGCACCACGCGCTCCAACGTGATGGCGCCTGCCGAGCGCACCACCGACACGCGCGCGGTCACCGAACCCTCGGCGATCGAATCATCGGCGATCAGCACCACCAGCCGGCACGGATGCACGCTGCCCGCCACCTCCAGCGCGGCGCGCGCCGCCTCGTACTGCGCCTGGGTGAAGTAGATGGCGACCAGGTTGAGCGTGGTGATGCTCTCTTGTGACTGGCCGCTGCGCTCGCGCGCCTGCTGCAACAAAGCGTTGATCTGACCGAGATCGATGGCGTCAGCGGACTTGAGCAGCAGCTCGTCCTGCGCGTGCGGCGCCTGCCCGCCCGCGATGGGCTCACCGACCGGATTCATAAGCGCCTCCAGGTGCGTCCGTCCTGCTCGAGCAGTTGGTCGGCCTGCGGCGGGCCCCAGGTCCCGGCCTGGTAGGCGAACGGCGCCGGCGATTCGGGATTCTCGGTCACCTTGAGGATATTGCCGACGATCTTCCAGGCGGCCTCGACCTCGTCCTTGCGGGTGAAGAGCGTCTGGTCGCCGCGCATGGCGTCGAGCAGGAGCCGCTCGTAGGCCTCGGGGCTGGTCGCGCCGAAAGTGCTCCCATAACGAAAGTCCATGCTCACCGTGCGGGGCCGGAACCGCTCGCCGGGGACCTTGGCGTTGAAGCGCAGCGCGATGCCTTCCTGCGGCTGCACGCGAATGACCAGCACGTTGGCTTGAGTCGCGCCCGAGCCGAAGAGCGAGTGCGGCAGCGGCTTGAAGAAGACCGCGATCTCGGTGGCGCGCTTGGGCATGCGCTTGCCGGCGCGCAGGTAGAAGGGCACGCCGTCCCACCGCCAGGAGTTGATGTTGAGCTTCAATGAGACGAAGGTCGGCGTGCGCGAGCCTCGGGCGACGTCCTTCTCCTCTTGATAGCCGGGCACGCCGGCGCCCGCGATCGAGCCTTTGGTGTATTGCCCGATCACGACGTTGCGCGCCACCTGCTCGGGCGTCTCCAGGGTCTGGATGGCGCGCAGCACCTTGATCTTTTCGTCGCGCACCGCGTCCGCGTCGAAGGCGACCGGCGGCTCCATCGCGGTCAGACAAACCAGCTGAAGGACGTGATTCTGGATCATGTCGCGCAGGATGCCGGCCTCTTCGTAATAGCGGCCGCGCGCTTCGATACCCAGCTCCTCGCCCGCGGTGATCTCGACATGATCGACGAACTGGCGATTCCAGATGGGCTCGAAGATGGAATTGCCGAAACGGAAGACCAATAGATTCTGGACCGTCTCCTTGCCGAGGTAATGGTCGATGCGGAAGACCTGCTTTTCATCCGCGACGTCGAGCACCAGCCGGTTGAGCGCGCGCGCCGAGGAAAGGTCCCGGCCGAACGGCTTCTCGATCACGATGCGCGTCGATTGCGGGTCGAGCGGCTTCTTGATCAGCCCCGCGGCTTTCAATCCCTTGAGCAGCACCGGAAAGGTGCTCGGCGGCGTGGCGAAGTAGAAGAGCCGGTTGCCGCGCGTGCCGCGCGACTTGTCCAGCTCCTCCAGCTGCGCTTTCAATCGCTCAAAGGTATCCGGGTCGTCGAACGAGCCCGCCACGTAGCGCAGGCCGTCGGCGAAGTCCTTCCACACCTCGTCGTCGATGGGCTTGGTGCGCGAGAACTTCCCCACCGCCTCGCGCATGTCCTGCTGGAACTCGCCATGCGAATACTCGCTCTTCGAGACGCCGACCAGGCCGAACGCGGCGGGCAGACGCGTTGCGGCGGCGAGGTTGTAGAGCGCGGGCAGGAGCTTCCGGTGGGCGAGGTCGCCGCTGGCGCCGAAGACCACCACCGCGCAGGGCTCGGGCGCCGGGTCGGCGCGCAGGCCCTGGCGGAGCGGGTTCGGGATCTCGTCGTGCTCGGGCGCGTAGGGCATGGCTAGCTTTTCTTGACGGCGTGGCCGCCGAACTCGTTGCGCAGCGCCGCCTGCACCTTGGCGCTGAAGCTCTCGTCCTGCCGCGAAGCGATGCGCTGCAGGAGCGAGAGAGTGATCACCGGCGCGGGCACGTTCTGATCGATGGCCGCCTGCACCGTCCAGCGCCCCTCGCCGCTGTCCTCGACGAAGCCCTTGATCTGCTCGAGCTTCGGATCTTTCTCCAGCGCGTCGACCAGGAGCTCGAGCAGCCACGAGCGCACCACCGACCCATAGCGCCAGATACCGGCGATCTTCGGTAAGTCGAGATTCCCGAACGGCGAGGTCTTCAGGATCTCGAAGCCTTCGGCGTACGAGGCCATCAAGCCATATTCGATTCCGTTGTGGACCATCTTGACGAAATGGCCGCTTCCCGCCGGGCCGGTGTGGTGCAGGCCGTTCTCGGGCGCGAGCGTCTTCAGCGCCGGCTCGGCGACCCGATAGCCCTCGTCCGAGCCGCCCACCATCAGGCAATAGCCATTCTTGAGGCCCCACACGCCGCCGGAGGTGCCGGCGTCGAGGAAGTGGATCCCCCTGGCCTCGCACTCCTTGCCGTGCCGGATTGAATCATGGAAGTTCGAATTGCCGCCATCGATGATGACGTCGCCTTTCGAGAGCTTGGAGATCAGCGCGGTAATCAAATCGTCGGTGATCTTGCCCGACGGCACCATCGCCCAGACCACGCGCGGCGACGACAGGTTGCCGACCACCTCGTCGACCGTGGCGGCGGGCGTTGCGCCCTGCTTCGAGAGCTCGACGGCGCGCTTCGGGTCGACGTCGTACGCAACCACCTGGTGCCCTCCCTTGAGGAGGCGCTGCACCATGTTGCCGCCCATCTTGCCGAGGCCCAGCATTGCGAGCTTCATTGCGGCTCCTTTGTCAGAAACGGCGCTTTTAGCCCTTCAACAGGCCAATCGCATCATTGATGATGGCGAGAATCTTTTTCGGGTCGCCGTCCTCGACGTGGACGCGCAGGGCGCGGCGGCCGTGCGAGAGCAGCACCTCGAGATCGCCGCGGGCCTGCGCCGCGAAGAGCGCGCCGAAGCCGTATGCCTCGCCCGGAATCGGCAGGTCCGCTCCGCCGTCGCTGGTGGCCTGCAGGAAGACGCCGTTGTTCGCCCCGCCCTTGTGCAGCTGGCCGGTCGAGTGAAGATAGCGCGGGCCGAAGCCAAAGGTGCACGCCAGCCGGGTCGCGTCGCGCACGCGTCCCTGCAGAGCGCGGAACTCTTTGAGCAGCTCGTCCGACGGCGGCAGGTATCCGAGCAGGGCGGCGTAATCGGAGCCGGCGTCGCCCAGGGCGAGGTGCGCCGCGATCCAGTGCGCGGGCGAGGCGCCGCCACCGGTCGTCGAGGCCGCCTTCCTGAGCAACTCGGCGTGCGGCGGGCTGGTGAAGAGAGCGAGCCCGCCCGCGCGCAGCGACGGCTCGAACGGCGCGGGCTTTCCCGACAGCAGCGCGCGCGTCTTCTCTTTGCTCTCGGTGACGTTCGGCTCATCGAACGGATCGACCTCGAGCACCGCGCCCGCAATGGCGGTGGCGATCTCCCAGCGCAGGAGCTCGCCGGCGAGCGCGTTCTTTTGGGGGAGCTGCCACTGCAGGAGCGGGAATGGAGAGCCGGTGGGTGCCCCGGCGAGGAACGACGCGTCGTGCTTCTCGCTCGCGAAGCTCATCGAGACGAAGAGGCGGTCGTCCGCATAGGACGCGGCCCGGCCGAGCGGCTCGCCGGCCACCGGCACGATCCCCTTGCCGCTCTTGCCGGTGCTCTCGGCGATCAGCTGCTCGACCCAGGCACCGAACGGCGCCAGCTGCGGCGAGAGCAGGAGCGTGAGCTTGTCGGCCCCGCCGCGCGCGCACCCGCCGAGGATGGCGCCGAGCCGCACCGCGAAATTCTCTTTCAGCGGCACCGACGCACCGGACGCCAGCGCCACCTCGTCCGCGACATCGAGCAGCTTGCCAATCTCGAGCCCGAGCAGCGCGGCCGGCACCAGGCCAAAGAAGCTCAGCGCGCTGTAGCGCCCGCCGATATCGCCGGGATTGGCCCAGGTGCGCCAGAAGCCTTCCCGCTTCGCCAGCTGGTGCAGCGGCGACCCTTCGTCGGTAATGGCGACGAAATGGGAGCCAAAGGGCGTGCTTTGGGTAGCGTCCTGCTGCGGCGCCGCGCGGTTCCCGCCGCCCGCCTTTTCGACCTCGGCGCGGAAATGCCGATAGAACGCGCTCACCTCGGTGGTCGTGCCGCTCTTGGAGCTGACCAGGAACAGCGTCTTCGAGAGATCGAAATTCTCCACGGCGGCGCGCACGGCGTCGGGCGCGGTCGAATCGAGCACGCGCAGATCCAGCCCGCCCTCCTGCTTCCCGAGCACGCCCACCAGCACGGCGGGGCACAGCGACGAGCCGCCCATCCCCAGCAGTACGCAATGCTTGAACCGCGCCGCGGCCTCGCGCGCGAACGACGCCAGCTCCGGCGCGTCGTGCCGCATCCGCTTCACCACGTCGAGCCAGCCGAGCCGGTTCTTTGCAATCGACTGGTGCTTCGGGTCGTCGCCCCACAGCGCTGCGTCGCGCGCCCAGAGCCGCGAGCCCGCCTTCTTCCTGGTCACCAGCTCGAGGCCTTTTTCGAAATCGGCCTTCCTCTTGCCGGGCTTCTCGAGCAGCTTCATCTCCTTCGCCGCGCGCTGCGCGAGCGACCGCCCGTGAATGGTATTCAGGAGAGAGATGAGCGCGTTCGAGAAGAGCTCCAGTCCCTCCTCGGTGAGCTTCTCGCAGACCTTCTCGAGATCGACTCCCGCCGCGGCGAGCTTCGCGAGCTGCGCGCGCGCCGCGGCGACGCCCTGCGTGACCGTGCCAGCCACCTTGCCGTGGTCATTGAACGCCTGCAGCGTCGCGAGCGGAAGCGTATTGACGGTATCCCGGCCAATCAGCGTCTCGACATAGAGCACGTCGCTATAGGCCTTGTTCTTGGTGCCGGTCGAAGCCCAGAGCGGCCGCTGCCTGGTTGCGCCTTTGGCCTCCAGCGCCTTCCAGCGCGGCGTCGCCGTCGACTCGAGGAACAATTGATAAGCGAGCTTGGCATTGGCGACCGCGATCTTGCCGCGCAGCTCGCTGCCTTCCGGGAGGAGCTTGTCCACCGCGGTGTCGACGCGGCTGACGAAGAAGCTCGCGACCGAATGGATCTGCGAGACGGGCAATCCCTTCGCCGTGCGCTCTTCCAGCCCGGAGAGATACGCTTCAATCACCTGTGCATAGACCCGGTTGGAGAAGATCAGCGTGATGTTGACGCTGATCCCCGCCGCGGTGGCCTGCCGGATGGCGTCGATCCCCGGCGGATTGGCGGGGATCTTGATGAACAGGTTCGGGCGATCGACCGCGGCCCAGTACTTCTTCGCTTCCGCCACGCTCGCGCTGGTGTCGCGCGCGATCGCGGGCGAGACTTCCAGCGAGACGAAGCCGTCGGCGCCGTGCACCCGGTCGAACAGCGGCCGCAGCGCATCGCAGCCGGTCTGCACGTCGCCGATGATCAGGGCATCGTAGATCTCGAGCGGCGACTTGCCACGCTCGATCAGCTGCCCGAGCTCCTCGTCATATTCGTCCGACTCGGCGATGGCCTTCTCGAAGATGGCCGGGTTCGCGGTCACGCCGCGGATGCCGTCCTCATCGACCATCTTCGTGAGGCCACCCGAGCGGATGAGCTTGCGCCCGATCAGATCCAGCCACGCGCTCTGCCCGAGCTCGTTCAGCTTTGCCGCCGGCTTCATATAGGCAACTCCTTACTTGGTGTTCGTGCGTGCGCCTTGGGAAAGCCACTTCGAGATCTTGCCCGCGAGCTTCTGCGGCGTCAGGTCGAACGCGTCGGCCAGCGCCTTCTCCGGCGCCGAGGCGCCGAAGCGATCGATGCCGCAGACCATCCCGGCGCCGACGATGCGATACCAGTCGAGCCCGCCCGCCGCCTCGACCGCGACCAGCTTCGTCTTGGTATCGTGCGGGACCAGCCTGCGCTGCTCCTCGCCGGACCACTGTAGAAATCGCTCGACGCAGGGCATCGAGACCAGCCGGACCTTGAGCGCCTTGTCGAGCAGCGGCAGCGCGGCCTGCGCGGCGCCCACCTCGCTGCCGGTGGCGACGATGACCACGTCGGGCTCGCCCTCGACGTCGTGCACGGCATAGGCGCCGCGCATCGCGTCGCGCACCGTCACGGGCCGGGTGCGGTCGAGCACCGGGAGCTTCTGCCGCGAGAACGCCAGCAGCGACGGCCCGTCCTTGCGCAGGATGGCCGCGGCCCACGCTGCCGCCGTCTCGAGGCCGTCCGCGGGCCGCCAGAGGTGAAGATTTGGAATCGCGCGCAGCGACGCCAGCTGCTCGATGGGCTGGTGGGTGGGCCCGTCCTCGCCGACGAAGATCGAGTCGTGGGTGAAGACGAAGATGCTCTGGATCTTCGAGAGCGCCGCCAGCCGGATGGGCGGACGCATGTAATCGCTGAAGAGAAGAAAGGTCGCGGTATAGGGAATGAAGAAGCCGTCATAGGCGAAACCGTTGGCGGCCGAGCCCATCGCGTGCTCCCGCACGCCATAGTGGATGTTTCGACCCGAGTAATCCTCCGGCGAGACGTCGCCGAGATCCTTCAGATAGGTAAACGTCGAAGGATCGAGATCGGCCGAGCCGCCCGCGATGCTCGGCACCAGCGCGGCCGCCTTCTGCAGCACCGCCTGCCCCAGCTTGCGCGTCGATTCAGCTGCGGTCACCGAGGCGATGCTCGCGGCAAGCTGTTCTGGCAAATCCTCGGGCACCTCGCGGTTCGCCAACGCTGTCCACAGCTTCGCTTTGTCGACATTGGCCTTCTGCCATCCGGCGAACTTCTGCTGCCATTGCTCGTAACCCTTCTTTACCTCTTCAATGCGCCCCGTCCAGAAGGCGCGCACGTCGTCGGGGACCAGGAAGGCCGGCTCGAGCGGCCAGCCCAGGTTCTGCTTGGTGGCCTTGACCTCGTCCTTGCCCAGCGGCGACCCGTGCGATTCGTGGGTGTTCGCTTTGTGGGGCGAGCCGAAGCCGAGCACCGTGCGCACCGAGATGAGCGAGGGCCGCGGATCGGCCTTCGCCGCGACGATGGCCTTGTCGATGGCCTCGAGGTCATTGCCGTCGGCGACGTGCTGCACCTGCCAGCCATAGGCCTGGTAGCGCTGGTCGCGATTCTCGGTAAAGGTAATGTCGGTCTTCCCTGCCAGCGAAATATGATTGTCGTCGTAGAGAAAGATGATGTTGCCGAGCTTGAGGTGCCCCGCGAGCGAGGCGGACTCGCCCGAGACGCCCTCCATCAGGTCGCCATCGGAGCAGATGCCATAGATGAAGTTATCAATGGGGAATTGGCCGCCGCCGTTCATCCGCGCCGCCAGCATCCGCTGCGACAGCGCGAATCCGACCGCGTTGGAGATGCCCTGCCCCAACGGACCCGTGGTCGCCTCGACCCCGGGCGTGTCGTGGAATTCGGGGTGCCCCGGGGTCTTCGACTCCCATTGGCGAAAGGCTTTCAGATCCTCCATCGTCACGTCATATCCGGCGAGGTGCAGCAGGGCGTAGAGCAGCATCGAGCCGTGGCCGGCGCTGAGGATGAACCGGTCGCGGTTCGCCCAGCGCGGCTCGCTCGGATTGAAGCGCAGGTGCCGGCTCCAGAGCGCGAACGCCATCGGCGCCGCCCCCATCGGCATCCCGGGGTGGCCGCTGTTCGCCTTCTCGACGGCGTCGATGGCAAGGAAGCGAATGGTATCGACGCACTTCTTCTGCAGCTCGGGGGTCATCGGGGGCTCGTGGCGGCAAGAGACGCGGCGCCCAGCAGGCCCACGTCGGTATTGAGGACAACCTGCACCGGTATCTGTTCCAGCAAAGCGCGCATGCGACCCTTGGCGAGAAAGCCCTCGCGGAAGCGGCCGTCGCGGAGCGAGTCGAGGATGCGCGGGGCAATGCCGCCGGCGACATAGACGCCGCCCGTGGGCAAGGTCTTGAGGGCGAGGTTACCCGCCTCCGCGCCATAGAGCGAGCAGAAGAGCTGGAGTGCCTGGAGGCAGACGGGATCGCCCGCCGCGGCCGCATCGGTGACGGCGGCGGGCGCGCTCTTGCGATCGTCGCGGAGCGCGTGGACGACGGCCGGAGGCAGCGCCGCCCCGCCAGCATGCGCGACCGCCTCGGCCAGGTTCACCAATCCGTCGCCGGAGAGCACGCGCTCCCACGAGACGTGGTCCCAGCGCGCCGAGAGGAAGCGCAGCACCGAGATCTCCAGCTCGCTGCGCGGCGCAAAGTCGGCGTGGCCACCCTCGCTGGGGAAGACCTGCAACGCGCCGCCTGGGCCCCGCAGCGCGATGGCCTCTCCGAGCCCGGTGCCGGCGCCGATGATCGCGATGGGGCCGCTGTCGACGCGCACTCCTTCATTGAGCGTCGTCAGGTCTTTTGGTTTCACCGCCGGGATGCCCAGCGCCAGCGTGACGAAGTCGTTGGCCAGCCGCACTCGCTCGAGGCTCAAGCTCCGCGCGAGGTCGGCCTCGTCGAGAACCCAGGGGAGGTTGGTCGCCTGCGAGCGGCCGCTGGCGACCGGGCCCGCCACACCGAAGCCCGCCCTTTTGGGCAGCGGCCGGTCGATCTCGGTGGCAAATGCGTGACAGACGGCGGCGAGCCCGGGGTATCGGTGGCTTTCGTAACGCCTGCTCACCACGACGTCGATCAACAGGGCGCCCGCCTGCTCGCTCACCTCGGCAACCGCCAGGAGCGTCTTCGTCCCTCCGATGTCGCCGGCGAGGACCTGCATTGCGCGGCACCCTATCCAACGGCGCGGCAAGATCAACCCTGGAATTCTTTGAACCCGAGCTGCCCCTCTTGCGTCCGGCCGTCTGAAACACAACCTTTCGTGCTGGACCGATTCTCGCGGCACCTCGCCGCGATCAGGGGAGAGAACATGCGATTACTGACAAAAGTGATGGGGTTTTTGTCGGGAGCAGCGCTGCTGTTCTCCGCCAACGCGCGCGCGCAGACGCTGGATACCAGCGCGGGAACGATCACCTCGAGCAACAGCAACTGGAGCGCGACCGCGGGCCGGACGGTCGGCACCAACAACAGCATCGTTCAAGCCGAGGCGGGCTGGCCTGGCATCGGGCTCACCTATCTGAAGGGCTATGACGACAAGACCGACTACGGGTTTCACGTCGGCCTCAACTACGGCTTCGAAGGCACCACCAACAGCGCGACCGGCCTCATCCTGGCCGTGCCGCTGCGCCGCAACCTCATGCCGGGCGAGCGCCTGAACGTGGCGGTGCACGTGGACCCGGGCGTCTCCATCTACAGCAATAACGGCGCGGCGCTGGTGGGCGTCGGCGGCCCCATCGGCGTGGTGGCCGGCTACAACATCGACCCCAGGCTGACGGTGGACGCGGGCGTGGACCTGCCCATCCTGGTCTCCTTCGCCAACCCCACCGGGCTGCTGTTCGGGCCGCTCTTCGGCGGCGGCGCGGAGTACTTGATCGACAAGAACCTCTCGGTCTCGGCGAAGGTGCGCGTCGGTCCGGAGTTCGCGCTGGCGACAACCTCGGGCTCGCAGGTCGCGTTCCAGACTCTGGTCGGCGTCGCGTACAACCTGCGCTAGCTTTGGCGCTCGGAGAACTCTCGCGGCGGGCGGCCTCTGCGGCTGCCCGCCGCGCGCATTTTGCAGCCGCGCGCGCGATTCAGGGCGCCAGACGCTCGAGCGCGGAGGCGAGCACGCGCAGCGGACGATCGACGGATTCGAGATGCCCGGCCTGCTGCGGGTCGAGACCTGCGAGCTCCAGCGGCGGAAGCGCAGCGGGCTTGCGTCCGGCCGCGGCCGCCTGCGCCAGCTCTTCCAACGCGGACTCGAAGGCGCGCGCGTGCAAAGGCGCTGGCGGCGCGCCGGCGGCGACGAAGGCCGCCACTCCGGCGGTGAGACGGCGAGAGTAGGCGAGCAGCGCCATCAGCGGCTCGGTGCGCGCGGGATCGTGCGGCTCATCGAAGAACCGCTGCAGCGAGGCCTCGGCGTTGGCGGCGGCGATCCCCGCCTGGCGCCGCACCGATGCGATCCCTCCCGGATCGGCCTGCGAGAGCGCCGCGCGAGCCAAGGCGCCGTCGCTGCGCAGAAGCGCGGCGAGCTGCGCCGGCAACCGCTCGCGCTCCCAGCTCGGCCAGAAGAGCTGCGAGGCGAGGAAGGCGAGCCCGCCGCCGAGCAGGTTGTTGAAGATGCGCAGCGGCGCGAGCCGCCAGTCGCCGCCCGTCGACTCGGCGAGCAGGACGAACACCGGCGTCATCAGCATGGAGTAGAGCGCGTAGTTGAGCGGCCGCGAGGCCACCGCGGCCATCGAGAGAGGAAAGAGCAGCAACCCGATGACGAGTTGGCTGTGGATGAACGTCGCCAGCACGGCGGCCGCGACGGCGCCGAGTGCGGTGCCCGCCACGCGCTGCAGCGTCCTGCGGACTGTCGCGCCGGCGTAGGGCTGCAGCACCAGCACGATGCTCACCGTGATCCAGTGGGAACGGCCCAGGTGCAGGAGGGTCGCGATCACCTGCGCGAGCGCGAGCGTGACGCCGAGCCTGAGCGCGTGGCGTAGGTGCAGCGAGCCGGGCGCCAAGGCGTTGCGCAGCGATTGGAAGATCGGCAGCCGGCGGTCCAGATCGATGGTCCTTTTCGCACGCGCGCCGCAAAGCGTTGCCACCGCCTCGAGCGCCAACCTCGCGCGCTCGAAGGCGCGCGCATCGGCCGGCCGATCGGCGACGAGCTCGATCTGTGGCGGTTCCCCCTGACCACCGCGCGGGATCGCCCCGGCGACGAAAAGGAACGCCACGGCGAGCCGCTCGAGCGCGTCGTCCGGCGGCAGCTCCGCGAGCGCGACCAGATCGCCCAGCGCCTGCTCGGCCAGCTCGAAGAGCACCAGCAACTGCGCGCCGCGCGCAGTCTCGCCGAGCCGCGTGCTGCGCACCGCCGCGAGCGTGGCGCGCGCGAGTTCCAGCGCTTGGCGCACGCGCTTGCGCAGGGGCGCGGTCGGATCGCCATGCGCGAGCGCGCGCGCCAGGTCCGCCAGCGCCCGGTAGCAGTCGGCCACCGCATCGCGCGCTGGCTTGTACGGGTGGATGGGCCAGAGGCCGAGCGAGAGCGCCATCGCAAGCCCGCCGCCCGCCGCCATCAGGGCCGCGCGCGCGAACGGGTGGGCCGACGGCGTGCCGACGCCGATGCAGTACGAGACCAGCACCAGCACGCCGGCCTTGGACGCCGAGTCGCCGTAGACGCGCACGATGCTGCAGACGATGGCACCCGCAAGCAGGAGCGCGGGCGCCGCCCACGGCTGCTGGCCGCCGAGCGAGCCCAGCGCCAGCGCCAGCGCGCCCGAGACGACGACCGCGCCCATCGAGGTGGCGCGCGTCGGATAGGAGCCGCCCGGATCGGATAACGACCCGAGCCAGCCGCCGAGCGCCATCCAGACGAGCTCGAGCCGGCCCGTCGCTTCGCCATAGAGAAGCGGCAGCACCGTCACGGTCGCCGCCCGCAGCGCAGCACCATAGGCGGGGCTCGCCTCGGCAACCTCGCGCGCAGTCTTCCACTGCCTGCTCCAGCTCATGCTTCCTTCTTCCGGCAATTGCAGAGGACGGAAGCGTATCCTGCGCCGATGCGGACTTGCGGGCTGCGAGCGATGGTGCTGAGTGTGGCGCTCAGACTCGTGCACCTGCTGGAGGTGGAAGCGACGCGGGGATGGCGGCGCCGCACGCTTCCTTAGCAAGAAACCCCGACCAGACACGAGGCGGTCGAGCCCAGCTCTGCTCGAGTCGCGACGACGCCGAGCTGCGAATCGGGAAACAACGACCGCGGAGGGTGTGCGCTCCTGCGTACGCAGCCTGTGGCGTGACCGCTAAAGGGCGTCGGCTATCCTGCAACATGAGAGATCGATGAGGGCCGATTCCCCGGCTAATGACAACGACGGAGGGTTCCGATGAAACACATTCTCGCGGCGGTGGCAGTGACGGCGCTGGCAGCGTGCGGTGGCAGCGGCTCGTTCAACAAGATCGGTTGCGACCCTGCGACCGCCAGCTGCTCGCTGGCGTGCACGAATGGGACGTGCAGCGGAAGTTGCGGAAGCTCGTGCAGCGGGGTCTGCAGCGGCGGCAGCACGTGCACCGTGACCGCCGGTAGCAGCGCCAGCCTGAACTGCACCAGCGGGGCGACCTGCAACTTCACGGTCGCAGGGAGCAGCAGCATCGGCTGCACCGCGGCGACCTGCCATGCGGTCTGCACCGGTTCGTGCAACGTCGGCTGCACCAGCGGCGGCGTGTGCGACCTGAAATGCGCGTCCGACGCCGCGCCTCGCTCCATTCCGAACGGCGGGTCGTGCTGACGGTTATACCCCGCGTACGGTAGCTTCGGCGATGACCGTGCCCTGCGGTGCCAGTGCACAACATGGCCGCGGGCCGGGACTTCGACGCGGCGCAGGGCCTTCGAAAGCAGACCCCGATATCAGGCTAGAGCGGCACTTCCTGATGCCGTTGTGTCGTAGTACGATCGGGTCTACTCGCCCGCGCCGAGACGGTCGAACGCTTCCCTTGGCAAGCCTTTCGAGCGGGCTTCGGGCGCTGGCATCACCGAGCTTGCCGAGCGCCCTCGCGGCGCCCTCGCGGCGCTCTCGCGCGCCGCGCACTTCCCTTCGCGCGTCAAGCGCGTGAGTCGGCGAAAGCCGCGCCCATCGCCGCCACGGGCTGCCTCCGCGTAGTACGAGGCCCGTTAAAGGAGCTGGATGAGCGCGGCCTGGTCGAGCTCGAGGCGGGCGCCGTCGAGGGCGGTGGCGGCCGAGTCGAAGACCTTCCCGTCCTCCTCGAGCAGCGCGGCCGCCTTCGCCTTCGAGACCTTGCCCTGCGAAAGCCAGCGCGCGAGCCGCCGGTGCGAGGCGTGCTTCTCCGCCTGCACCCGCTCCTTCGCCAGCGCGACCAGGCGCTCGAGCCGCCTCTGCGCGTCGGCCTCGGCGTGGCGCAGGGCCAGCTCCACCGCGGCGATGAAGGGCGCGGGAGGGCCGCCATCGGGCGCAGGGACCGCCTCGATCTTCTGCGCCGAATCAAGTTGGGCCGCGAGATCCTGCGACACCGCCGCGCCGCCGCGGCCGTCGAGCCGCACCACCACGCGCACCGAGCCCTCCTCGAGGTGCCGCGCCGCGCGCCGCGAGGGCACGCGCGCGCCCTGCGCCAGGTCGGCCGCCTCGGGAAGCACGACCAGGAACCGCGCATCGAGCGCCGCGCCGGTCGCGCCACGCACGCGCGCGCGATACACCGTCGCGCGCCCCAGCTCGCCGTCGCGGACCCAGCCGAAGAGCGCCTCGACCAGCGGGTGCCCGGTCGCGAACGAGTCGTGCTCCTCGTGCAAAACCGAGACCGCGCGGCGGAACGAGCCCAGCACCACGCGGTCCTGCTCGAGATCGAAGCCCGCGAGCGCGTCCACCTTCAGCTCCGGCCCGACGTGGAACGAGACCTCGCCCGGCAGGACGTCCACCTCGATATCCACCGCGAGGCCGATGCGTTTGGCCGCCTCGATGGTCACGCTCTCGAGCCGCGACTCGAGGTGCCCGGCGACCGCCCCCAGCGCCGCCGCAGCGTCCGCGCCCGGCGGGATGCGCGCGCCCAGCCTGCGCGCCCCGCGATCGGCCAGCGCCTGCACCGCGACCAGGTCGCAGCTGCGCCGATCGAGCAGCGGGTCGTACGCTCGCGCCACCTCGGCCCGCGCCTTCGAGACGCGCGCACCGATCTCGGCGGTGACGCGGCTCCACTCCGCGGAGTCGTCCGCGCCCATGCCCAGCGCCGCGAGCTCGCTCTCGACGCGCTCGAGCACCGGGTCGAGGCCGCCGACCGGCTCGGTGAAGACGCCCACGCCCGCGTCGAGCACGTCGAGCACGCGCGCCGCCAGCGTGCCGAGGGGCCGGAAGGCGTAGATGCGCACCTCGCGCGACTGGCCGATGCGATCGATGCGGCCGATGCGCTGCTCGATGGCGGCCGGGCTCCAGGCGAGATCGTAGTTCACCAGCACGTGGCAATGCTGAAAATTCCGACCCTCACCGCCCAGCTCGGTGCAAAGCAATACCCGCGGGCCGTCGGGGTCGCGGAAGCGCGCCACCAGCTTGTCGCGCTCGGCGGGCGTCAGGTCGCCGGCGTAGGCCAGAGCTTCGATGCCGGCCACGGCGCCGGAGCCCCGCGCCAGCGCCGCTCGCAGGTAGTCGATGGTCTCGCGCGACTCGGCGAAGACCAACACCTTCTCGCCCGCGAGCTCGCCGAAGAGCAGCTTGCGGAACGCCTCCAGCTTGGAGTCGTGCAGGGTCGCGAGCTCGGCGGCGCGCGCGGCCAGATCCTCGAGCCCCGCGGTGCGTAGCCCCGCCGCCAGCGCGGGCGGCGAGCTGCCCAGCCGTCGCAGCAAGGACGCGAGCACCGCGCCCGAAGGCAACTTTGTCTCGGTGGCGAGGGCCCCGCGCACGTCGCGCTCCAGCGCCTTCTCCTCGGCGGTCAGCTCGACGTCGAGCTTGCGCAGCACGCGCGGAGTGAAGCCGCCCACCACCGCTCGGCGGTTGCGCAGCAGGCGCGCCGAGAGCCCGTAGCTCTCGGAGAGATGCCTCAAAAGCGCCTCGCCCTCGAGCCCGCGCAGCTCGGCGTCGGAGGGGAAGAGCTGGACGATCCTCTGCTGCGCCGACTCATCTCCCGCGAGCAGCTCGCGCACCAGCGTCGAGAGATCTCCCTGCCGCGCGAGCCTGGAGCGCAGCTCCGCTTCGGTCGCGGCGGGCGCCGGGTCCACCAATCGCAAGAGCGCGTGGTACTCGGCCGGGTCGAGCTGGAGCGGCGTCGCGGTCAGAAGCAACAAACCCCAGCTCCGCTTCGCGAGCGCGCTCGCCACCTCGTACGCGCGCTCGCCGCGCAGGTGGTGCGCCTCGTCGATGATGACCAGATCCCAGCCGGCCTCGGCCGCCTCCTCCGCCTCCTCCTTCGAGCGCGAGAGCCACTCGAGCGAGGTGATCACCAGCGGGTGCCGCGCCCACGGCGTGTCGCCCGCGTCGCTCGACAGATCGATCTCGCTGGCCAGCACCGCCTCGCGATCGTCGTGCGCGCGGTCGGGGTCCATCAGCGTGAAGAGCAGGTTGAACTTGTGGAACAGCTCGGCGAGCCATTGAACCGTGAGGTGCGACGGCGCGACCACCAGGCAGCGCTTGACCAGCCCCGCGTGCAGCATGGCCGAGAGCACCAGCCCCGCCTCGATGGTCTTGCCGAGGCCCACCTCGTCGGCCAGCACGAAGCGCGGCTGCGGCGCCGAGAGGACCTGGTGGGCGACCGAGACCTGGTGCGGCTTGACGTAGACCCGCGAGGCGAACAGCGCGCCCAGCGCGTCGGCGCGCCGCTCGAGATCGAGCTTGACCGCCTCGGCGCGCAGCTGGAAGTCCTCGGCGACGCCCCAGCGGCCCGACGCGAGCTGCTCGAGCGGCCCCTGGCGCGGCTGCAGCGCGCGCAGCTCGGCCTCGCTGCGAATCGACGGCTTCTTGCCCTCGGCCTCCACCGTGTACCGGTGGAGCTCGTCCTTCGGCCCCGGCAGCGCGCGCAGCACCGTCGCGGGCGAGCCGTCGGCCAGCAGCGCCGGCGTGTTGGGCAAGAACTTGAAGCGCACCAGCTGCGGGTCGCGCGAGGAGAGGATCACCGGCTCGCCGGGCCGCCCCGGGAAGCGCGCGGAGAGGCGGGGCGGGTCGTCGCTGGTCGCGATCACGTGGCCCACGCCCCAGGCACCCTGGGCGCGGTGAACGATCTTCATTCCTCGAAGAAAGAGCGCCATCGGCCGGACCTTCTATACTGGAAACATATGGACGGCCACGCGCAAGCAGCGGGAAAATCACGACCGGGTTGGCTGGCCTTCCTGCGGGCCTGCGCGCTGCTCGGCCTGACGGGCTTCGGTGGAGGGCTCGCCATCCTCGCGCAGGCAGGCGACCTCTTCGAGCGCAAGCGCTGGCTCACCGAGCGCGAGTGGGTGCACACCGCGACCGTCGCGCAGCTGCTGCCCGGCGGCGCGGCCACCAACGCGCTCGCGTACGCTGGCCTGCGCTTCTTCGGCCCTCTCGGCGCCGCCGCGGCCGTGCTCGTCTATGTGACGCCGGCGGCGACGATGATGATCGCGTTCGGGCTCGGCTACTCGCACGTCCACGAGGTGCCGCACCTCGACGTGCTGCTGGCCGGCTTCAACGCCGCGGTGGTGGGGCTGGTCATCGCGGTCACCTGGCGGCTCGGGCAGGGGGGCCTGCGGCGCGGGTGGCAGGCCGTGCTGGCGGGGCTTGCGCTCGCGCTCGAGCGGCTGGGTCACGCCACGGTGCTCGAGGTGATCGTCTTCGGCATCCTCGCCGGCCTCGCCTTCGATTCGGTGCAGAAGGGCTTCCGGCTGCGCGCGCGGCGGCGGCTCCACTCCCGCGCCAACGGAGCGCCCGCGCCTCAGCTTCCCGAGGAGGAGGTGGCCGCGCCCGGCGCGGACCCGACCGACGCGCCCGCCCCACCCCTGATCGACAAGCGGGAGCAGGGCGCGCCGCGGCCGGACGGACCCGCACCGCGCGCCGGGTCGGGCGGCATCGAGCCGGGCATTGCACCCGACGACAGCGAGCCGACGGATGACCAGGACGATTCCGGCGGCACGCCGCTGGGCGCGCTCCTGCTGCTGCTCCCGCGCGGGCCGGCCGCGTTCCAGCGCCGCCTCGACTCCGCCAAGGCCTGGCTCGGCCTGTCGGGCCTGGCGGTTCCGGTCGGGATCGCGCTGCTCTTCACCTTCGCGCGCGTCGGCGCGGTCGCGTACGGCGGCGGCTACACCATCGTGCCGCTGCTCGAGCGCGAGGCCGTCGAGCAGCACGCCTGGATCACCCACCAGGAGTTCGCCGACGCCATCGCGCTCGGCCAGGTGACGCCAGGCCCGGTGATTATTGCGGCCACGTTCATCGGCACGCGCGCCGGCGGGATCCTGGGCGGCATCCTCGCCACGCTCGGCGTCTTCGGCGTGCCGGCGCTGATGGTGATCGGCGCGGGGGCCTGGCTCGATCGCTGGCGGCGCGCCCGCGCGGTCAAGGCGGCGCTGCGCGGCCTCGTCCCCGCGGTGGTCGGGATGATGGCGGCGGCCGCGTTCGGCCTCGCCAGCGCCGGCATCCACGACGAGACCGGCGTCGTTCTCGCTGCCATCGCGTTCGTCGGCGTGGCACAATTCAAGCTCAATCCGGCCGTGGTGGTCCTCCTCTCGGGGGTGGTGCGCGTGGGACTCTCGGTGTTCGCCAATGTCTGAACTCCTCCGCCAGGCTGCGGGCGAGCACGCCGCATCGTTCGTCCAGGACGGAATGGTGATTGGCTACGGCACCGGCCGCGCCGCCACCGCCGCGCTCGAGGCGCTGGCCCTGCGCGGCCTGCGCGTGCGTGGCGTCCCGACCTCGGCGCGCACCGCCGAGACCTGCGCCCGGCTCGGCCTCGCGCTCACCACGCTCGAGGAAGATCCGGTGCTCGATCTGGTGATCGACGGCGCCGACGAGGTGGACGCGAATCTCCAGATCCTCAAGGGCGGCGGCGGCGCGCACGTGCGCGAGAAGCTGGTCGCGCTGGCCGCGCGGCTGCGCATCATCGTGATCGAGGAGTCGAAGCTGGTCGCGCGCCTGGGCGCGACGCGCGGGCTGCCCATCGAGTTGGTGGCGTTCGGGTGGCGCTCCACGCTTTCGCGCATCGCCGAGTTGCTGCCGGGCGCCGCGCGGCGCGAAGGCCCCTTGAGCGACAACGGCGGCGTGCTGGTGGACGCGCCGCTGCCGGAAGGGGCCGACCTGCACGCGATCGATCTGTCGCTCAAGGCGATCTGCGGCGTGGTCGACCACGGGCTCTTCCTCGATCTCCAGCCGACGCTCGTGGTGGGTGGCGCAGCGGGGGTGCGCGTGCTGCCCTGAAAAGTCTTCAAGCCTGGCCGGCGCCCGCCATCCTCAACGCTTTTCTAGGGTCTCCCAGGCGCCAGCCGCGCAGGATCGGGCGAGGAAGCCGGCGCGAGCGCCACGGCCTGTCGCAGGGCTTCCACCAGACTGCGCTCGTCCGCCTTTCCGGTGCCCGCGATATCGAACGCCGTCCCGTGATCCACCGAAGTGCGCACGAAGGGCAGCCCCACCGTGATGTTCACGCCGGCTTCCAGGCCGAGCACCTTCACCGGGCCGTGTCCCTGGTCGTGGTACATGGCGACCACCAGGTCAAAGTCGCCGCGGCCGGCGCGAAAGAAGAGTGTGTCGGCCGGCAGGGGCCCCTCCACGTCGACGCCCGCGCGGCGCGCAGCCTCGACACCGGGCATCACCTTGGTCGCCTCCTCGCCGCGGCCGAAGAGACCGTGCTCGCCGGCGTGAGGATTGATGCCGCAGACGCCCACGCGCGGCCGCTTCAGCCCGGCCTTCACCAGCGCCTCGTTTCCGCGGCGGATGGTGCGTTCCACCAGGCTCGGCTCGATCTTCTCGATGGCATCGATCAGGCCGATGTGCGTGGTGACGTGGATGACCCGCATCTTCGGCGTCGAGAGCATCATCGACACCTCCTTGGTTCCGGAAAGCGCCGCCAGAAGCTCGGTGTGCCCAGGATAGTTGTGGCCCCCGGCGTGCAGCGCTTCCTTATTCAGGGGTGCGGTGCAGATGGCGTCGATCTTTCCGGCCATCGCCAGCTCCACCGCTTTGGCGATGAACCTGTACGCCGCGTCGCCTGCGACGGCTGACAGCTTGCCAAAGAGCAGGTCGTCCGGGATGAGCGGGAGATCGATGCAGTCCACCTCCTCGCGGCGGAACCTCGCCTCGGCCGGGTCGCGAATGGGGTTGACGGTCAGCGGCGAGCCGACGATGCGCCCCGCCTTGCGCAGTCGGTTGGCGTCGCCGATCACCAGCGGCCGGCACATCTCGTGCACTTGGGAGACCGCGAAAGACTTCATGATGATCTCGGGTCCGACGCCGGCCGCGTCGCCCATGGTGATTCCGACGATCGGACGTGCCATGACTGCCTCCTATCCCTTGCGCTTGAGCGCCGCGCGGCAGTGCTGCAGCGTCTGGGCCGTGCCGAATGCACCGGCCTTGGTGATCACGCGCAGGGGCCGCGCCGTGTCGGTGAGACCGATGGGAACGCCTGGCTCCACCTCGCTCAAAAGGTATAACCCGGAGGCGCCCATCGCCTTGAGTGCTGCGCGCGCGATGTCGCCGCCGGTGACGATCAAGCTGCCGATGCGCCCGGCCTGCGCGGCTGCGAGGCGGCCCAGCGCGGCAGCGAGGAGCGGCCCGCGCGCCAGGTCAACTCTCTCGCCCGCGTCGATGACCAGCAGTGCGTCGCGGCCCGCGTCGAGGGCGTGCTCGAGCGCCGCCGCCGCGCGATTCCAGCCCGCGCCCCTCTCGCCGGCGGCGAGCATCTCGGGGTCGAGGGTGAACGCTTCGACCCCCGGCTCCTCCGCAAGAAGGCGCGCCTGCTCCCGCGCGATCGACGATCGGCTGCCCACCAGCGCCAGCGCTGGCCCTTCCGCCCAGCGTGCCGAGGCCGCGATCGGCTCCGAGGGCCGCAGACCCAGCGCCGCAGGCAGGTGGCGGGCCAGCCCCGCCGATCCCGCCCACACCACCGCGGTCTGCAGGGCGGCGCCGGCGCGCGCGATGAGCGTCAAATCATTCTCGGTCTCCGCGTCGCAGACCAGCACCTCGGCGTCCGTCTCCAGCAGCGCGCCGCGGCGGATCCCGTCGAGGAGCACATTCACCGCCTTCAAGCCTGCGCGCGTCAGCATGGCCACCGGCTCCGAGGGGCCGGTCATCCCCGATTTCTGCCAGACTTCCGTCTGCTCCACCGGCACGCCGTTCACCAGGACGCGGCCCTCGCGCATGGTCCGGCCCATGCTGGGAAAGGCGGGCGACAGGATCACCAGCGCCCGGCCGCGCGCCTCCCCGGCGGCGCGGAAAATGGCCGCGATCTCGGGCCCAACGTTTCCCCGCAAGGTCGAATCAATCTTCTTGTAGATCGTGCGCGATCCGCGCCGGTACGCCAGGCGCGCGGCGGCGTGCGCCCGCTCTGCCGAAGCAAAGGCGGGCAAGGCGCGGCTGTCGGTGTCCACCGCCACGATGCGCGCCTCCGCAGGCGCCGGTTCCATCCCGAACGCAACGAAAGTCGGCAGGCCGGCCACCGTGAAAGCGATGCCGCAATCGGCGGCGCCGGTGAGATCGTCGGCGATGATGGTCAACTCGGGCATCGGCTCAGCTCGCGGCAGTTCTCGCCTGCAAGACCCGCCGGTGCCACCAGGCGGTAACAACAGGTACGAGAATCGCCGTGACCACGACGCTGGTGGCGACGAGGATGGTGCCGGCGGCGGCAGCCGGCTTGTAGGCCGGGTTGGCCGCCGCGACGATGGCGGGCACCGCGGCTGCGTTGCCAGCGGTCGAGGCGGCCGCGAGACCCGCGGTCCCGTTGCCGCCCGTCAGCCGATCGACGGCCCACAGCACCGGCCCCGTGATCAGCACCACCGCAACCCCCAGGCCGACGCCTAGCAAACCCGCCTTCCACACGGTGGCCAAATCAATTCCGGCGCCCAGCGCAAAAGCGAAGAAGGGGATCATCACCGGCACCGCGCGGCCGAGGAATTCGCGCATCTCCCGATCGAGGTTGCCGAGGATCATCCCCACCACGAGCGGCAGGATGGCCCCCACCAGCGCCTGCCAGGGAAAGGCCGACAGCCCCGCTGCGCCGAGCGTCACCATGGTGAGGAAGGGACCCGACTCCACGCTCATGATCGAGTAGGCGGCCACGTCGCGGGGCGAGCCGAACTGGCCCATCAGCGCCATATAGAGACCGCCGTTGGTATCATTGAAAGCCGCCACCACCGCCAGCGTGGAAAGCCCCGCCAGAATGCCGCTCCCCACCGGCGCCTCGTGCCAGACGCGGCCCAGAACGATGCCCAGAACCACCGCCGTTCCAACCTTGGCGGCGAAGAGCGCCCCGCCTTTCTTGAGGATGTAGGGCGTGGCGCTGAACTCGATGGTGGCGCCCATGCACACGTAAAACACCGCCAGGATGGTGAGCGGCGCATTGAAGAGCGCGCCGGTGAACGAGCCAAAGAACTGCGGCGTGCCAGGGAGGAAGGTCTTGAAGAGCGCGCCGAGAAAGAGCGGAACGATCATCATTCCGCCGGGGATTCGATCGATGGTGCGCTTGAGGGGAAGCTGGACCATGGCGGCCTCGGCGGGAGAGAGGGCGCAGCGGTCGCGGACCCTGCCACATCGGCGCTCCGCTGGCGAGGAGCCTGTTGTCGCAAGTTCATCCAGGCAACGGCAAACATCAGATCGTCCGTTGCACGGGCATTGACCAATCATTGACTAATCAATCGCCGGATGTTTCGCGCGGGCTCCGCGAACGCGAGTGCTTCGGCCGCTACTCGCGGTGCCGCAGCGGCGCGAACCAGCCGCGCACGCCCGCGCCCCACACCGTCGCGGCCAACAGCGCGACCAGCAGCAGGGCTGCGACCGCCTCCGCCGGGCGCGCCTGCAACTGGAGAACCACCGGAAGCGTGGCGCCGGCCAGCGGCCAGCTGGTAGCGTGAAAGCCGGCGCGTTCGCCCAGCACCGCGACCGCGACGCAGGCGACGGCGGCGCCCGCCGCGCTCAGGCGCGCTACGCGAAGCGGCTGGACGTGCAAGAGCGCGCCGCCCGCAACCAGCGCGATGGCAAGCCCTGACGGCACGCCTTTGCTCACCAGCGCGGCCGCGAGGAGCGTCGCTCCCGCGACATCGATGCGCGCCGCGAGCGGCACCACCAGCAGGAGCGCCACAGCCCAAGGCGCGCGCGGCAGCGAGGCGGGCGCGAGCGCATCGATGCTGGCCGCGCCGGCGAGCGCGGCGAGCAGCCATGGCGCCCTCCGCTGCAGCGGCCCGAGCGCGAAGCGCTGCAGGCGCGCCCCGAGCCCGTCGCCGGTCTCGCCGCGCGCCGCCGCGTCTTCCGCCACTGTTGCGCGGTGGCGCGGCGAGAGCGCCAGCAGCACCAGCAGCACCGCCGACGGCGCCGGCCCCAGCAGCGCCAGCGCGATCAGCACCGCGTCGATCGGCAGCCGCGTCCAGCGGCGCGCGAGCAGCCCGGCGACCAGGCCCGGCGCGGCGGCGAGCGCGAGCGCCAGCAGCGCGCGCAGGAAGCCGGCTACCGGCGCGGCTGCCGGGCTCGAGTGCAGATGCAGGATGGCCCCAAGCCCCGCCACGCCCAGCCCCGCGAGGCAGGCGAGCATGTCTCCTGCGCGCTCCAAGCGCGACGCGAAGCGCTGCTGGCGAATCTCGTCGGCGACCACATGCAGCAGCGCGCCGGCAGTCACCGCGGTCGCCACCTGCAGCACTGCGGTGTCGGTCTGCAGCCCGGGCAAGAGCACGCTGCAGAGCACGCCGGTCACGCCCGCCGCCGCGATCACCAGGACCCGGACCAGCGCCGCCCGCGCGCCCAGCAGCTCGAGAAACGGCAGCGCGACGGCGGCGGTCAGCGGCGCGTGGTGCGCGACCAGCGCGATCTCCAGATCGACGCGGCCCTCGGGCGCCTGCAGGGCCGCCACCAGCGCGAGCCCCTCGACCACCGAGTGGAAGACGAGCGCCGCGAAGCCGACCTCCGCGGCGACGCGCAGCCCGGTGAGCCCGCGCGCGCGCAACATCCCAGGCCCCAGCGAGCGCGCGGCGAGCTCCAGCAGCCACGGCAGCGCGAAGCCGAGCGCGATCCAGAGCAGCGCGCCAGCGCCCATCGCCGGCAAGAGCTCGGGCAGCAGGTGGAAGGCGACCACGCCCGCGGCGGCCGCGAAGGCGAAGGTGCGCGTCAGCTCGAGCAGCGCGGGGCGATCGCGCGCGGCCAGCGCCAGCGCGCCGCCCATCAGCGCCGAAGCTGCTGCGAGGATCAAAGCGAGCAGCACCTCGCTACTCCTGACAGCGCCGGCAGAGGCCGCGCAGCTCGAGCAGGTGCCCCTGCACCACGAAGCCCGGCGTCCGCACGCGCAGCGCCGCCAGCGCCTTCTCCACCGCGACGGAGCGGAACTCGCGCGCCGCGCCGCAGGCCGTGCAGACGATGGCGTGGTGGCAGGAGGGCGAGCGCTGTGCGCAGGGCCGCACCGCGGTGGACCCGAGCACGCGGTGCAGGAGGCCCAGCTCGAGCAGCGTGGCGACGTTGCGATAGACCGAGACGCGATCGACCCGCACGCCCCGCCGCCGCAGCTCACGGTGCAGCTCGCGAGGGCCGAGCGGCTTCTTCTCTTCGAGCAGCGCCAGCAGCGCGCGCCGCACCGGCGTGATGCGCCGGCCGCGGCGGCGCAGCGCCTCTTCCGCCTGGAGCGAGAATCTCATGAAAGACAGGCTAGTCCAGATGCAACACCGTTGCATCTAGAAAAGCCTTGCCCGCGCCACCGCGCGTGGCGGCAGCGATCTTCCTGGTGCTCGCCGCCTAGGTGGCGCTCAGGCAGCTGTGAAGCACGGCCGCGCCGCGCGCGAAGGCGTCGGGCTCGGGCAGCAGGCTCACCACCAGGTGGCCGCCGTTGGGGAAGTCGAAGAAGTACCCCGGGTGCACCAGCACGCCACGGTCGAGCAGCGCAAGCGCCCACTCCTCTTCCGACCGGGCGCGCGGCACCGAGAGGATGACGCTCCAGCCACCCTCCGACGGCAGCACGCTCCACGGCGCGCTCGCGTCGCGCGCCGCGTGCAGGGCGCGCAGATTCTCCGTCAAGCGCCCGCGCAGCTGCTGCTGAAAGTCGTGGCGTGCGGCGAGCAGCCGGGGCGCGGCGAGCTGCACCGGCGTCGAGACGTTCAGATAGGTGTCGGCGATCAGCTCCAGTTGGTGCAGCGCCTGGTCCTTTCCTGGCCCCGCGGCGACGCACCAGCCGAGCTTGAGCTGCGGCAGGCCGGCCACCTTCGACAAGCCCGAAAGGGAGAAGGAGAGCACGTCGTCGAACGCGGCGGCGGTGCGCACGCGGCGCGGGTCGGGCGCCCAGGCAAAGTCGGCGAAGACCTCGTCGCTGATCAGGGCGCAGCGATGACCTGCGCAGAGGCCCGCCAGCCGCGCGCGCTCGTCGAGCTTGAGAAAAGCGCCGGTCGGGTTGCCGGGATTCACCACCAGCACGGCGCGCGTGCGCTGGCTGAACGGCAGAGCTTCAAAGGACAGGTACCACTCGCCGTCAAAGCGCAAAGGGTACGGAACCGCGCGCACCGACTCCAGCGCCGTCAGCCAGCCAAAGAGTGGATAGCTGGGCTCGGGCACCAGCACCTCGTCTCCCGGATCGCAGAGGAGCTTGAAGAGAAAAGAATAAGCCTCGCTGGTGGAGGCGGTCAGCAGCACTTGATCGGCACCAACGCCGTGGTATGCGGCGACCGCCTCGCGCGCCGGCAAGAGTCCGCGCGGCTGCGGGTCGTACGCCGGCGCCTCGGGCAGCGCCGCGGGAGCGCGACGGAGGCCGATGCGCGTCGGGTTCGACTCGGTGAGATCGA
>JAYWBT010000201.1:0-9262 GCA_043781235.1 Deltaproteobacteria bacterium
ACGATCACGACCGGCGTGCCGAAGCTGCGGAAATACGAGAGCGCGAGCTGGTCGGCGGCGATCTTGGTCGCGGCGTACGGCGACTGCGCCGAGAGCGGATGAGTCTCGCGGATGGGCAGCGAGGCCGGCGTTCCGTACACCTCGCTGGTCGAGGCGATCACCAGCCGCCCCACGCCGGCGCGGCGCACGCCCTCGAGCACCAGCATGGTTCCGCGCACGTTGGTGTCGACGAACGATTCGGGCGCCAGGTACGAATAGGGGATGGCGATGAGGGCGGCCAGGTGGAAGGCGATCTCCACTCCCTCGCAGGCCGACTCGACGAGGCGCGCGTCGCGGACGTCGCCGAGGCGGACCTCGAGCTTTTCGCGCGTCTCGGGCGGCGCCCGGTCGAGCCATCCCCAGGAGCCCTGCGGATTGAAGAAGCAGAAGGCGCGGACCTTCGCGCCCAGGGCAACGAGGCGTTCACAGAGGTGGCTGCCGATGAAGCCGTCGGCGCCCGTGACCAGGACCTGCTTGCCGGAGAGAGTCACCTGGCTCCTCCTTCGCGCGCACGGAGGAGCTGATCGCGTTCGCCGACGTCGAGCCAGTCTTCGTACACTTCGAACGGGCAGACGCGGCCGTTGTTCTCGATGCACTGCCGGAGCAGCGTCGGCATGTCGAAGTGCACGCGTGGCACCTGATCGATGAGCCTCGGCTCCAGAGCATAGATGCCAGCGTTGACGAGCCGCTCGAGGTGCGGCTTCTCCTCGAGGCCGACCACCCGATCGCCCACGACTTCGACGCAGCCGAAGGGCACCTGGTGGATGTACCGGGTCACCGCCAGGGTCGCGTCCTGTCCCCCGCGCTGGTGGAAGTCGAGCAGCGCGCCGAGGTCTGCCTGGGTGACGAGGTCTCCGTTCATCACCAGCAAGGGATGCTCGGGCTTTTCGGGCAAGAGCGAGAGCGCTCCCCCGGAGCCGAGCGGCTCGGTCTCGCGGAGATATTCGATCCGGCAGCCGAACTGCGCGCCGTCGCCGAAGTGTTGCTCGATGAGATGGCCCAGGTAGTTGATGGCGAGGAAGACGCGACGGACGCCATTGCCCACCAGGTGAAGCACGATGCGCTCGAGGATCGGGCGTCCCGCGACGCGGACCAGCGGCTTGGGGACCTCGTTGGTCATCGGCCGCAGCCGCATCCCTCGCCCGCCTGCCATCACCACCGCCCAGTTGGGCCGCTCGGACGCCCCGATCAGCCGATGCAGGAGGTGTAGCCCGACCACGCGCCGGCCCTCGTCGAGGATGGGGATCTGCCCGATGGTGCGCGCCCGCATCAGGTCGAGGACTTCGGCGCGGCCGGCATCCGGCGAGACCCAGGTGAAGGAGCGCTGCAGGTGGGGAGCGAGCGGCGAAGCCAGGCTTTCGCCCTTCAGGAGCGCGCGCCGCACGTCTCCGTCGGTCAGGGTGCCGACCAGGCGAAAGGCGTCATCGACGACCAGCGTGATCTCGGCGCCCCCGCGCTCGAGCGCCCACATCGCGTCCGCAAGGCTTGCCGACTCGGAGACGAGGGAGTTCCGGAGCCGCTCATCCATCGGTGCGCTCCCGCGCCGGCACGCCGAAGACGGTGCATCCATCGCCCACCGGCTCGAGGACGACGGCGCCCATGCCTACCATCGCGTTCGCGCCGACGCGGACGTGGTCCCGGATGCGCGCGCCCAGGCCGATCTGGCTGCCTGCGCCGATGGAGGCGCCCCCTCCCACGGCAGCGCCGGGCCCGACGTGCACGTAGGCAGCGACCTGCACGTCGTGCTCGAGCAGGGCGCCGGAGTTGATCACGCAGTGCTCGCCGACGTAGGCGCAGGCGTTGACGACCGCGCCGGCCATAGCGACGGTGCCCGGAGCGAGCGTCGCCGAGGGCGAGACCCAGGCGCGCTCGTGCACCACGATGGCCCAGCGGGCAAAGGGCATCCGCGCCACCGCCTCCCGGCGTCGCTGCGGGTCGCCGATGCCCAGCACCAGCCAGGCTCCTTCGAAGCGCGCCGCTTCCCTGTCGTCGCCGAGCCGCTCGAGCGAGAGCCTCGCCTGCGTCTCCTCGCAGGGGAGCGGATCGAGAAAGCCTTGGACGCTCCACTCCGCCGGCCGCGACCGCGCGGCCTCGACGACCACGCGCGCGTGCTCCCCGCCGCCGACCACGATGAGCTGGCGCGGTCCCCTCATGGAAGATCCCGGCGCGTCATCCTCTGAAGTCGCTTTCCGAAAGCAGCGCACCCTCGGGCAGGTCGCGGGTAAGGACGCGCCCGATCAGCGCGGGAAGCCGGGACGGAGAGATGCCCGTTCCCGGTCGTTGCGCCCGCAGCGCATGTTCGTCGATTCGCTCGCCCCGGAACAAGTCGCGGGCGGCGAAGAGGCTCTTTCGCGCCACCGCGCGCGTCTCCCTCTCGGCCGGCTGCACGGACTTGACTCCATCTCCCAGGGCCGACTCGACGAACCTGATCTGCTCGACCAGCGCCCGAAACTCCAGCGGCTCTGCCGAGGCAGCGTGGTCGGGGCCGCTCCGGTCCCTGCCCAGCGTCAGGTGTTTTTCGACCAGCGCGGCGCCCAACGCCACCGACGCCAGCATCACCGCAGACCCGAGCGTGTGGTCGCTGTACCCGACGGGAACTTCGAAGCTGCGCCGCAGCGTCTCCATTGCGCGCAGGTTCGCCTGTTCGGGAGGCGCTGGATAGCTAGAAAGGCAATGGAGCAGGGCGAGCGAGGGCGCCGCGGCGGCGTGCACGGCAGCGGCCACCTCGGCGAGATCGCTCATCCCCGTCGAGAGCAGGAGGGGCTTACCCTTGCGGCCGAGGTGTCTGAGGAAGGCATGGTTGGTGATCTCACCCGAGGCGACTTTAAAGGCGGCGACCCCCAGCTGCTCGAGAAAGTCGGCGGAGCCTTCGTCGAAGGGCGTGGAGAGGAAGAGGAGACCGCGGCGCTCGGCGTGGTCCTTGAGCGCGACGTGCGCCTCGCGCGAGAGCGAGAGTCGCCGCAGCATTTCGCGCTGCGACTCGGCGCCTGCGGTCCGCCGCAGCTGGTAGGCCGCCTTGGGCGCGTTTGCGGAGGCGAGCGCGTCGGGCGCGAAGGTCTGGAACTTGACCGCGTCGGCGCGCGCGTCGGCCGCGGCGTCGACCAGTTGGTGGGCCACGGCCAGATCGCCGTCGTGGTTGACCCCCGCCTCGGCGATGACGAAGCACCGCGCTCCGCCGCCGATCTGCCGTCCCTGCAGGGCAATGATCTTCATCGGGGGCTCAATTGCGGCGGCGGAAGACGGGTTTGACCGCGGCTCCGCGCAGGTGCCGCTCGACACCGTCCTCGAGGGCCCGGGCGTAGATGCGCAGGCTTTCGCGCACCGCCTCCAGCGTGCGATCGATCTCCGCCTCGCCGTGCGACCAGCTGATGGCGACGTAGGGGATGAGGATCGAACGGGCCACCATCTCCTGGAGAAAGAGCGTGCGCAGGGGCAGGGAGGAGTTGCCGTCCCGGTCGCGGAAGACGATGAATGGGCTGGCGTCGAACCCTTTACAGTCGACCTTTCCTTCGATGCCGCAGTCGCGCGCCGCCTGGCGGATGCCGGCTTTGAGGCGCGCGCCCAGCCGCTGGATGTGGCCGGCGACGTCGTTCGCCCGCAGCGCGGCGAGGGTGGCGAGCGCCGCGGCGAGGGCGTGCGTCTCGGCACCGTGCGTCGCGGAGAGCAGGAAGACGCGGTCGCGGTCGTGCTCGAGCCCGCCGAGGCGCATCACTTCCTTGCTGCCGCACACGGCCGACACCGAGAACCCGTTGGCGAGCGCTTTTCCGTAGGTGGCCAGATCGGGTAGCACGCCGTAGAGGCCCTGCGCGCCGCTGAGGTGGTAACGGAAGCCGGTGATCATCTCGTCGAAGATGACCAACGCGCCATTCTTGTGGCCCAGCGCGACCACCGCTTCGAGGAAACCCGGGCGCGGCGGCTCGAGCGCGACCGGCTCCAGGATCACGCAGGCGATGCCGCCCGGATGGGCGTCGAAGAGCGCCTGCAGCGACGCGAGGTCGTTGAAGTCGAAGAGCAGGGTGAGCTCGCCGACGGCGCGCGGGATGCCGCTGCTGACCGGCGTGCTGCCGATCCACCAGTCGTCGAAGCTGTAGAAGGGGTTAGTCTTGGAAGCGGCCACCAAATCGCGCCCGGTGTACGCGCGCGCCAGCCTGACCGCGGCGCTGGTCGCGTCGGAGCCGTTCTTGGTGAACTTCGACATCTGCGCGCAGGGGATGAGCTCTTGAAGCTGCTCGGCGAGCTCGCCTTCGATGGGGGAGGGCCGGGTGAAGTTGCTCCCGCGCTCGAGCTGCGCCCGCACCGCCGCCAGGACGGGCTCGTGCGCGTGGCCGAGGATCACCGAGCGCAGGCCCATGCCGTAGTCGAGCCAGCGGTTGCCGTCGGGATCCCAAGTGTAGCAGCCGAGGCCGCGCTCGAGCAGCGCCGGCGCGTTTTCGGGGAACTGATCGTCGCCCTTGCTGTAGGTGTGCGCTCCGCCGGGAATCAGGCGGAGCGCCCGCTCGTGCAGCGACTTGGTGCGGCTCAAGTCGAGACCTCGCGAAGGGCGACGCGCTGGCCGGTCTCGCTCGAGCGCTCGGCAGCGAGGAGGATGTGCCCGAGCTGCTCGTCGTCCGCGTAGCTGTGCGGCCAGGGCGCGAGGCCACGGCACGCCTTCATCCAGGTGTCGATCTCGTCGACGTACATCTCCTCGATGTTGAAGCCGCGCGCGGCCGCCTTGTGCTCCCTCCAAGAGTGCGTCTCGCCGTCGTAGTGGCGGACTTTCTGGCTCTCGAAATCCCAGGAGAGGGTCCCGGACTGCGAGAGAACTTTTCCTTCGCGGAGGGGATAGCGAGCGATGACGTCGACCAGCACGGTGGCGAGCAATCCCGAAACGAAGCGGGCGACGATGGAGTACGCGTCGTCGGCGTCGCTGGGCAGGTCGAGCTGGCGCGCGTAGGTGCACTGGACCGACTCGACCGGCCCAAAGATCCACTGCATCCACTCGAACTCGAAGGGGACCATCTCGCGGCAGGCGCCCGTCGCGCGGCGGCCCGCGTAGAAGTCGAGCCCCTCCCAGGGATGCCAGTCAAGGATGTAGCCGCCGAGGTGAAAGTTGAGCAGGAGCGGCTTCCCCAAGACTTTGTCCCTGACGATGAGCCGGTGGAGATGCTGGTAGAGGGGATGAAAGCGCATGGTCGCGGACGGCGCCGCCACCAACTTTCGCGCCGCCGCCAGCGCCGCCAGCTCGCGCGCGCCTTCGGAGACGATGTTGGCTTCGCAGAACGTGTGCCGGCCCGCCTCGAGCGCAGCCCTCACGAACGGGTAGTGCTGGTCGGGCGGCGTCGAGACGAGGACGGCGTCGTGCGGCAGCGCAAGGCCCTGGTCGAACGACTCGACGGTGCGGACGCCGAGCTTTTCCGCCTCGGCGCGGCGGTCGGCGCGCGGATCAAAACCCACGATGTCGGTTTCACCCAGCGCCTTGAGGCAGCGGATGCGGCGCTTGCCCATCGAGCCCAGGCCGACCTGGAAGAACTTCATTCGGCGAGGCCCTGGCGGAAATGCTCCGCGTAGATCGTTTCCAAACCCTGGTTGAGCGCGAGCAGCTCCGGCCGGCGGTGCAGGAGAGCGACGACGGTCGAGAGCGTCCACTCGGTCCCCAGCGCGTCGAGCTCGCGATAGACCGCGTCGAAGAAGGCCAAATCTTGAGGATAGTCGAGCGTCAGCCGCGCGGCCGGGTGCGCGTCCCGCGGATCGCTCGACGGCTCCCGCACCACCTGGAAGCGGCCGCTCTCGAGGAGGAAGCGAAAGAAGCCGGTCGAGTTCTGGCGCCCGGTCCGCTCCTTGACAGCGCGCTCGAGCGCGGCGGAGCGCAGCACGGTGGGCGTGGCGCCGAGCGGAAGGCCCGAGAAGGTGACCAGATCGGCGTCGCGTTGCTGCAGGATCTCGACGGCGCGATCCATGTGCCCGGAGGAGCAGAGCAGATCGTCGCCGTCGACCTCGACGACGATCTCGAATCCGAAGGCGCGCGCCGCTTCGTCGAGCCGGCGCAAGATGTCCTCGGCCGGCCCGCAATGGACGGAATATCCGAGGGAGCGGGCGTGCTCTGCGAGCACCTCGTCGCTGGGTTGATCGGTGGTCGCGATCACCACCCGCTCGACGTAGTTGCAGCGCGCGGCCTGGCCGGCGACGCGGGCGAGCGCGCTTTTTCCAGAAACCTCGCGCAGGGGCTTTCCGGGCAGCCGCGACGACGTCATCCGAACCGGTATGATGGCGCCGATCCGCAGCGATGTGGTTCGATGGCCGGGCTCTTTCATCGGAAAAACCGCCAACTTATGTTAGCTGATTGAGACGGAGCGCGCAAACAACGCCGCGAGGACTCTCATGGCTCCCTGGCTTACACGGCGCATGCGGAAATGGCTCGCGCAGGCGGGTCTCGAGCTGACGCGGGCGAGCGTGCACAGCTCGGCGCGGCTCCGCCTGATCAAGCTGCTCGAGGTCCATCGCATCGGCCTCGTGATCGATGTCGGCGCCAACGAAGGCCAGTACGGTTCGTACCTGCGCGAGATCGGATATCGCGGCCAGATCGTCTCTTTCGAGCCGATGGCCAGGGCGCACGAGGTGCTGGCGGCCCGGGCCCGCTCCGACCTCGACTGGAAGGTCGCGCAGCGCTGCGCGATCGGCGAGTCGCGTCGCACCGTCGAGCTGCAGGTGGCGGGCAACTCAGCCAGCAGCTCGCTGCTCGAGATGCTGCCCTTGCACGAGCGCGCCGCGCCGGGAACGGGAACGGTCGCGCGCGAGGAGGTGCCCATGCTGCCGCTCGAGATCGCCGCGGAGCCCTTTCTGCAGACGCCGCCCGGCAAGGTGCTCCTCAAGATCGACGTGCAGGGATACGAGCCGCAGGTGCTCGCGGGCGCCGCATCGATTTTGCCGCGCATCGAAGGCCTACAGGTCGAGCTCTCCTTCGCGGAGCTTTACCGCGGGCAGGTGCTCTGGCTGGAGATGATCGATCGACTGGCGGGCTTCGGCTTCGAGTGCCACGGGATCGATTCGGCCTTCAGCGATCCGGGGACCGGCCGGCAGCTGCAGGCGGACGGGCTCTTCTTCCGGACCGCGCATGCGTGAGCTCTGGAAGAACCCGGTCACCGAGTATGCGCAATTCCTCGCCAACTGGATCTCCTGCAAACGTCGCTTCGAGAGATTCACCCAGCACTACCTTGCGCTCGCGGTGGAGTGCGAACTCGAGCCGCAGGTGGTGCTCTACGAGCGCGCCTATGCCTATCGATCGCGCATCGGCTCGTTCAGCTACCTCGGGCAGGGTTCGCGTGCGGTCCGGACGCGGATCGGCAGGTTCTGCTCGATCGGACCCGCCTGCAGATTCGGCCTGGGGATGCACCCGACGCAGATGATCTCGACGCACCCGGCGTTCTACTCGCTCCTCGAGCAGTCGGGGACCACCTTTGCAGACGCGAGTTATTTTGACGAGTTCAGCGAGACCACGATCGGCAACGACGTCTGGCTCGGCGCGGGCGTCATCGTGCGCGACGGCGTGAATATCGGCGATGGCGCCATCGTGGCCGCCGGCTCGGTAGTCGCCAAGGACGTGCCGCCCTACGCCATCGTCGGCGGGGTGCCGGCCCGCATCCTCCGCCACCGATTCGGGCCGGACGAGGTCGAGCGGCTACTCGCCCTGCGTTGGTGGGACCGCGATGAGGCCTGGCTCCGGGCCCACTTCGAGGACTTTCACGACCCAGCCCGCTTCTTCGCCATGGCCAGCCAGCTGAAACCATGACTCGCGTGGCGTAGACTGCACGCCCATGGTCCTGCGCTCCATCCTCATCGCCGACGACGAAGAGTCGATCCGCCACGTGCTGGTCGTCCTCCTCTCGGAGCGCGGCTACGAAGTCCGCGCCGTCTCCGACGGCGAGGAGGCGCTGCGCGAACTGCAGGCGCGCGACTACGACGCCCTGGTCACCGACGTGCGCATGCCGAAGCTCGACGGCCTGCAGCTGGTCCGGGCGGCGCAGGCGGCGAGCCCCGAGACGACGATCATCGTCATGAGCGCGTACGGTTCGCACGAGCTGGCCATCGAGGCGATGAAGGCCGGCGCCTACGACTACCTGGGCAAGCCCTTCCACCCCGACGAGGTGCTGCTGGTTCTGCGCAAGGCCGAGGAGCGCGAGCGGCTGCGGCTCGAGAACCTGCGGCTGCGGCGGGAGATCTCACGGGCGCGGGGGCCGTCCCAGCTCATCGCCGAGACGCCGGCGATGCGCGAGGTGATGCGGGTTCTCGCGAAGGTCGCGCCCACTACCACCACCGTGCTCATCGAAGGCGAGAGCGGCACCGGTAAGGAGGTGGTGGCCCGGGCGCTGCACGAGTTGTCGCCGCGCGCCGAGCGGCCCTTCGTGGCGGTGAACTGTGGGTCCATTCCGGAAGCGCTCATCGAGAGCGAGCTGTTCGGCCACGCCAAGGGTGCCTTCACCGATGCGCGGACTGCCAGGCGCGGCCTCTTCGAGGAGGCGGACGGCGGCACGCTCCTGCTCGACGAGGTGGGCGAGCTGCCCCTGCAGCTGCAGCCGGCGCTGCTGCGCGTCCTTCAGGAAAGCGAGGTCCGGCGGGTCGGCGATTCGCGGGCCACCAAGGTGGACGTGCGTATCCTCGCCGCCACCAACCGCGATCTCGCGCAGCTGGTGCAGGCGGGGCGCTTTCGCGAGGACCTCTACTACCGGCTCAACGTCGTCGGACTGAAGCTGCCTCCGCTGCGCGAGCGGGCCGAGGAGATCCCCGCGCTCGCGGCCCGGTTCCTCGCCCGGCACGCGGCGCGCATCGGCGTCGCGCCTCGGGGGCTGTCGCGCAAGGCGCTCGAGCTCCTGGTGCGCTTTCGCTGGCCGGGCAACGTGCGCGAGTTGGAGAACGCACTCGAGCGCGCGCTGGTGCTGTCGGAAGAGGAGGAGATCGAGCCGGAGGCGCTGCCCGAGCCGGTGCGCGCTGGCGCGGAGCCGGTGCCGGTGCCGAGCGCGCTCGACCCCGGGGACTTTTCGATCAAGCGCGCCTCGCGCGTGCTGGAGGCCGACCTCATCCGCCGCGCCTTGCTGCAGACCGGCGGTAACCGGACCAAGGCGGCCGAGCTGCTCGAGCTGTCGCCCAGAGCGCTGCTCTACAAGATTCGCGAATACGGCCTGACCTGAGTCTGTCGCTGCAGCACGGGCGCAACCCGGAAGTGGGTGGATAGAGCACCCCAGATGCAGGT
>JAYWBT010000202.1:0-59970 GCA_043781235.1 Deltaproteobacteria bacterium
GCCTTGACCTTGAAGTTGTAGTCATGCTCTTCGGTCTTGGGCCGGAACTTCACTTCCTTGAGCTTGACGACCGTCTGCTTCTTCTTGGCCTCGTTCGCCTTCTTCTTGGTCTCGTACTTGAACTTGCCGTAGTCCATGATCTTGCAGACCGGCGGCTTCGCCATCGGCGAGACTTCGACCAGGTCGAGACCGAACTCGACGGCCTTCGCCAGCGCGACCTCGAGATTCAGGACGCCCAACTGCTCGCCCTCCGGACCGATGACTCGCAGCTCTCGTGCGCGGATGCGGCGGTTCGTACGTGCGTCGCGGATGGCAGACTCCTAGGCAGATGAAAAGCGCTTCGGCAGGACTTCCGGCCCGCCGGATAATTGAAAAACGATCGAATGTAAAGAGCCGGCGCATGGTAGCGACGGCGCGCGTCGTGTCAAGGCACCCTCAAGCTGAAATGGTGTGCAGGCCGGATTGGCGCGGAGGAGAGCGCGATGGGTCAGGAACGCCTCCGCTCAGCGCGTGCCGTCGAGATCGACGAAATGGTAGCGGGCCGGATCGGCCTCGTCCACCCAGACGACCACTCGCTCGCCCTCCGCCACCACCGGCCGCGCACGCTCGAGAGCGCTGTCGAAGTGAAACTCGCGGCCCCGATCATTGCGCCAGCGGGCGCGGACGCGCCACTTGCCGCGGGTGGGCTGGATGGTCTCGACGAACCCTTGCGAGCGCGTGCCCCGCAGCCGCGCGCGCCGCTGCCAGCGAAAGGCGGCGAGCGAAAACACCGCCACCGCCGAGCCGACCAGCAACAGGATCAGCGCCGGCGCCAGCCCGAGCAGTCGCAACGGCACCTCGATGTGCGCTCCGAAGAGCCCCGCAATCAACAGCACGCCGAGGGCGATCAGCGACACGCCGGAAAAGAAGGCGGCGGCGGGAAAGGGCGGCACGCTAGTACGGCACCACGGCCTCGGCCGCGATCTTCTCCACGAATGCGGCGGCGTCCATGAAGCCGAGCTCGGCGTCCTTGCCCTCGCCGTGCTGGCGCGGGGAGACGCCCTTTTGCTCGACCTCCTTGTCTCCGACCACGAGCGTGTAAGGGACCTTCGCGAGCTGCGCGAGGCGGATCTTGGCGCCGAGCTTCTCGTTGGTTTCGTCGAGCTCGACGCGCAGGCCGCGCGCCTTGAGCATCGCGATCACCTCGCGCGCCCACGGCTCCTGCCGGTCGGCGATGGGCACCACTCGCGCCTGCACCGGCGCGAGCCACACCGGGAAGTTGCCCGCATAGTGCTCGATGAGAATGGCGATGAAGCGCTCGAACGAGCCGTAGATGGCGCGGTGGATGATGACCGGCCGGTGCTCGGTGTTGTCCTCGCCGACGTACTTGAGATCGAAGCGCTCGGGGGCGAGGTAGTCGAGCTGGATGGTCCCGAGCTGCCACTTGCGGCCGATCGAATCGCTGACGTCGAAGTCGATCTTGGGCCCGTAGAACGCGCCGTCGCCCTCCTTGAGCTCCCATTTCAAGCCCGTCGCTTCCAGCGCGGCGCGCAGCGCGGCCTCGGCGCGGTCCCAGGTCGCGTCGTCGCCCAGCCGCTGCTCGGGCCGCGTGGAGAACTTGGCCGTGAACTCGAGCCCGAACGCCGTGTAGACCTTGCGCAGCAGCCCGGTGAGCCGCGTCACCTCCTCGGTGATCTGCGACTCCATGATGTAGATGTGCGCGTCGTCCTGCTGGAACTGCCGCACGCGCGTCAGGCCCGAGAGCACGCCGGTCGCCTCGTTGCGGTGGAGGATGTCCTGCGTGTGATAACGAATTGGTAACTCTCGATAAGAATGCTTCTTCATTTGATAGAAGAGATGATGGCTGGGGCAGTTCATCGGCTTGAGCGAGAAGTCGTGCTCCAAGGTCTCGCTGTCCTGCACCAGGAACATGTTCTCCTTGTACTTGCCCCAGTGCCCGCTGATCTCCCAGAGGCCCTTGTTGAACAGCAGCGGCGTCTTGATCTCCACGTAGCCGTTGCCGAGGCAAAGCGCGCGCATCGCGCCCGAGAGCACGTTCATCAGCACGGTGCCCTTGGGCGCCCAGAAGACGGCGCCGGGCGCGAAGTGGTGGAAGTAGAAGAGGTCGAGCTCCTTGCCCAGCTTGCGGTGGTCGCGCTTCTTCGCCTCCTCCTGCTGCGCGAGCCAGGCGTCGAGATCCTTCTTGTCGAAAAAGGCCGTCCCATAGATTCGCTGCAGCTGCGCATTGCGATGATCGCCGCGCCAGTACGCGCCCGCGACGTTGAGCAGCTTGATCACGCCCACCTTGCCGGTGGTCGGCGCGTGCGGCCCGAGGCAGAAATCGGTCCAGTCGCCGTGGCTGTAGAGCGTGAGCGTCTTCGCGCCCTTGTTGAAGATGTCCTCGATGATCTCGAGCTTGAACTTCTCGCCCAGCTTCCCGAAGAGCGCCAGCGCCTCCTCCTTGCTGACCTCCCTGCGCACGAAGGGCTGGTTCTTGCGGATCTCCTCGTTGGCCTCCTTCTCGATCGCCTCGAGGTCGTCGGGCGTGAACGGCTTCTCGCGATAGAAGTCGTAATAGAAGCCTTCGTCGGTCGAGGGGCCGATGGTCACCTGCGTTCCCGGGAAAAGGCGTTGCACCGCGCTCGCCACCAGGTGCGCGGCGTCGTGGCGGATCAAGTCCAGGCCCTGCGGGGACTTGCTGGTAAAGATCTGCAGCTTGCCGCCGTGCTCGATGGCCCGGTTGAGGTCGAGCTCCTGCTCATCCAGCCTGGCGAAGAGCGCGGCCTTGGCGAGGCCCGCCCCGATCTGCGTCTTGACGAAATCGGCGATGGTGGTCCCGCGCTCCACCTGCTTTGTGGAGCCGTCGGGGAGCGTGATGGTCAGCGTCTCGGACATGGGTTTGGGGTACCGCGCGCGGCGCGCTGGCGCAAGATGTTCTGCTTGACGAATGCGCGAGCTTCCGTCTAAGAGGTTCGCCGCTTTCCCGGCTTTCAGGTTCGCGAGCGTAGCTCAGCGGTAGAGCACTGCCTTGACACGGCAGTGGTCACAGGTTCGATCCCTGTCGCTCGCACCAATCCAATCAGAGCTCGTACCCCAATGCCGCCCAAAGGCAGCCCCGCCGGCGGGCTCGCCGTTCGGCCAGGGCCAGGATCGCTCAGCAATCGACTCTCAGCCCTGCTCACAATTAGCGCGCGCATTGCCGGGAGAGCATCGAGGGTTCCGGAGCAAGCATTCCATGCGTGTTGATAAAGCCTCGACTAACGCCCGATATTGCAGGGAGAGGCTCACGCGGCGCGCGGTTTCCGCATCAGGCCGATCCAGATCCAGAGGTACTGGCCCCAGGAGATCACCACGCTCTCGGCCGCCACCAGCGTCAGGGCGATCAGCGCCGCGGAGTGCCCTGTCTCGCGGGCGTGGAGCACCAGCGCGACGAAGGTGGTCGCGGCGAGGAAGAAGGTCGAATACTTCCCGAAGCGAGTCGGGCGGATCTGGTAGCTGCGGCCGGTGCGGTCGAGCAGCCCGATGGCGGTGAAGATGCACAGCTCCCGGAACAGCACCACGAAGAGCAGCCACGACGGCAGCCGGTGCGACCAGCTGAGCAGGACCAGCGCCGCCATCCCCATGGCCTTGTCGGCGAGCGGGTCGAGGATGGCGCCGAGGCGGGTGAACTGGCGCAGGGCGCGCGCCGCGATGCCGTCGAGGACGTCGGTCACCTGCGCGCCCACGAAGACCGCGAGGGCCGCACTGAGGCGTCCCTGCACGAACAGAACGATGAAGACCGGGATGGCGAGGATGCGCAGCCCGGTGAGGAAGTTGGGGACGTTGATCAAGGCTTCCAGCTGCCCAGCTCATCGGCCTTCTCGTCCGTGTCGGCGAGCTGGGTCGGGTCGCCGGGCGTGCCATCGGCGGCGATCAGGATCTGCATCTGCTTGCCGACGATCTTCTCCCACTTGTCGCGCGAGACCTCATCGGGGCCCGCCACCTCGCGCCGATCACCCGGCTTTCCCGACGCGTAGATCGGCACATTCTTCGCCACGGCCACCGCGCCTGCGTAGACGCGTACCAGCACGCTCTTGTCCTGCCGCGCGTCCACGCGGAAGGTGGTGCCGCGCACGCCGGCCACCGCGTTCTCGGTCTCGATCTGAAACTTCTGCTCGCCCTGGATGGCTTTGGTCACCTTCGCCCAGAGGCTGCCGAAGAAGAGCCTGGCGGTCATCTGCCGCCGGGCCGGGCCGCCGCCGAAGTGGGCCGCGCTGATCTGCAGCTTCGCGCTGGGCCCGATCCGAAGCAGAGACGCGTCGGCGAACTTGATCTCGAGCCGCGAGCCGGCTTCGGTGGTGATGAGGTCGCCTTGCGAAACCGCCGAGCCGACCAAGAGCGGCGACGCTTTTCCACCGTCGCGCGCTTTGGCGGCCTTGCCCTCGAGCGCCGAGACCTGCGCCGGCCTCGCCTCGGCCGACAACCGCTGCACGAACAGCGCGCACGAGAGCAGCGCTCCTGCGCCGAGCGCGATCGACAGCCTCTTCATCGGGTGCCTCCAGCTGGATTGAAGTCGAGCGCGATGTCGTCGCCGGGCCCGACGTCCGCCTCGCGCGTCGTCACCGCGCCCTGCGCCGAGCGCAGGATGAAGACGTGATGGCCGGGCGGCAGGCGCAGCCGGCTGTGCTGGTAGTCCGCCATCGCGCCGGCGGGCGCGCCGTCCACCGTGAGCTCGGATTTCGGGTCGGCGCCGCGCAGCGCGACCTTGGCCAGCGCGGGCACCGCGGCGCTGCAGCCGAGGCAGAACAGGCTGCCAGCGACCAGCGCGAGCAGCCTCACTGCTGCCCCAGCTCCAGGTCCACCGTGTTGGCGGTGGTGCCGGTCACCTTGACGGAGAACTTGCCCAGCTTCTTCGACTCCAGCTCCTCGGCGAATTGGTCGGTCGAGCCCACCAGCGTCACGTCGAGCTCCTGGGTGCCCGCGCTGAAGCTGCGCTGGGCGACGCCCTTGACGCCGCGCATGTACTGGGTGAGCGCGCTGCGGAACTCGGAGGCCTGCTTGAACGAAGAGACCTTCTTGACGGTGAGGTGCACCTCGCTGCCGCCGGAGACGTCCTTGCTCCAGCGCTCGCCGATCTTCTTGACCATGTCCTGCGTGAAGGCCTTGGCGGCCTTCTTGATCGCTTCCTTGCCGCAGTTCAGATCGTCGAGCTGCATCGCGTTCTGCGCGGTTTCGCTGGTCGAGAGGATGTCGCCGTTGTCGGTGTTGACCGCGCGGCCCGTGAGGATGGCCGAGCAGACGCGCCACCCCTTGCCCAGCTCCTCCGGCGCGTCGCCGCGCGTGGTGGCGATGACGCGGCCGATGATGATCACCTCGGCGTGCGTGAGCGAGCCGAGCTTGCGGGCCTGCGCCGCCGTGATGTCGGTGGTGATGCCGCCGATCGAGACGGCCTTCTCCTCGGCGATCTCGGGATCGATCAGCTGTCGGAAGCCGCCGTTCTTGAGGCCGTCGAGCATGACGTTCTCGGCGATCCGCAGATCGACCGAGACCGCGGCCGGCTGGTCCTTCCCCTGTTTCATCCAGGCCGCGGCCGGCGCGGCCATGCCGATGTTCTGCTCGGCGATCAGCACCATGGTGCGCGGCATGTTCTTGCGCGCCACCAACAGGCCCATCGCCTCGAGGTCCTTGTCCAGCTCGAGGCTCGAGATGAAGGCCTTGATGGTCACCTGCACCACGTCGCCGTCCATGCCTTCCTTGACGATGTCGTACTTCTTCACGAAGCCCGTCGAGTGGGTCATGACCTGATCCATCTTGGTCTGAAAATCCTGGGTCTCGCTGGTGCTGGTGACCTTGGTGCCCACCGCCATCTCGACGGCGTGGCGGAGCGCGTCCTCGATGGCCTTCTCTCGCGCGGCGGGCTTGTCCCCGTTGAGCACCGCCGCCTGTCCCTGGGCAGTCTGGGTGACGACGTCGGCGCCGAGCTGCGCCCCGCCCGCTCCTTTTGCGCCGGAATCATCCGCGCCCTTGAGCCTTGCGACGCCGGCCGGCAGTTTGAGGCCCTTCGCGAGATCGGCAGGAAGCAGATCGAGCGGCACCTCGATGTCGAGCGAGACGGCGCCGTCCGAGAAGTAGTGCGTCTTGATCGCCTGCACGCCCTTGAGCTTGCCCTCGACCCTGGACCGCAGCGTGGTGTCGTTCTGCAGCAGCGTTCCGACGCTGCCGCCGCTCTCGAGCTCGGCGCCCTGGAGCGTCTCGAGCGCGTTGCGGAAGGCGTCGAGCTTCGCGGCGCGCTCGGCGCCGAGGCGCGCCACCGCGATGGAGGCGGCGTTGAGATCGGGCGCGCCCTGGCCGTGGCCGACGAGTACGCGGCGGCTCCAGTCGAGCTCGCCCTTGCCAGGACCGGCGAGCGCGAGCCGCGGTACGACGGACAAGGCAGCGCAGAGAGCGAGGCGCTTAGTCAGCACTTTGGACCTCCCCATCGCGCAAGAGCGGCGCGACTCAACTTCTTCAAGTATCGCAAACCCTGAAAAGCACCGCTACTTCAGAATGCCCAACCGGCGCCCGCGAGCGGCAGCACGTCCAGCTTGCCGTCGCGCAGCACTGCGGAGACCTCCGCGCGCAGGTCGAGGCCACGATAGACGCGCGCCCGTGCCCCGGCTGTGACCTGCACCACGAGGCGAGCCGAGGTCGCGTCGAGGCTGACGGGCGTGCCGCCGACGTCCTGGACGGTGTAGTGCGTCTGCGCGAGCGCGGTGCCGGCCCCGCCGCCGAGCAGCGCGGTGAAGCGCCCCGCGCCAAGCAGGTAGAAGGCGCGCAGAGCGAGGAGGTTGTGGGTGGTGGTCGCGTTGGCGAAGGCGGTGCCTGCGGTCCGGCCGGCGCGCAGCGCGAGCAGCTCGAGCTCGACCCGCCCGGGCAGCAGCTCGTAGCCGAACCGCAGCCCGTAGGCGACGTCATAGGAGCGGCCGCCACCCTCGATGGGCGACTTGCCCCAGAGGCCGAAGTTCAGGTCGATGCTGAAGCGCCGCGCTGGCCCGCGTGGCTCGTCCGGCACCGGCTCGGCGCCTGGCGTGTCGGCAACCACGGCGGCGGGACCTTCCGGTGTGGCCGGCTTTGGGGGCGGCGCTGCCGTGGGGAAAAGGCTGGGCGCTGCTTCCGGCGCGGCGCGCGGGTTTGCTTCGGGCAGGGCCTTCTGGCTGCGCCCGATGTCAGGCGGCTCCACCTCGACGCGTTTCTTCCTCAATGGCGGCTTCACGGGCGGCGCGACCTCGGTCTCCCCCGGCCTGTGATGCTTCGCTGGTGGCGCTGGCTTCTGCTTCGTCGGCGCCGCATTTCTAATCGGAGCCGGCGGCGGCAGCCAGAACGGCGTCGGCTCCTGCTGCGCCAGCAGCGCGGGCGCGCACAGGCAGAGCGCGAACGCCATCCGCTTCACTGGCATTCCTGGTGCGGCACCGGCGCGCTGCACGACGGCAGGCTCGTCACCGACAGCTTCGAGAAGCGGTTGAGGAAGAGACCGCACAGCTCGTTCTGCTGTTCTGGCGCGGCCGCCTTGACGAGCGCATCGAGCACCAAAGCGAGGTTGAGCTGGCTCGCGTCGCTGGAGACACGGGCCGCGATGTCGGGCAGTGCCGCGAGCACGCCCTTCGCGATCACCTGGGGCACGCTGCCCTGCGAAGCCTCCCAGAGCGCGGCCGCCAGCACCGTGCCGAGCGGAAAGGGGTTGTACGGCGCCAGGTCGTCGTCCACCGGCAGCGCCTGCAACATGTCGGGCGTGCTGCAGCGGATGACGTCGAGCGCGCTCTGCGCCGCCCGCTGCTGCTCGGAGTGATCGAACCAGCGCGGGTCCCCGGTGGTGGCGACGCCGAGGTAGTCGGCGAGGCCCTCGGTCATCGACCGGGCGACGTGGCGCGCCCTGTTCCACTGCGGGTCCTTGGCGGGCCCGGTCTCGGGTGCGGCGACCGGTGCGCCTCCCCAGACGAGCTGCGCCACCGCCTCGTGCCCCAGCGCGTGCGCCACCGCGCCTGGATTGAAGACGAGCGGGAGCTGGACGTCGGCCGAGGTCGGGACCGGGAAGTAGAAGGTCGCGAGCGGCGGATAATAGAGCTCGCCGGGGCCGAGGGGAGAAAGGCCGCGATCGTCGAGCACGGTCGCGTGCGCGACGATGGGCATCGCCGGCAGCGTCGCGAGTCCGAATTCGCTCTGGAACTTGCTGCGCGCCTTCTCGAGATTGTAGTAGCCGCTGAGGAGCTCGAGCGAGGCGAAGTCCTCAGGGTAGACGATGTCGTTGAGCACGCTCCAGGAGAGGTTCACCTCCTGCGGCTGCGCGGTGATGAACTGCGCGCGCAGAACGTCCACGGTCGCGCCCTTCTGCGCCAGCGCGGCCTCGACCACACGCACCGTCCCGCCTGCGCGCACCGTTCCCGCCGAGCCCTGCAGGTGCCGCAGGCTGCCCGTCATCGTGGTCACCGGAACCTGCGCCAGCTTGTACTGGTGCTTTCCGGCGTCGTAGGTGACGGCGACTGCCGCGAACGGAGAGGTGAGGTCTCCCGCGCAGGCGCCCGCGAGGAGCGCCACGGCCGCGACCGCCGCTCGCCTCCCCATCATCCGCGCGCGGCCTTCCGCTTGCGCGCGACCAGTGCGTCGACCGTCTGGGCGATGCGCTGGCTGAGGATGAGCATCTCGCCGATGTCGGTCGGCGCCTGCTGCCGGTGGCCGTTGTCGAGGTAGAGCAGATGCGAGACGCGGCCCTTGTGCAGGATGGGCACCAGCAGCGACGAGAGCGGGACCTTCTTCCCCAGCGCGGCGAGGAAGCGGATGTTGGACGGCGTCTTCTGCAGCGGGCCCAGGTAGTGGCTGCGCGTCTTCACCACCAGCGAAAACGCCGACTGCGCCGAGAGCGGAATGGCGACCGCGCGCGCCGCCCCGCCCGACAGCCCCTCGCCGAGCCCGTCCCAGCCGAGCGCCACGCCGCCCTGCACCTGGAGGAGGAGCGCGCGAGCCGCCTTGGCGCGCGAGGCCCGCAGCACGATGTGGGCGATGGAGTCGCGATCGGAGACGCCCTCCAGCAGCTTCAGCGCCTGCTTGAAGTCGAGCGGCGACTCGTCGATGGCCGGCTGCGCGGGCGGCGCGGGGTCATCCTCCCAGCTCACCATTGGGAGCGGCGCCTCGGCTTCGGCCGGCGGCTCCTCGAGCATGGCATCGTCGGGGAGGGCTTCGAGGATGGCGTCGTCCGGTAGCGTCTCGAGCGCTTCTGGCGGTGGGCCGGCGCGGCGCTCCAACGGCGGCGGGCCATCCGGCAGCGGCGTGACACGGACCGCGGTGCGCGAGCGCACCTGCGTCGGCGCGGGTGCGATCACGGGCGGCGTCGGGGCGAGGCGCGACTGCTGCTGCCACGAGGGGGCGGCCTCGCGCTGCAGCGGCGCTGTCGTGGCGCGAGGCGGCTGCGGCTGCGACGGTGCCCTGGGCGCGGGCGTGCGAGGCGCAGGCAGTGCAGGCGCTCGGGCAGCAGGCGGCGGCGTGGCGGCCTGCGGCTTGCTCTGCGGCACCGCCGATCGTCCGGCCAGCATCTGATTGTAGATGTCGTTGAAGGCGCCCTCGTCGATGAGCTCCGGCGCCGGCTCCTCGGGCGAGCCCTTCTCCTGCTTGAGCTTCGTCCGCCTGCGCTCCTCGCGCCCCTCTTCGGGCACCACGCCGAAGTCCAACGCCCGCATCTGCCGCTGGGCCTGATAATGCGCGCGCAGCGCCTGGAAGATGCGGTACTCGGGCGCGATCACCGCCTGGCAGGTGCGGCCGAGCCTGTACCCGAGCTCGTCGAGCTGCTGCAGCTTGATGTCGACGCAGAGGACCTTGAGCCTTCGCTTCTCCAGCTTCCAGGGGATGATCTCCTGGCGGTCGGCGATGTGCTTCGGGATGGCGCCGAGGAGCGACAGGTCCGGCTGCAGCTCGCCCCAGGTCACCTCGGCTCCCAGCTGGCGGCCCAGCGCGCGGGCGAGGTCCGCCTCCGGCACCAACTCGAGCTCGAGGAGATTCGTGCCCAGCCGGCCACCGTAGAGCACCTGCCAGTCGAGCGCTTCCTCCAGCCCGTCCTGTGTGAGGTGTCCTTCTGCGATCAGAAGCTCGCCGATCTTCGCCATCGGGCGCGTAAGCTAGCACAGGGAAGCGGCGCTCCCTCGTAAAGCGAGCGTGCTGGAAAGAATCGCGGGCGGCCCTGCGTTGGAGGAATTGCGATGCGAAAGAGCTCACCGAAGCTGCTGGTCCTGACCCTCTTGCTCGCCTGCGCTCACAAGCGCACTCCGGCGGAGCAGGCCATGGCTTCGCGCGGAGATTGCGCTGAGCTGCTGCGCGCCGCCGACACCGCGCGCGCGGTCGCCAAGCCCGACCTCGCACAGGATCTCGTGCAGGCCTGCGCGCAGGACAGGCTCCTCTTGCTCGTGGCCAGTGCCGCTCCCGAGGAGGCGCTTCTCTGGTGCGGTCGCGCCCGGGCCGCGCTCCCCGAGGGCGGCAAGCCCTCCTGCGACGCGAAGACCGTGTCGGAGCTGGCCGGCCGGCTGCGGCCGCGCCTCCGCGTAGGACCGGCCGACCCTTCCGCGCCGCCAGACCCGCTGCTCTCCGCCGCCATTGGCGAGCTCTCGCAGGAGACGAACCTCGTCTACGACGCCTCGGGGCCCGAGGTGTTCGTCGGACGGATGACCGTCGCCGTCGAACACGCCACCAGCGTCACCGTTGCGCTGGCACCGGACGTGAAAGGAAAGAACCAGCGCGTGCCGGCGACGCAGCACCGCTTCGTTGCGCGGGCAGAAGCGCAAATCGAGCTCTCGGGCAAGACCCGCGTGCTGCGCGCCAGCGAAGAGGCGCGCGATACCACCTGGGAGGCCGCGCCGAAGCTCGCCGTGGCCGCCAGGTTCGAGCCGTCGGTGCCGCCGTCCGACGAGCTCCGGCACCGCGCGGCGGTCGCCTGGGTCCGCGCGCTCGCCAAGGCGCTGGCCGCGGCGCCGCCGGAGGCGGTCGAGGTCACCGACGCGCGCGGCTGCGTGGCATACGGCCTCTCGCTCAACCTCGCGTCGGGCGATCCGGGGGCGGCGGCCGCCGGCCGGGGCGATCCCTCGAAGATCGCCGCCTGCGAAACCTTGCTTGGGGAGTCCGCGGGAGCGGGCATCCCGGTACCTTGAGGAGAACGACATGATCGACCAGAACGACTGGCGCCTGCAGGGACAGATCTTCTCGCACGAAGAGCTGCTGCGCTTCGAGCGCTATGCGCCCTCGCGCCCCGGCTCCGAGCACGACCACTGCGAGTTCTGCTGGACGCCCTTCCGCAGCCGGCAGCTCGAGGGCACGCCGGTCGCCACCGAGGGCTTCACCACCGGCGATCACCGCTGGATCTGCGAGCCCTGCTACGAGGACTTCAAGGTGGTGTTCGACTGGCAGCTGATGACCTGACCGATCAAGGTCCTCCGGGCGGACCGCTCAAGCCGGCCGCGCCTCCGCGGCGCTCGCGCTAAAGCCCGAAGGCGCCTTCCTCGGCCGCGTCCTCGACCACCACCTGGATGGCCTCGAACTGCTTGCGGAGCTCGGCCTTGGCCACCGACTTCGCCATCGCTTCCTTCGGCAGGACGATCTTGCGCCGCACCAGATCCAGCAGCGCATCGTTCATCATCTGCATGCCGACGTTCTTTCCGGTCTGCATCGCCGACGGAAGCTGGAATGTCTTGCCCTCGCGGATCAGGTTCGCCACCGCGCTGGTGCCGATCAGGACCTCGAGCGCCGGCACGCGGCCGCCGCCAATCTTCTTGAGCAGCGTCTGCGTGATCACAGCCTTGAGCGACTCGGACAGCATGGTGCGGACCTGCGACTGCCGGTCGGCGGGGAACTGATCGATGATGCGATCCACCGTGGACGGCGCGGTGTTGGTGTGCAGCGTCCCGAAGACCAGGTGGCCCGTCTCGGCCGTCTCCAGCGCGATACCGATGGTCTCCAGATCGCGCATTTCGCCTACCAGCACGATGTCCGGATCCTCGCGCAGCGCCGCCCGCAGCGCCTGCTTGAACGAGCCGGTGTGCGTGAAGACCTCGCGCTGGTGCACGAGGCAGCGCTTGTGGGTGTGAACGAACTCGATAGGATCTTCGATCGTAATGATATGGTCGTCGCGATTGCGATTGATGTAATCGATGATGGCCGCGAGCGTGGTGGACTTGCCCGACCCCGTCGGCCCGGTCACCAGCACCAGCCCCTTGGGCAGGAACGCCAGATCGAGGATCTGCTTCGACAGCCCCATCTGCTCGGCGCTGAGAATGCTATTGGGGATTTGCCGCAGCACCGCGCCGATGCCCGCCTTCTCGTCGAAGAGGTTGACGCGGAAGCGGGCGCTCTCCGTCGCAAGCGCGAAGTCGCTGTCCTTGATCGCGCTCCACTGCTCGCGGTTCTTCTCCGGCGTGATCGACCAGAGCATCTCCTTGAGCCGCTCGGCGGTAGGCACGCCGAAGCCCTCGAGCGGCGCGATGTCGCCGTCCACGCGCAGGCAGGGCGTGAAGCCCGAGGTGAGGTGCAGATCGGACGCCTTCTTCTCGACCACGAGGTCGAGCAGCGCTCTCATCGCCTCGCCCGGATATTCCGGCGCGGGCGCGACGTCGATGCTGCGCTTCTTCTCCATCTTGCCCGCGACCGGCTTGATCGTCGCCGGGTTGGGCACGGCCACCGCAGGGGAGCCCGCGCGAACCCGGGGCGCGCCCGGCACCTCGCGCTTCTGCGCGTCGGGGCGCAGCGTGGCGCGCACGCCCCCCGCCACGGGCGCGAAGCGCACCGAGACACGGCCCGCCGGCGCCTCGTAGCTCAGCTCGCGTGGGTCGGTGCCGTGGAACGTTTCTGCCTCGTAGGGCGGCAAGAGCTCGCGGACGGCCGCGATGATGTGCGCGGTGGTCAGCGGGCGCTTCATGATCTCCTTGGGCTGCGGCCCGCCCTCGAGCAGCGCCACCGATCCGGTCTCCAGCACCAGCGCGGACGACCCTTCATTGAAGAGCACGGCGATGAACGCGTCGAGCCTGGCCATGTCAGTCCTTGAGCAGGTCCGCTTCGGCGAGGAGCAGTTCGGCTTCGGGATCGGCCGACAGGTCCAGCTGGCGGAGCGCGTCCCGCTGCCGGCGCACCACCTCGATCAGCCGGCGCTTCTCGTCCTCGAGCAGGATGGTCTCGAACGCGAAGTAGACCATCTCGCGCAGGCTGGCGTTGTCCCAGGGCTTGCGGATGAAGCGGTACACCTCGCCCTCGTTGATCGAGCGCACCACCGTCTCGGGGTCGGGATCGGCGGTGAGCATCACCCGCATCACCACGGGATAGCGCGAGCGGACCAGCTTGAGGAACTCGATCCCCGACATGCCGGGCATGTTGTGATCGCTGATCACCAGCTGGATGCCCGGAGTGTCGCGCAGGGCCGCGAGCCCGTCCTCGCCGCTCTCGGCGGCCGTGACCTGGTAGCCGTCTCCGCCCAGGAGGCGGCGCAGCGACTCGCGGATGTTCTCGTCGTCGTCCACCAGCAGGATGCGGCGTTCGGGGAGCACCTTCATGGCGCGACCTGCTGCCGGCGGTCGCCGAGGAAGCGAACCAGCATCGCATCCAGCGTCGCCTTGTCGATCGGCTTGGCCAGGTATCCGTCGAATCCGGCTCGCATCGCACGCTCCTCGTCGCCGCGCATCACCAGCGCCGTGAATGCCACCAGGGGGATGTCGGCCGTCTGTGGATCGGCCTTGAGCTCCCGGCAGGCCGACATACCATCCTTGATCGGCATCGCGAGATCCATCAGCACCAGATCGGGCCGCTCGGCGCGCACCACCCGCACGCCCTCCGCGCCGTTGCGGGCGAGCAGCACGCGACACCCGCGCCGCTCGAGCAGCGTGCGCGCCAGCTCGCGGTTGAGGTCGTGATCGTCCACCACCAGCACCGTCGCCAACGGCGCGCGCGCGGCGGCGACCGGCACCAGCCTGCGCAGCGCCTCGAGCAACAGCGTGCCATCGACGGGCTTGACGAAGCACTCCGCGGCGCCCAGTTGCCGCGCGCGGGCCGTCTCCTGCACCACCGAGACCACCAGGACCGGGACGTCCCTGAGCGCCTCGTCGCGCTTCACCTCCTCGAGCACGCGCAGGCCGTCCTCGCCGTCGGGGAGCAGCAGGTCGAGCAGGATGGCCCGCGGCTTCAGGCGCCGCGCCAGCTCGATCGCCTGCGCCTCGCGCCGCGCTTCGACCACCTCATAGCCGGAGGTCTCGAGGTGGAAGCGCAGCAGCCGCGCGTTGGCGGCGTCGTCCTCGACCACCAGAACGATCGGCTTGCCGCCACCGGCGTCTGCTTCTCCAGCTCCCCCGCCGGGGGCCGCGCGCGCCTCCGCGGGCCGCGGCACGGCGACATCCGCCATCGCCGGTGGCGGGGTCGCCTGCAGGGTGAACCAGAAGCGCGAGCCGTGGCCGGGCTCGCTCTCCACGCCGATCTCGCCGCCGTGGTGCTGCACCAGCCGCTTGGAGATGGCGAGCCCGAGACCGGTGCCCTCGTGAGCCTTCACCAGCGGCGCCTCTCCCTGCACGAATGGCTTGAACAGCTCGCGCCGCAGCGCCTCGGAGATGCCCGGTCCTTCGTCGCGCACCCAGAACCGCACCAGCGCTCCCGCGTCCTCGGCGCCGATCTCGATTCGGCCCTCCTCGCGGCTGAACTTGACCGCGTTGGCGAGCAGGTTGAGCAGGATCTGCTGTAGCTTGCCGCGGTCGGCTTTCGCCCACTGCACCGCCTCCGCTGCCACCGCGAGGTGGATGCGCTTCTTGCGCGCGGCAGCAGCGATCAGCGCGCAGGCGGCGGTGATCTCCTCGACGGGAGAGACGGGCGCGAGCTCGAGCGTGAGCCGCCCCGCCTCGATCTTGGCGAGGTCGAGCACCGAGTTGATCAGCGAGAGCAGGTGGCGCCCGCTCGCGAGGATGTCGCTGACGAACTGGACCTGGGTGGGCGCCAGCGTGTGCGCGTCGTCGAGCAGGAGCTCCGAAAAGCCGATCACCGCGTTCAGCGGGGTGCGCAGCTCGTGCGACATGTTGGCGAGGAACTCGCTCTTGAGCTGGTTCGCGCGCTCGACCTCGCGGTTCTTGACCTCCAGCTCGGCCTGCTGCGCGAGCAGCGCCTTGCCCTGTTCGGCCAGCGCGGTGGCCTGCTCGCGCAGCGCGGCGTTGCGCTGCGCCAGGGTCATCGAGTCGCGCTGGATCTGCTTGTTCAGGTCGTGCCGCGCGATGGTCAGCGACAGCGGCAGCGCCAGCTCGGAGAGGAAGGCCAGCGCCTGCAGCGGCAGCGGCTGCGCGCTCCCGGCGGCCATCACGCCGACCTCGCGATCGCCGATCACCAGCGGCACCAGCGCGAGGCAACGCGGCCGCCCCGTCACCAGCCCCGCCTCGTAGCGCAGGTCGGCGTCGGCCGGCAGCGGGTCGAGCGTGACCACGCGGCGCGAGCGGATGGCCTCGGCCATGCGACCCGCGAGCGGCGCCGGCACCGCCGCGACTTCCGTGCCCGCGCCCATCGAGGCGAAGGGCACCAGCCGATCTCCCTCCTGCCGGTAGCAGACCAGCACCAGCGTGGCGAGGAACTCCTCGGCGCGCGCCAGCGCCTCGCTGACCACGCGCGTCAGCGGCCCTTCGCCGGCCAGCGCCGAGAGCGTCGCCCCGAAGGCGCGGTCGCGCTTCTGCCGCTGGCTGAGCTCGGTGGTGCGCAGCGCCATCGAGACGTTCTGGCGCCCGAGATCGCGGTTCGCCTTTTCCAGCGCCTCGGTGCGCGCGGTGATCTTCTCCTCCAGCTCGGTGCGCGCCGCCTCCAGCGAGGTGGCCATGGCGTCGAAGGTCTCGGCCAGACGGCCGAGCTCGTCCCGACCGGCCAGCTGGACACGCACCGGCGTCCGGTCGCCCCTACGGAGTGCGTCGGCCGCGCGCGAGATCGCCTCGATGGGCCGGAGGATGCGCTGGGCGAGCAGCATGCCGAGCATGAGCGCGAGCAGCATCGCCAAAGCGTTGGCGGTGGTGGTCTGCGCGAGCAGCCGCTCCAGCGGCGCGCGCAGCGTGGCTTCCGGCACCAGGTAGAACAGCGTCCAGCGGCCGCCGGCGAGCCGGCGCACCACCGCCAGGTTCATCCCGTCGTCCGCTGCGGCGTGCAGGCGGATCACCGACTGCGGCACGGACGGGGCGCGCGCGAGCTCGAACGGCTCGGGCGCCGGGAACGGCTGCGCCAGCAGCGCCTGCGTGCGATCGCCGAAGCGGCGCTCGGCGATCATCTCGCGCACCTCGTCGTCGCCGAGCGGTCCGGCGGGACGGAGCAGGAACCCGCTCTGCGAGCTGTGCGCGATGGCGATGCCGTGGCGATCGAGGACAACGGAGAAGCTTCCTTCTCCGGCACGGCCGTTGCCGCGGCTGACCAGGCTCCAGAAGGCCTTGGCATCGGAGTAGATGACGGCCGCGCCGACAATCTTTCCGCCCTGCAGCACCGGCGCGGCGAAGGCGATCAGTGGCAGGCTGTCGACGACGCCGATGAACAGATCGGAGATGACCTTCCGCCCGTGGAGCGCGTCCCGCAGGTAGCGGCGGTAGAGGAAGCCCTCGCCAATTGCCTTGGTCTCGGTGCCCGCGATGGCCACCCCGCGGGTGTCGAAGAGGTACACGAGGGAGACGCGCTTGTCGGTCGCGAGGTAGGCGTCGAGGATCTGCCGCACCTCTGCCGGGTCGGACGGGCTCTGGCAGAAGCGGCCGACGCTGGGCAGGAGGGAGAGCCGATCGACGGCGCGCGCCAGCGAGTCGTTGAACTCCTCGAGCTCGCCACCGAGCTGGTCGGCGCGCGATTCGAGCAGCGCGACGGCCGAATCGTGGATCGCACGCCGCGCGCCGTTGAACTCGATGGCGGCCGTCAGGGCGAGCGGAAGCGCCGTCGCGCAGAGCAGCAGCGCGAGCATCTTCCAGCGCAGCGGCCAGTCGGACAGCCTCATTCGCACCGCCCGACCATCAGCCTGGCCATTTCCGCGAAAGGCGGGGAGCCGCGAGAGGTTCAGGGCCGCTCTTTAAAACAGAGCAGGGAACGCTCCGCAAGGCGTTCGGCCGGCCCGTTTTCTGGCCCCGCCGGCCCATCTTCTGGCCGTTGCGTCTGCGTGGCGCTTGGTTTACCAGCAGAGCGAAGAGGTTGACCATGGGCGAACACGCCTCTCCGGCTGGAGAGTCGCGATGACGAAGGTGCGGATCCTGATCGCCGACGAACACGAGGTGGTCCGGCTCGGTTTGCGATCGATCGCGCTCGGCGACCCTTCCTTCGAGGTGTGCGGCGAGGCGAGCGACGGCCGCGCCGCGGTCGCCGAGGCACTGCGCCTCAAGCCCGACGTGGTGGTGCTCGACATCAGCATGCCGGTGCTCAATGGGCTCGAGGCGACGCGGCAGATCCTCAAGGCTCTCCCGCGCACCGAGGTGCTGGTGCTCACCGTGCACGACTCCGAGAGGATGGTGCACGAGGCGCTGCAGGCGGGCGCGCGCGGGTACGTGCTGAAGAGCGACGCCTCGGAGCACCTGCTCGCCGCGCTCGACAGCGTCAGCGCGCACAAGCCCTACTTCACCTCCAGCGTCTCGGAGCTGGTGCTCGCCGGCTACCTGCACCGCGACCACCGCCCGGCCGATAACGAGCCGCGCACGCAGCTGACCCAGCGCGAGCGCGAGGTGCTGCAACTGCTCGCCGAGGGTTGGTCGAACAAGGAGGTCGCGGCCGAGCTGAAGATCGGCCCCAAGACCGTCGAGACGCACCGGGCGAACATCATGAGGAAGCTGGGATTGCACTCGGTCGCAGACCTCGTCCGGTACGCCATCAAGAACGGCATCGTGGCCGCTTGAGGAGGCATTCAGCCGACTCGCGCCAGGCTCAGGCGACCGCGCCACCGGTGCATCAGCTGCTCGCGCACCTCCGCGTTCTCCGGCTTGCGCAGCTCGGGATCGTCCTTGACCAGCGCGAACGCCTCCTCGCGCGCCTCGACGAGGATCTCCTGATCGCGCGCCAGCTCGGCCACGGCGAAGTCGGGCATTCCGCTTTGCCGGGTGCCGAGAAATTCGCCCGGCCCGCGCAGCTCGAGGTCCGCCTCCGCGATGCGAAAGCCGTCGGTGGTCTGCTCCATCACCTTCAGGCGCTCCCTGGCGATGGGCCCCCACTCCGCGCCGCTCGAGCCGGTGATGAGCAGGCAATGGCTCTTCGCTGCGCCCCGGCCGACGCGCCCGCGCAGCTGGTGCAGCTGGCTCAGGCCGAACCGTTCGGCATGCTCGATCAGCATGACGCTCGCGTTGGGAACATCGACGCCGACCTCGATCACCGTGGTCGCCACCAGGATTCGGTCCGTCCCGCTGCGAAAGCGCTCCATCGCCTCCTGCCGCTCGGCCGCGGACTGCCGCCCGTGCACCAGGCCGATGGTCACGTCCGGGAAGACCTCCGCCGCGAGCCGGTCGCGCTCCTTGGTGGCCGCTTTTAGATCGGTGAGCTTCTCGCTCTCCTCGACGAGCGGCAGGACCACGTACGCCTGATGTCCGAGAGCGAGCTCCCGGCGGATGACCTCGTACGCCTTGGCGCGCGCGGCGTCTTTATAGACCTTGGTCGCGATGGGCGTGCGCCCCGGCGGCAGCTCGTCGAGCACGCTGACGTCGAGGTCGCCATAGAGCGTGAGCGCGAGCGTGCGCGGAATGGGCGTGGCCGTCATCACCAGCACGTCGGGCCGATGGCCCTTGGACATCAGTCGCGCGCGCGTCATGACGCCGAATCGGTGCTGCTCGTCGATGACCACCAGGCCGAGCTTGTGGAACGCCGTGGCCTCTTCGGCGAGGGCGTGGGTGCCGACCACGATCTGCGCGGTCCCGCTGCGGAGCAGGCGCGCGGCGTGATTGCGCTCGCGCTGCCCGAGCGCGCCGGTGACGAGCTCCACATGGATCTTCGCGCTACGCAGCAGCGTGCGCAGGGAGCGCGCGTGCTGCTCGGCCAGGATCTCGGTGGGAGCCATCAGCGCAGTCTGGTAGCCATCTTCGGCAGCGACCAGCGCCGCACAGAGCGCCACGGCCGTCTTGCCGCTGCCGACGTCGCCTTGCAGCAGCCGGTTCATCGGCTCGGTCCGCCGCATGTCGTCGGCGATGGCGCGCACGGCCCTGACCTGCGCGCCGGTGAGCGGCCACGGCAGCGCCTTGACGATGCGCTCGAGCGTGACCGGGTCGGCGCGGAAGGCGATGCCCGGCTCGACCTTCACTCCTCGCCGGCGCAGCGCGAGGCCAAGCTGCACCAGGAAAAGCTCCTCGAAGGCGAGGCGCCGGCGCGGCTCGCCCCCGGGCCGGCCCTGCGCGGCGGCGTCGGCGAAGCGATCGGGGAAGTGCGCCTCGCGCAGCGCCTCGGCCAGCCCGAGCAGCTTGCGCCGCTCGCGGATTTGCCGCGGCAGCGCGTCGGGCACGAACTGTAGATACTCATCCACCGCCCTGCGCTCGATGCGGCGGAAGCTGCGCGCCGGCACGCCCTCCACCTCGGTGTACACCGGCACGATGCGCCCGAAGGAGTCGTCGTCCTTGAGCGCGGCCGGCTCGGCGCCGGCGGCCGATCCGAAGGGCTCGACGTCGGGATGGGTGATGGTCTTCCCGCCGCCGCGGTAGCCCGCGCGCACTTCGCCGCTCACCAGCACGCGCGTGCCGGGGGCGAGGCGCTGCAGCATGGACCCGCGGTAGTGGAACCAGAGCAGGAGCAGGTGCGCGCCCGCCTCGTCGCGCAGCAGGACCTCCAGCCGGCGCCTGCGCCCGTGCGCCTCGTGCGCTTTGACGATGGTGCCGACGATCATCGAGCGCTCGCCCAGCGGCGCCTCGTCGATGGTGCGCGGCGTCCGGCGATCTTCATAGCGGCGCGGCAGGTTCAGCAGCAGGTCGCCCACGGTGGCGAGGCCCTTCGCCGCCAGCTTCTCGGCGATGGCGGGACCGACGCCGCGCAGCTGCAGCACCGGCGTCAGCAGCGGGTCGGCCGGCGTCGGAGCAAGCGGCCGGGCGCGTGGCTCCGAAGCCTGCGGCCGGGCGGCCACGGGCGCCTGCGGTCTCTCGAACAGCGCGGTCTGGCGCATCGGCTCCCCCTTGCCGGCCACCTTGCCGGAGGGGTCTGACATCGCGCCGACAAGCGACGCAACGTCGGCCGGGATCTCGACCAGGGCGGAGAGCTCGCGCACGAGTGCAGCGATGGCGAGGCGGCGCTGGGCCTCGCTCGCGGAGTCGAAACCGCGCGCGGCGGCCGCCAGCCGATCGAGCGCGGCGGCGTCGGCGCCCGGCAGCTGGCGCGCGGCCCCGACCACTCCCAAAACCAGCGGCTCGAGATCCTTGAGCGGCGCGAGCCTGCCGGTCCGGCTCACGAAGCGCAGCGGCTGCAGCAGCGGAGACAACGCGAGCAGCAGCGCCGGTGGCGCCACGCTACTCGCTCGCTCCGTCGAGCGTGTACTCGATGAAGAGCACCCGGAGGATCTCGTATTCGCGCTCGCCGCCCGGCGTGCGGATCTTCACCGTGTCGCCTACCTCGCGACCGATCAGGCCGCGCGCGATGGGGCTGGTGATGCTGATGCGGCCCTTCTTCAGATCGGCCTCGACCTCGCCGACGATGGCGTACTCGGTCTTGGCACCCGAGTCGTCCTCGAGCGTGACGGTGGCGCCGAAAACGACCCGGTCGCCGGACAGCCTGGTGACGTCGATGATCTCCGCGCGCGCGAGCCGATCCTCGATGAACTCGATCCGCCCGGCGAGGTGGGACTGGCGGTCCTTCGCCGCGTGGTAGTCCCCGTTCTCGCGCAGGTCGCCGTGCTCGCGCGCGACCTCGATGTCCTTCACGTTCTTCGGCCGGTCGACCGACTTGATGTGCTTGAGCTCGCGCTTGAGCGCTTCGGCGCCAGCTCGGGTCATCGGGATGGAGTCGCCTGCCATGGGCCCTGTCTGTCCGTTTGAAGAGGAGTGAAATGGAAGCGGCCGGCCCCCTGTCCCAGGTCCGGCCGCCACCTGCAGATCATCGCAAGCGCAGCCGACAGCGTCAATGAAAACCGGCGCGGCGAGCGAGCGTCCGGAGAAGGGGCCGCCGGGCGCCGTCGATTCGACTTGCAATCTAAAACCGTCTTGCATAAGTATGCGCTCACTATGCAGCCCACGCAGCCCCTCCCCGTCGGCGTCATCGGTGCCTCCGGCTATGTCGGCATCGAAGCGACCCGCATCCTCGCGCTCCATCCGCGCGTCGAATTGCGCCTCGCCGCGAGCGACCGCTGGCAGGGCGAGTCGCTCGAGCAGCGGACCGGGCTCTCCTGCAAGGGTCTGCGCTACGCCCCGCAGGACCGCGCCGAGCTACTGGCGCGCGAGTGCAGCGTGGTGCTGCTCGCTACGCCCGCGGAGGTCTCGCTCAAGCTGGCGCCTCCGCTCCTCGCAGCCGGCGTGCGCGTGATCGACCTCTCGGGGGCGTTCCGCCTGCGCGACCCGGAATCGTTCCGCAAGCACTACGGTCTTCAGCACCCGCACCCCGCGCTGCTGGCAGAGGCGCGCTACGGGTTGCCAGAGCTTGGGGAACTGCGAGCAGAGCTCGAAGGCGCACGGCTCATCGCCAATCCGGGCTGCTATGCCACCGCGGCGGCGCTCTCTCTGTGGCCTCTGGTCGCGGGCGATCTGGTCGAGCCCGGCAGCCTGATCGTCGATGCCGCGTCGGGCACCACCGGCGCCGGTCGCAAGGGCACCGAGGACCTCTCCTTCACCGAGGTGGACGAGGACTTTCGTGCCTACCGCGTGCTCCGGCACCAGCACACGCCCGAGATCGCGCAGACCCTCGGCGGCGTACCGCTCACCTTCACCGCGCACCTCCTCCCGCTCAAGCGCGGCATCCTCGCCACCTGTTACGCGCGGCTGCGCAGCGGCCGGGGTCCCGCCGCCGTGGCTGAGGCGTTCGCGCATAAGTATGCAGGCGCCCGCTTCGTCCGCCTGCTCTCTTCACCCGACGAGGTCAGCCTGCGCAGCGTGGTGGGCACCAACCGTTGTGACCTCGCGGTCGCCTGCGCGGAGGGCGTGGTGGTCGTGGTCGCAGCCATCGACAACCTGGTCAAGGGCGCCGCCGGCCAGGCCGTGCAAAATCTCAATCTCGCCATGGGCTGGCCCGAGTCGGCCGGCCTCGACACGCTCCGGGGGTTTCATCCGTGAAGGTGCCCGCAGGGTTTCTCTTCTCCGGCATCCAGGCCGGTATCAAGCCGAACCGCAAGGACCTCGCGCTCGTCTATAGCGAGGCGCCGTGCGCCGCCGCGGGCTGCTTCACGAAGAACCTCGCCAAGGCGGCGCCGGTGCTTGACGCCGAGAAGCGGCTGCCGGCGGATCGGATGCACGCGGTGGTGATCAACAGCGGCAACGCCAACGCGCTCACCGGCCCCGACGGCCTGGTGGACGTCCGCAGCGTCTGTGAGGCCGTCGCTCGCGAGCTCGGGGTTCCCGTCGCGGGCGTGGTCAGCGCCTCGACGGGGGTCATCGGCCACCGCCTTCCGGCGCACAAGATCCTCGCGGCCGTGCCGTCGCTGGTGCAGAGCCTGCGGCCCGACGCGCTGCTCGCCGCCGAGGCGATCATGACCACCGACACGCGCATCAAGACGGTCACGCGCTTGGTGCAGATCGACGGCAAGGAGATCACGCTCACCTGCATCTGCAAGGGTTCGGGCATGATCGCGCCGGCGCTCGCCACCATGATCGCCGTGGTCGCCACCGACTGCGCCATCGAGGCGCCAGTCCTCCAGCAGGCGCTGCTCCGCGCGATGGGCAAGAGCTTCAACGCGCTCACCGTCGATGGCGACATGAGCACCAACGACTGCGTCCTCGCGCTCGCGAACGGCGCGGCGGGCAACACGCCCATCGCCGGCCCGGGCCCTGCGCTCGAAACCTTCTCGCAGGTGCTCGACGAGATCTGCCGGCAGATGGCCAGGGAGATCGCCGCTGACGGCGAGGGCGCCACCAAGCTGCTCGAGGTCGCGGTCCAGGGCGCGCCTTCGGAGGAGATCGCGCTCGACCTCGCCAAGGCCGTCGCCGGGTCCAGCCTGGTGAAAGCAGCCATCTTCGGCGCCGACCCGAACTGGGGCCGCGTGCTGTCGTCGATCGGCGCGCGCGCCGGCACCGCCGGATACGCGATCGATCCCGCCGACGCGGCCGTCAGCGTGCAGGACGTCGGAGTTTACGACCGCGCCCCGCTCGCGTACGACGCCTCCGTGCTCAAGGCGCGCATGCGCGAGCCCGAGGTGCGGGTGCTGGTGGACCTGCGGCGCGGCCCAGGGAGCGCGCTCGCGTGGGGCTGCGACCTCTCCTACGACTACGTCAAGATCAACGCCGACTACACCTCGCTGCTCGTTCCGCGGCCCGACGGCGGGGTCGGCAAGGACGACCGCCTCTCCAACTACAGCCCTACCTTCAAGGTGCAGCTGCTGGTCGAGGCGCTGGGGTACATCAAGAAGTTCAGCGGCACCCGCTGCGTGGTGAAGTACGGCGGCGCGGCCATGGTGAAGGAGTCGCTGAAGAAGTCCTTCTGCGACGACATCGGACTCTTGAGAAGCGTCGGTCTGCGGCCCATCGTGGTCCACGGCGGCGGGCCCGAGATCACCCGCACGCTCGAGAAGCTGGGCGGCAAGGCCGAGTTCGTCGATGGCATGCGGGTCACCAACGCGAGCGACCTCAAAGTGGTCGAGATGGTGCTCACCGGCGCCATCAACACCGACCTGGTCACGCTGCTGAACCAGGAGTTCGGCCACGCGGTCGGCCTCTCCGGCAAGGACGGCGCGCTCCTGCGCGCGAAGAAGCTGGTGCAGGAGGGGCGCGACCTCGGCCAGGTGGGCGAGGTCACCCGCGTCAACAAGGACTTCCTCGAGATGCTGCTGCAGCAGGGCTACGTTCCGGTGATCTCACCGGTGGGCCTCGGCGAGGACGGCCAGAGCTACAACATCAACGCCGACGCGGTGGCCGCCGAGATCGCCATCGCGGTGGGCGCCCAGAAGCTGATCTACCTCTCCGACGTTCCCGGCGTGATGAAGGCGGGCGAGCTCATCGCCGACCTCACCTTCGGCGACCTCGAAGCGCAGATGGCGGACGGCACCATCACCGGAGGGATGAAGGCCAAGGCGCGCAGCATGCTCAAGGCGCTCAGCAACGGCGTGAAGAGCGTCCACCTGATCGACGGCCGCGTCCCGCACAGCATCATCGGCGAGCTGTTCACCGACCACGGCGTCGGCTCGCTGATCACCAACGGCGGCGGCCCGGCTCCAGTGAAGCTCTCCGCACCGCTGCCGCCCGCCGGGATGCCACAATGAGATCGCTGCGCGATTCCACCCTTGGCACGCCCAAGCCGGCCTCGGCGGGCGCCAAGCGGGCGCGGCAGGCGGCCATCCGCAAGGTCATCCGCGCGCGCCATGTCGCCACCCAGGAGGACCTCGGGGCGCTGCTCCAGGAGGAGGGGATCAGCGTCACCCAGGCGACCCTCTCGCGCGACCTGCAGCAGCTGGGCGCGCTGCGCGTCTCGCGGCCGGACGGCGGCACGATCTACGAGCTTGAGGCCATCAACGCCGCCGCCACGCCGGTGCGCAGCGATCTGGGCGCCCAGATCCTCGACATCGCCGACAACGATTCGCTCGTCGTCCTGCGCACGCGGCCGGGCATGGCCTCGGCCGTCGCGCTTGCCATCGACACCGCGCGCCTGCCGGAGTGCCTGGGGACGCTCGCGGGAGACGACACCATCTTCGCCACGCCTTCGCGCGGCAGCACCACCCGCAAGCTCGCCCAGATCTTTCGCCACCTCTTCCAAACAGGAGATTTTCCATGAGCCGGAACAAAATCGTCCTCGCCTATTCGGGCGGCCTCGACACCAGCGTCCTCATCCGCATCCTCGCCGAGGACTACGGCTACGACGTCATTGCCTGCCACGCCGACGTGGGCGAATCGAAGGACCACGAGAAGCTCGCTGCCAGGGCGCGGCAGGTAGGCGCCATCGCCTGCGAGGTGGTGGACGCCAAGGACGAGTTCGCGCGCGACTTCTGCTTCCCGGCGCTGCAGGCGAACGCGCTCTACCAGGGCGTCTATCCCTTGAGCGCCGCGCTGTCGCGACCGCTGATCGCGCGCCACCTGGTCGCGGCGGCCCGCAAGCACGGCGCCACCGCGGTCGCCCACGGCGCCACCGGCAAGGGCAACGATCAGGTCCGCTTCGATCTCGCGGTGAAGGCCATGGCGCCGGATCTGAAGATCCTCGCGCCCCAGCGGGAGCGGAACCTCTCGCGCGACGCCGCCATGGAGTACGCAGCGAAGCACGGCATCGAGGTCCCGACCTCGAAGAAGAGCCCGTTCTCCGTCGACGAGAACCTCTGGGGCCGCAGCATCGAGGGCGGCGTGCTGGAGGATCCGGCGCAGGAGCCGCCCGAGGCGGCCTTTGCCTGGACCAAGAGCTTCGCCGACGCGCCTGACCAGCCCACCGTGCTGAAGATCGGCTTCGAGAAGGGCCTGCCCGTCTCGGTGAACGGCGCAAAGCTGCCGCCGGCGACGCTGATCACCACCATCAGCAAGATCGCCGGCGACCACGGCGTCGGCCGCATCGACCTGATGGAAGATCGCGTGGTCGGCATCAAGAGCCGCGAGACCTACGAGTGCCCCGCGGCGGTGGTGCTGATCACCGCGCACCTGGACCTCGAGCGCTTCACCACGCTGGGCGATTCGCTGCGGGTCAAGGCCACGCTCGACAAGCGCTACGCGGAGATCATCTACGACGGCTTCTGGTATTCGCCGCTGCGGCTCGCCCTGCAGGCGTTCAACGACGAGCACGCCCGGACCATCGACGGCGAGGTGACGCTCAAGCTCTTCAAGGGCTCGGTGCGGGTCATCGGGCGCACCGCGCCGCACGGCCTCTACAACCACGCGCTCGCGACCTACGGCGTGGGCGACAAGTTCGACCACCGCGCCGCCGAAGGCTTCATCCAGCTGCTGGGCTTGCAGCTCTACGAATACTCGCGGCAGCACGGCGGCGTGAAGTGAGCCTGGTCGCCAAGACCGACGCGGCGGGCGAGCGCGGGCTCCTCCCCGAGGTGCTCGCGTTCTCCAGCTCGCTGCCGCTCGACCGCCAGCTCTTGCGCGAGGACCTCGTCGGCAGCCTCGCGCACCTGACTATGCTCTCCCGCTCGCGCATCGTCCCGCGCGAGGCGGCGCAGGCCATCCGCGGCGAGCTGGTCAAGCTCTGGAGCGTCGCCCCGCAGCAGCTTCCCGAAGAGGAAGACGTGCACATGGCGGTCGAGGCGGTGTTGACCGGTGCGCTCGGGGAGACCGGCGGCATGCTGCACACCGCGCGCTCGCGCAACGATCAGGTGGCGCTCGACCTCAAGCTGCACGTCCGCGAGCAGTGCGCGGCCGCGCTCACCGAGCTGTCGGCTCTCTTGAAGATGCTCGCCTTGCGCGCTCACGCCGAGCAGGAGACGTACCTTCCGTCGTACACGCACCGCCAGCGCGCGCAGCCCATCAGCCTCGCGTACTTGCTCACCGGCTACGGCGCCATGTTCGCGCGCGACGTCGAAGCGCTCCAGTTCGTCCTGCAGACCTGCGACGCGCTGCCGCTCGGCGTCGGCGCCATCGCCGGCACCTCGCTGCCCACCGATCGCGCGATCACGCAGAAGCTGTTGAAGTTTTCGCGGCTCACCTCGAACGGGCTGGACACCGTCGGGGACCGCGACTTCGCGCTCGACTTCGCCTATGCCGCGGCCCGCTGCCTCCTGCACGCCTCGCGGGTCGCGACCGATCTGGTGGACTTCACCACCGCCGAGTTCGGCCTCGCGCGCCTCGACGGCGAGATCGCTTGTGGCTCCTCGATGATGCCGCAGAAGCGCAACCCGGACCTGTTCGAGCTCATCCGCGGCAAGTCCGGCCGCGCCATCGGCAACCTCACCGGGCTCTTCGTCACCCTCAAGGGTCTCCCGGGCGGCTACAACCGGGACCTGCAGGAAGATCGGCAGCCGCTTCTCGAGACCGGGCCGCTGCTCCTCTCCGTGCTGCGCATGCTGCGGCTCGGTCTCGAGCGCACGCGCTTCTCCAAAGAGCGCGGGCTGCGGGCGCTCGAAGGCGACGCCACCCAGGCCACCGACGTGGCTGAAGCGCTCGCGATGAAGGGCGTCCCCTTCCGCACCGCGTACCAGGCCGTCGGGACGCTGGTGCGCAGGTGCCAGACGGCAGGCATTCCCCTCGCGCAGGCGACGCCCGCGATGGCGCGCGAGATCGATCCGCGCTTCGACGACGAGGTGCTGCAGGCGCTCGACCCGCGCACCTCGGTCGGGCGCAAGCGCAACGCGGGCGGCACCGGACCTGCGTCGGTGCGCGATCAGATCGACGGGCTGCAGGCCGCGGCCGGCCGCGCCGCCGACGCGGCCGCGCAGGTTCCGCGGCTCGCGCAGCTGTTCGAAGAGCTCCGGGAGGCCGCCCTGTGAAGAGAGACTTCCTTCGCCTCGAAGACCTCACGCTCGAGGAGCACCAGCGGCTCTTCCTTCGCGCGCAGGAGCTCAAGGCGCTGCGTCAGCGCGGTGAGGCCGTGCGCACGCTCGAGGGCAGATCGCTCCTGCTCCTCTTCGAGAAGCACTCGACGCGCACCCGCCTCTCGTTCGAGGCCGCCATCGGCCAGCTCGGCGGCAGCGCGATCACGCTGCCGATGCAGGACAGCCAGCTCAGCCGCGGCGAGACGCTCGCCGACACCGCGCGCGTGTCGAGCCGCTACGTCGATGCCATCCTCTTCCGCACCTTCGGCGACGACCGCCTCGCCGAGCTCGCGCGCGCCGCGACCGTGCCGGTGATCAACGGCCTCTCCGACGGCGGCCACCCGGTGCAGATCCTCGCCGACCTCTTCACCATCGAGGAGAGGCTGGGCTCGATCGCGGGGCGCACGCTCGCCTTCATCGGCGACTGCGCGTCGAACATGGCGCGCTCGTTCTGCGAGGCCGCGCCGCTGTTCGGCTTCCACCTGCGGCTGGCCGCGCCTGAAGGCTACCGACCGCCGGCCGGCGAGCTGCGCGGCTCATTCCTGACCGCGAGCCCCGCGGAGGCGGTGCAGGGCGCCGACGTGGTGATCACCGACGTCTGGATCAGCATGGGCCAGGAGAAGCAGGCGGCGGCGCGGCGCCAGGCCTTCCGCGGCTTCCTGGTGAACGATGCGCTGCTCGGCCACGCGCGCAGCCACGCCATCGTGCTGCACTGCCTGCCGGCCCACCGCGGCGAGGAGATCTCGGCTGAGGTGCTCGACGGTCCGCGGTCCGCGGTGCTCGACGAGGCCGAGAACCGGATGCATGTGCAGAAGGCGCTGCTCGAGCAGCTCATCCTGCGCAGGTAAGCCATCACCGCGTGGACGGTGAGGAGGGCTTCAGCGTGCGTCGAGCCACTGCGCGACGCCGCCGTGGTGCGAGCAGGCGCCGCTGTGATGGGCACTGTAGGAGGCGCTGCCGTCGCGGCACTTCGCGGTCGGCTGCGCGGTGGTCTGCGCATCGCTCTGGCGCGGCGACCGCGAGATCGGCGCGGCGCTGCGGCCCTGCGCGGGCTGGGACTGCGCCGGGGACTGCGCGGGCGCCGGCTCCTTGCGCTTGCCGCCGAAAATCGACCATGGACTCTTCGACGCGGCGTTGTCCGGCGCGCGCTCGGTCGGCGGAAGCGCGCGGCTCGCAGCGCCGTCGGTGGGCGCGCTCTCGGTCGGCGGGAGCGCGCGGCTCGCGGCGCCGGCGGTGGGCGCGCTCTGGGTCGGCCGCGCGATGCCGCCATGGTGCGAGCAGGCGCCCCGCCCCGCCTTCGCGGCCACGGTCCCGTCGGTGCATAGGATCTGATTGGGCACCTTGTCGGTCCGTGCCGCGCTAGCCCGCGCGAAGGCACCGCTGGAGACCAGAACCGCCAGTACCGCCCCGAGACGAATTGTGTTCATGCAAACCTCCGTTGCTACGAAGGTAGGCAGTGCTTGCGGTCTGCAAAGCGTTGCCCTGCGGGCGTCCGGACGGGCGGATGCTTCCTGAAAACCAGGCCCCGTTAGTGGCCACGCTCCTGGTACTCCTGCAGGCACTTCACACCGAGCGGACCCTGCTGCAGCGCCTCGATGGCCGCCACCGCCGCCCGGCAACTGGTCAGGGCGGTGAAGTACGGGATGCCGTGCATCAGCGTCTCGCGCCGGATGCTGTAGCTGTCCTCGATGGCTCGCCGCCCCGAGGTGGTGTTGAAGACCAGCGCGATCTCGCCGTCGATGATCTTGTCCACGATGTGCGGCCGGCCCTGGGCGACCTTGAGCACCGGCGTGGCCAGAACGCCGTGATCGCGGAAGAATGCCGCCGTGCCGCCCGTGGCCACCACCTCGAAGCCCGCCGCGACCATCCGGCGCGCCAGGTCGGCCGCGCCCGGTTTGTCCTCGTCGCGCACCGAGATGAAGACGCGCCCCGCCAACGGCAGCGCGTTGCCCGCCGCGAGCTGCGCCTTGGCGAACGCGCGCGGGAACGAATCGTCGATGCCCATCACCTCGCCGGTCGAGCGCATCTCCGGGCCGAGGATGGTGTCGGCGCGCGAGAAGCGGTTGAAGGGGAAGACCGCTTCCTTGACGCTCATGTGGCGCGGCACGAAGGTCCTTTCGATCCCTTGCTCGCGCAGCGTCTTGCCGACCGCGCAGAGCGCCGCCACGCGCGCCCAGGGAATGCCGGTGGCCTTGCCCACGAAGGGCACCGTTCGCGAGGCCCGCGGGTTCGCCTCGAGAATGTAGATGCGCCCGCCCTGCACGGCGAACTGGACGTTCATCAGGCCAACGACCTTGAGATGCCGCGCGAGCGCGATCGCCTGCCGCGAGATCTCCGCGATGACGTCGGGCGAGAGCGAGAACGGCGGCAACGCGCACGCCGAGTCGCCGGAGTGGATGCCGGCCTCCTCGATGTGCTCCATCACGCCCGCCACGACGTAATCGGCGCCGTCACCGACGCAGTCGACGTCGACCTCGATGGCGTCCTTGAGGAACCGATCGACCAGGATGGGCCGCTCTTCCGAGGCCCGCACTGCCTCGGTCGAGTACCGCTCCAGCTGCTCGTCGTCGTGAACGACCTCCATCGCCCGCCCTCCCAGCACGAACGACGGCCGCACCATCACCGGGTAGCCGATGCGGCGCGCGATGGCGAGCGCCTCCGCGGCGCTGCGGGCGATCCCGTTCTCCGCCTGCAGCAGCCCGAGCTCCTCGACGAGCATCGCGAACCGCTCCCGATCTTCGGCGATGTCGATCGCCTCGACCGTGGTGCCGAGGATGGGGATGCCCGCGCGCTCGAGGCCGTGCGCGAGCTTGAGCGGCGTCTGCCCGCCGAACTGCACGATGGCGCCGATGGGCTTCTCGCGCCGCGCGATCTCGACCACGTCCTCCAATGTCAGGGGCTCGAAGTACAACCGGTCGGAGGTGTCGTAGTCGGTCGACACCGTCTCTGGGTTGCAGTTCACCATCAGCGTCTCGAACCCGGCCGAGCGCAGCGCATAGGAGGCCTGCACGCAGCAATAATCGAACTCGACTCCCTGCCCGATCCGGTTTGGTCCCGAGCCCAGGATGAGCACCTTCTTGCGCTCGTCGGGCCGGACCTCATCCTCGTCCTCGTAGGAGGAGTAGAGGTACGGCGTGTTCGCGTCGAACTCGGCGGCGCAGGTGTCCACGCGCTTGTAGACCGGGTGCAGGCCCATCGCCTGGCGCTGCCGGAGGACTTCGCTCTCCGGCCGGTGCGTGAGCCGCGCGATGCGCTGGTCCGAGAAGCCGAGCCGCTTCCAACGCTCGAGCGCAGGCACCTCCGGGCCCGCGGGCGCAGCCGCGATCTCTCGCTCCGCGTCGACCAGCGCCTGCACCTCGCGGATGAACCAGGGGTCGATGGCCGAGAGCGCGTACAGCTCGTCAACAGAGAGTCCGGCGCGGCACGCCTCGGCCAGCCAGAACAGCCGCCGCGGCCGGGCCACCTTCACCTCGGCGCGAATGCGCTCGAGCTCCGGCGCGGAGTAGCCGCCCTGCGACCCGTCGCGGCCGAGCGGGCTGTCGAGCCCGTCGGTGCCGTTCTCCAGCGAGCGCAGCGCCTTCTGCAGGGCGATCGCGAAGGTGCGCCCGATCGACATCACCTCGCCCACCGACTTCATCGAGGTCGTCAGCGTCTGGTCCGCGTGCGGGAACTTCTCGAAGTTGAAGCGCGGGATCTTCACCACGCAGTAGTCGATGGCCGGCTCGAAGCTCGAGGGCGTCGTCTTGGTGATGTCGTTGGTGAGCTCGTCGAGCGTGTAGCCCACCGCGAGCTTGGCGGCGATCTTCGCGATCGGGAAGCCCGTCGCCTTCGAGGCCAGCGCCGACGAGCGACTCACGCGCGGGTTCATCTCGATGACCACGATGCGGCCGGTGTTGGGATTGACGCCGAACTGGATGTTCGACCCGCCCGTCTCGACGCCGATGGCGCGGATCACCTTGCGCGCCATATCGCGCATCTGCTGGTACTCGACGTCGCTCAGGGTCTGCGCGGGCGCCACTGTGATCGAGTCGCCCGTGTGCACGCCCATCGGGTCGATGTTCTCGATGGAGCAGATGATGACCACGTTGTCGGCGCGGTCGCGCATCACCTCCAGCTCGAACTCCTTCCACCCCAGCACCGACTCCTCGATCAGCACCTCGTGCGTGGGGCTGTAGGCGAGAGCGCGCGCGCCCATGTCCGCGAGCTCGAGCGAGTTGTAGGCGATGCCGCCGCCCAGGCCCCCGAGCGTGAACGACGGCCTCAGGATGACCGGGAAGCCAAGCTCCGCGCCGATGCGCTCGACGTCGTCGAGCGAGCGCGCCACCCCGCTCTTCGGCACCTCGAGGCCGATGGCGGTCATGCAGTCCTTGAACTTTTGCCGGTCTTCCGCCTTCTCGATGGCGTCGAGCTGCGCGCCGATGAGCTGGGTGCCGTATTTGGCCAGGATCCCGCGCCGCGCCAGCTGCACCGCGAGGTTGAGCGCCGTCTGGCCGCCCATGGTGGGCAGCACCGCGTCGGGCCGCTCGACCGCGAGGATGCGCTCGGCGGTCTCCACCGTGATGGGCTCGATATAGGTGCGATCGGCCCACTCGGCGTCAGTCATGATCGTCGCCGGGTTGGAGTTGAGCAGGATGGTGCGGTACCCCTCTTCCCGCAGGGCCTTGAGCGCCTGGACGCCCGAGTAATCGAATTCGCAGGCCTGCCCGATGACGATGGGACCGGAGCCGAGGAGCAGGATGGACTTGAGGTCTTTGCGGCGGGGCACGGGCCGGTCGTCTAACATGGAGCTGAGGCGATGACCACGGAGGCGGAAGCGGCACTGGCGCGCAACGCTCGCTATCTCCGCGAGTTCGTCGAAGCGTTCAGCCTTTGTCCCTATGCCAAACGCTGCCGCGAGAGCGGCAAGCTCCATCGCCGCGTCCTGCTCGAGTCGGCCGAGGCAGTTTCGGCCATCGCGGAGATCGAGGCGCTGCCGCCCGCTGCCGTCGAGGTGGCGCTCTTGATCTTCCCCCGCTTCGACGGCGGCGTGCGCGCGTTCGAGACCTTCCGCGGCGAGGTGCTCGAGCAGATGGCGCGCGCCCACGCGGGCCAGGAGCCTCCCTTCTTCTGCGTCGCCTTCCACCCCGAGCTGCCGATGGACCTGGCCGACCCGCACCGCGCGGTGCACTTCACCCGGCGCAGCCCGGACCCGACGCTGCAGCTGGTGCGGGTGAGCGTGCTGCGCGAGATCCGCGGCGACCGCACCGGCGGCTCGACCTTCGTGGACGCGAGCAGGCTGACGGCTGCGGAGCTGATGGGGCTGGAGGCGCCGGTTTCTGTCTCCGACCGGATCGCTGAGGCGAACCTGGAGTCGCTGCGGCGCGCGGGGCCCGAGCGCCTGGCCGCCGCGTTGGCGAGCTTGCGGCGCGGATAGATCCGCCCGGGCCGCGGCGCGCTGCCGGGAGCGACTCCGCAATCCGACCCGCGCCCGGTGCGCCTGCTCAGGCCGAGAGACGGCGCGTGACCAGCGCCGCGAAGGCCGGATCGAGCTCGCTGCAGGCCGCGCGCCGGCTGAGGCGTAGCGCCGCAGCCGGGATCGACCCGCTCCCCGCGAACGGGTCGAGCACCAGCTCGCCGGGCCGCGAGTACGCGCGCAAGAGCGGCTCCAGCACCGGGAAGGGCTTGTGGTTCGGGTGCGCTCCCCAGCGCTCCGCCTCTCCCTCGTCGTCGTAGCCCGCCACCACCGAAGCCGTGCGCGGTAGATCCCCGGGTGCGAGCGGCGGCAGCGGCGCGCGCAGCAGCACCAGCGCCACCTCGTAGACACGCAGCAGGTGCTCGCTGCCGGTCAGCCGCGCCTCGCCCTTGGCCCAGAGGAACTCGCCCGCGAGCGCGCCGTAGCCGAGCTCGCGCGCCGCCGTCAGGATCGGCTCCTTGCCTAGAAAATTCGTCCAGATCACCAGCGGCGCGCCGGGCTGCAGCGCAGCGACCGCTTTCGGCAGCCACTCTTCGGTGAACTTCCGGTAGGCGCGCACGTCCTCGAAGCGGACGATCGGATCGCGATCGATCTTCACTCCCTGCCGCCTGTCGCGCAGGTCGCCGTTCTTGCGCCGCCGCACCAGCAGGCAATACGGCGGATCGGTCAGGAGCAGCGCCGCCTTCTCGCCCCGGAGCGCGCGCTCGTACGTCGGCGCCGCCCGCGCATCGCCCTGCACGCATTCGTTCACGGGGGTGAATGCTACAGCAGAGTTGCTTCCTGCACTCGATGCGGTATCTACCGTTGCACTCCGAGGAGGAAGTACCCGATGGCGTTTATCGTTGCCGACCCCTGCGTCGCCTGCAAGTACACCGACTGTGTCGCAGTCTGCCCCGTCGACTGCTTCTACGAGGGCGCGAACTTCCTCGTCATCCATCCCGACGAGTGCATCGACTGCGGCGCTTGCGAGCCCGTCTGTCCCACCAAGGCCATCTTCCCCGAGGACGATCTCCCGCCCAAGTGGATTGAGTATGTCGCTCTCAACGCCGACCTCTGCCAGAAGTGGCCGGTGATCAACAAGCAGAAGGACCCGCTGCCCGGCGCTGATGCCAACAAGGAGCGGGAGCCCAAGCGCGCCGAGCTGGCGATGGAGCCGTTTGCCGGATAGGAGCTTGGCTTGAGCGAGCTGGCCCCCGGCCTCCTCATCGCGGTCCCGCAGATGGACGATCCCAACTTCGCCCGCTCGGTGGTGCTGCTCGTCGAGCACAGCGACGCTGGCGCGATGGGCATCGTCATCAACCAGCCGAGCGAGATCGCGCTCTCCGCCATCGGCAAGGAGCAGGGCATCGGCGTGCACAAAGGGGCCGGCCCCGCGTACATCGGCGGGCCGGTGCAGCGCGAGCGCGGCTTCCTCATCCACCGGCGTGCCGAGGTGCCCGACTCGCTCGCGCTGCAGGACGGCGTCTTCCTGAGCGTCTCCACCGAGAGCCTCAAGGAGCTGCTCGAGGGAGAGCCGAACGCCTACCGCCTCTGCCTCGGCTACGCCGGCTGGGGCGCGGGGCAGCTCGAGCGCGAGATGGTCGCGGGCGGCTGGCTCAACTCGCAGGTCAGCGCCGAGCGCATTTTCGATACACCAACCGGGAAGATCTGGGACGCGGTCATCCGCGATCTCGGCATCGACCCGGCCTACCTCGTCGCGGGTGGAGGAAAGCAATGAAGAACATTTTCTGGGCGGGTCTTCTGATCTTTGGAAGCATGGAGACCATAGCCGCATGCGGCGGCAGCAAGCCCGTCCCGACGCAGGCGCACGAAGCCTCGCAGCCCGAGTGGCTCACCCAGGGCAGCGGCGCCTTCGCCAGAGAGAGTGGCAAGCGGCTGCAGGGCGTGGGCACCGCGAACGCATCGGATCCCAGGGAGCGGCGGCAGTCGGCCGACGCACAGGCGAAGTCGCAGCTCTCGCAGACGCTCGACGCCTTCCTGGCGCAGCTGACCAAGCTGTCGGAGTCCACGCAGGACAACCTCGGCGACGCCATCGACGCCATTGGCAAGAAGACGCTGGAGAAGTCGCAGATCCTCGACCACTGGGTGACCACCGACGGCGCCGAGCAGGCGGTGGCGGTGCTCGAGCTCGACGCGTTCAAGACGGCGGTGCGCAAGGTCGAGGGCGACGGCAAGCTCAAGATCGAGATGGCCAACAACGCCGGCAAGGCGTTCGACGCGCTCGCCAGGCAGTAGCCCGTAGCGCCGATGCCGGGACAGGCGTTCGGACATCCCGGCATCGAGCCGCGCTGGACCTGGTCGGCCAAGGAGGGCGTCGGCTGCGCCTACAACACCGGCTCGCGGGTCTGGTTCACCATCTCGCACGGCATCTTGAACGAGATCTACTACCCGACCATCGACACGCCCCAGATCCGCGACGCCGGGTTCCTCATCACCGACGGCGCCACCTTCTTCCACGAGGAGAAGCGCGACCTGCTGCACGAGCGGCAGCGGCTCTCGGAGCACGCGCTCGGTTATCGAATCGTCAACCGCTGTCCGCAAGGGCGTTATCGAATCGAGAAGGAGATCATCGCGCATCCGCACCAGGCGGCGGTGATCGTCCGCACCCGCCTGGTCTGCGAAGATCCCGCGTTGCGCCGCAAGCTCCGGCTCTACGCGCTGGTGGCGAGCCACCTCGACGGCGACGGCGGCAACGACACCGCCTTCCTCGCCCAGGCTTCGGGCCACGCCATCCTGGTGGCGCACGACCAAACCTTCCTCGCGGTGGGCGCGAGCTGCGGGCTGTCGAAGCGATCGGCCGGCTACGTCGGCGCGAGCGACGGCTGGCAGGACGTCTCGCGGCACCTCGGCATGGAGTGGGAGTTCGACCGCGCCGGGCCGGGCAACGTGGCGCTCTGCGGGCAGGTGCAGGTCCCCGACGACGGCGAGTTCTCGCTGGTGCTTGCCTTCGGCGAGACCCAGCATGCCGCGCACAACGTGCTGCTCAACTCGCTGAGCGTCGATTGGGCCCAGCTCAAAGAGCGCTTCCTGCAGCAGTGGGAGCTCGCTTCGCGCAACCTGATCGATCTCTCGCCCGCTGCGGGCGACCGCGGCCAGCTCTACCGCGCCTCGCGGCCGCTCTTGCTCGCGCACGAGGACAAGGCGTACCCGGGCGCGTTCATCGCGTCGCTCTCGATCCCCTGGGGTGAGGCGCAGGGCGACGACGACCGCGGCGGCTACCACCTGGTGTGGACACGCGACATGACCAACACCGCCACCGCTCTGATCGCTTCGGGCGAGACGGTGACCCCGCTGCGCGCGCTCATCTACCTCGCCTGCTCGCAGAAGGCGGACGGCGGCTTCTTCCAGAACTTCTGGATCGACGGCACGCCCTGGTGGCAAGGCGTGCAGCTCGACGAAGTGGCCTTCCCGATTCTATTGGCGCGCCGACTCCACCACGCGCGGGCGCTGGCCGGTTTCGACCCGCTGCCGATGGTGCTGAAGGCGGCGCGCTATCTCATCGCGCATGGACCCGCCACACAGCAGGATCGCTGGGAGGAGAACGCGGGCTACTCGCCCTCCACGCTCGCGGCGCACATCGCCGGGCTCGTCTGCGCCGCGGCGTTCGCGCGCGAGCGCGGGCTGCCGGACGAGGCGCAGCTGATCGAGGCGTACGCCGATTTCCTCGAGCAGCACGTCGAGCACTGGACGGTCACGCGCGAGGGCACGCTCTTGCCCGCTGTCGCCACGCACTACGTGCGCATCACGCCGGCCGTGCCCGGCGATCCGCGCGACGTGCACGGGCCGCACGGCGAGGTCGAGATCAAGAACCAGCCGCAGGGCGTGCTGCGCGTGCCGGCGAAAGAGGTCGTCGACGCGGGCTTCCTCGAGCTGGTGCGCTACGGGGTCCGCAAGGCCGGCTCGAAGCTGATGGAGGACACTCTCGCGGTCGTCGACCATCTGCTCGAGGTCCGGACGCCGCACGGGAAGGTGTGGCGGCGTTACAACCACGACGGCTACGGCCAGCGCGAAGACGGCGGACCCTTTCTCTTTTACGGCAAGGGGCGGCCGTGGCCGCTGCTCACCGGCGAGCGCGGTCACTACGAGCTCGCTGCAGGCCGTGACCCGGCGCCTTACATCAAGGCGATGGAAGGCTTCAGCGAAGCGACCGGGATGCTGCCCGAGCAGGTGTGGGACGAGCAGACGAGCCCCACGGGCACGAACGCCGGCGAGCAGTTCCACCTCGGTGAGCCGACCGGTGCGGCGATGCCGCTGGTCTGGGCGCACGCCGAGTACATCAAGCTCCTGCGCTCGGCGCGCGACGGCCGCGTCTTCGATCGCTTCGACGAGGTGTCGGATCGCTACCTCAAAGGCGGTGGCCGCAAGGAGATCGAGGTGTGGAAGTTCGACCGGCGCGCGGACTTCGTCCACGCCGGCGGCACGCTGCTCGTCATCGCCGAGGCGCCGTTCCACCTGGTGCTGACGCGCGACGAGTGGCGCTCGCAGGAGGTGCTGCACAGCCGGGCCGCGCTGGAGCTGCACGCGCTGGAGGTCGGCGTGCTGCGCGAGCAGCGGGCGCCGCTGCGCTTCACCTTCTTCTGGCCCGGCGACCAGCGCTGGGAGGGCGCGGACTTCCAGGTGGCGGTGATGCGGTGAGCGACGTTCCCGCCAAGAAACCCGACGCTCCGCTCGCCGCCACCGCTGAGCCGCCGGTGGTGGCCCGGCTGGTGATCGAGATCCGCTCCGACGGCAGCCGCACCATCGCCCGCGGCGTCGCCGAGGACCTCGAGCGCGGCGAGCGCGTCTCGCTGGAGGCGTCGGGCGCGACGCCGCTCGGGCTCGCGCTGTCGCTGCTCGGCCAGCTCAACCAGATCCCCGCTATCGCGCGCAGCTTCGCGCGCGGCCTGCTCGGAGCTGCGAAGAAATGATCGCCGCCCTCATGACCAGCTGCCGCGGGAGCTGAATCGGCCGTGCGAGATCGCGGCGCACGCGCGCTGCGAGCGGTAGTAGAGTCCGCCGCCCTATGGCGCCCTCCCGTTCGAAGCTTCGCAAGCCCTTCGAGAATGCCCGCACCGTCGATCCGCGCCCCCTCACCGGCAAGGAGTCGCCGCGCGAGATCCTCGAGCACGCCTTCTCCGCCTACGTCGGCCGGCAGGAGCGCACCGCGTTCGATCTGATGCGCCGCTCGCTTACGGAGGACTGCTCGGTTTTCCTCACGCTCTCGGGCGCGATGACGCCCGCCGGCCTGCACCAGAGCTGCCTCATCCCGCTGATCGAGAGCGGCGCCATCTCCTGCCTGACGACGACGGGCGCGAACCTGTACCACGACGCCCACCGCATCATCGGCCACGCCATCCGCGAGGTGAACCCGAACGCGGGCGACCTCGCGCTGCGGCTCGCGCGTGTGATCCGCATTTACGATCTCGGCTTCTGGGAAGAGGCGTTGCTCGACACCGACCGGCTCTTTTCGGCGCTGATGCAGGCGCCCGATTACCAGCGGAAGATGACCACGCCCGAGTTCCACGCCCTGCTCGGCCGCGACCTCCTCGCGATGGAGAAGGCGCTCAAGGTCGGTCGCGGCGGCCACCGTGCCCAGCTCCAGCCGTCGCTGCTCAGCACCTGCTTCAAGCACGGCGTGCCGATCTTCGTCGGCGCGGTGCAGGACGGCTCCATCTTCCTCAACGCCGTCAAGCTCAAGCGTCTCTTCCCCGAGACGTTCAAGTTCGAGATCGACATCAACGACGACGTCTACCAGATGGCCGCCATCCAGCATTACGCGCGGCACGAGGTGGGCTCGAACCGGCTCGCGATCTGGATTCTCGGCGGCGGCGTGCCCAAGAATTACACGCTGCAGGGCGAGCCGCTGCTCGACCAGATCCTCTTCGTGCCGACCACCGGCTTCGACCTCGACGTGCAGTTCTGCGTGGATCCGGTGGACAACGGCGCGCTCTCGAGCTGCCCCGCGGGCGAAGGCCACACCTGGGGCAAGGTCTCGGTCGAGGCGGTCCAGGCCGGGTCGGTCTACGTGCACACCGACGTGACCGCGGTCTTTCCCTGGCTCACGCACGCGCTGCTCAGCGATCCGAAGCTGAAGCGCAAGCCGAAGCGGCTGCTCGACCTGCTGCCGGCGGCCGTGAAGATGCTGGATGCGGACGTGAAGAAGAATCGCAAGGCGCTGCTCAAGACGCTCTCGTATCCGGGCGCGCCTTCCGCGCACCAGCCCGAGAGCGTGGTCCGCTAGGAGGTGGGCAAAAAAAAGGGCCCCTGACGGGACCCCTTCCCTCGGCGCGGAAAGCCCCCCGGCGCTCCGCGCAGAGCTACCCTGCGATGCGGGACCGCTTTTACCACGAACCCTCGCGGCGCGGCATCGGTCAGGTGTCGGTCAGTTCGAGAGGATCAGATCGCCGACGGCAATATCGGCCTTTGAGATCGCTTCGCTGCCGTCCTTGTGCAGCGCCGCCGCGCGGAACTTCGCGTTGGTCGAGAGCCTCGAAGACTGGAACACGTTGGTGCCGGCGATGGCCGAACTGCCGAGGTCGAGCTCGAAGGAGAAGAGCGTCTGGCCCGCCGCCCAGGCTTCGTCGCCGTCGCCGACCGCGTTCTTGTGCCTGGCGACGCCGACCGTGAAGAGGTTGCCCAGCGCCGCGCCGCCGAGCGACGCGCCCGCCGTGGCCGGCCCGCTGCCTACCTGAATGATACCCGGCGTAATTCCGCCCAGGCTCACCGCGGTGGTGTTGGTGAAGGCGACCATGCCGGTGCTGGCCGGATCGAACGGGAGGTTGAGCGCGACTCCGAACGCGGTCACCGCTGCGAGCGGGCCTACCTTGAGGTCGAGCACCAGCTTGTTGCCTGTGCTCAGGGTCGCGTTCTTCAAGAGCAGGATTTTCGCGGTGGCCGCGATCGGGTCGGTGTACTCGAGGTGCAGGAAAGGGCTGTGGGTCGTGACCGGAACCGTCTGCGTCGCGGTGCCGCCGGGGCCGGTGGCGGTGAGCGTGTACGTGGTGTCCTGGCTGACCGTCACCGGCTTCGAGGTGAGGCCGGTCACGTCGCCCACCGACGAGTCGATGGAGAGGCTCGTCACCTGCCCCGTCACCGCCCACGACAACGTGCTGGTGCCCCCAATGGCGACGAAGTTGGGGCTGGCGCGGAAGAAGGTGATCTGCGGCGCGTTGACCGCCGCGCCGACCGTGACCACCGCAGTCGCCGTCGCGCTGCCGCCCGGGCCGATGGCGGTGAGCGTGTACGTGGTGGTCAAGGAGGGGCTCACCGTGGCCGTGGTCCCGCCCTGCACGCCCAGGCTGTTGTCGACCGAGATCTGCGTCGCTCCCGTGACGTCCCAGGTCAGCGTCGAGGACTTGCCCGCGCTGACGGTCGACGGCGTCGCGATGAACGAGTGGATGATGGGCGCCGGCGCCGACTTCGAGCACGCGGCGGCCAAAGCGAGAGAGGGGAGCAGCATCTTGATAGCGGCGGACTTCACGGGCGGCCTCCGAGCTTGCCGAGCAATGCGATCAGATCGGCGGGGCCGATCGAGTTGGTGGGGCTGACGAGATTGCCGATCCAGCTGTAGTCGTCCATCGAGGAGTCGGAGCCCAGCAGGGCCGACTCGCGGACGACGTCGAAGCCGTCGATCTGCTGGTTGTTGTCGAAGTCGCCGCTGCCGTGCACGCCGGCGGCCGCGCTGGTGTCGTTGTCGATCTCCCAGAAGCCGCGGCCGAAGGTGGCGATGCGCAGCGTCCGGCCGTTGGCCGCCACCGCGACGTCGGTGACGCTCACCAGCGGCAGGCCGGTGCCGTAGAGCGCCCACGAGGCGCCTGCGTCGATGCTGCGATAGAGACCGATCTCGGTGCCGGCGTAGACGGTTGCGCCGGTCGGGTCCCCAGGATCGAGCTTGACCACGTTGACCGGGACGTTGCCGGGCAGGCCGTTGGTCATGGCCGTCCAGCCGCCGCTGCCGCAGCGCTGGGCGCTGCGCGCGGTGCTGCACCGGAAGAGGTGCGCTATGGGCGTGGTTCCGTCGCTCCGCTGCGTGGTCTTGCTGCCGACCCAGACGACGTTGTGATTCGTCGGGTCGAGCGCGAGAGTCTGCGGCTCGAGGAAGGCGCCGCCGGCCTGCAGGTCGAGGGCGGTTGTCTCCACCCACGGCGTCGGGTCGCTGCTGACGAAGGTGTACGCACGGTGCGTGCTGACGGCGCCGCAGTGGCCGGCGTTGAGCGGATCGGCGGCGATGTTCTTCATTGGGTGCGGGAGCGGGCCGGCGACGGGCGCGCCGCCGTTGTTGGGCGCGTAGGTGGAGACCATCGAGGTCCAGTTCTGGCCGCCGTCGGTGCTCCTGTACACGTAACCTTTCAGCAACGTATCGGTCAGCGGCGTGAGGTAAGTGCCGCCGGACGGGTCGGTGAGATCGGTGGCGACGCGCATCAAGAAGGTGTAGCTCGGGTCCAGCGCGATCTGCGGTGACAGCCCCGTGCCGTTGCTGTCGACCTTCGTGCGGAAGACGGCGCCGCCGTCGATCGAGACGCTGATCTGGCTGGTGTACGTAGCGAGCAGCGCGCTGCCGTTAACGCCGTTGGTGGTGTTGCAGCCCATGCCCACGCCGAACCCGTCGCCGCCGGTGACCTGGTTGAAGATGGTGTCGCTGCCCGAGCGCAGCCGCGTCCCGTTGTCCTGCAGCCCGCCGTAGATAAGCGCGGCGCTGTTCGCGGCCGGGCACTGCGCCGTGGGGGCGCGCTCGTTCGCGGCGGCGACGCTGAAGGCCAGATGCGAGACGATGCCGCGGTTGAGCCGGTCTTCCCAGACGGCGCCGTTGTCCGCGGCGGTGAGGAAGTCGTCGATGCTGCGGAAGATGCCGCCGTCGGTGCCTCCGTAGAAGTACGACTTGCCGCCGGCGTGCGCGATGGTGCCGGCGTGCCAGTCGGCGTGCGCGTAGGTCGAGTCGGGCCAGGCCGTCGGCGGGAAGAAGGGCAGCCAGTCGGTGAGGATGCTCCAGTTGTTGCCGCCGTTGAGGCTGCGGGCCAGGCAGAGGTTGCCGCCGATGAAGAGGTCGTCGTGGTTCAGCGGATCGACCACCAGCATCTGGTTGTAGAAAGCCTGCCCGTGCATCAGGTCGAGGTCGGGCTGGTCACCGGGAATCGGGTTCGACGGTGTGCCCCCGCCCGCCGCCATGCCCAGGCTGAACCAGTGCTGGCCGCCATCGTCGGAGCGGAAAACGTCCTTCTGGTTGTCTTCGCCGGAGTGGTTTTCCGGCAGCCACTCGGCGAGGAGATAGGCGCGCGCGTGCAAAGGGTCGCCCTGATCCGCGGCCGAGGTCGCGATCGTCATGCGCTTCAGGTCGGCGGTGCCGGTGGTCGCGGTCACGTCGGTCCAGCTTTGTCCGTCGTTGTTCGTCCACCACAGCTTGCCGATCGGGTGCGGCATTGCGAATTGATCCACGCTGGTGACGATCCAGGTCTGGCCGCCGACGTAGGCGATGCTCCAGATCTCCTGAAGGTCGTGCGTCAACGGGTCGAGGTCGAGGAGAGTCCAGCTGGATGCGTCGCCGGTCCCGGCGCTGGTGCTGCGGAAGAGGCCGGCGTCGGTCGCGACCATCACGGTGGTGCCGGCGCTGTCGAACTTGATGTCGCGCACCGAGGTCGCGGTGTAGACGCCGCCGGTCCCCGGAGGATAGGAGCCCGCCAGCACGGTGACCGTGGACCAGGTGGCGCCCGCGTCGTCGCTGTGGAGGAAGCCTGGCGTGTGGACGTCGAACGGATCGCCCAGGCCGAGCAGCAGCGAGTCCGGACTCTTCGGATTCATTGCCAATGCACCGATCGATAACGATCCAATCATTTCGGTAATCGGCTGCCAATGCGGCCCGCTGGTGTCGGTAATGGCGGCCAATGCGTCGTAGGTCTTCCAGACGCCGCCGCCCGCGGTGGCGAGGTAGACGAGGTTCGGGTCGCGCGGGTCGACCAGGATGCCGCGCGCGCGACCGGAATCGACCTTGTAATAGATGCCGCCGTTGAACTCGTAGCTGGCGCCGGTGGGGCCCAGGCTGATCCACGCCTTGCCGGGCACGCGCACGGGTTGCTGCGGCCCGCCCCGCCGGAGGCCGTACTTGATGGCCTCGCTCTCGGCAGCGCGGAGGATGCCGAGCTGCGCCTCTGCCGTGCGCGGTCCATTGAGCAGCTCCATCGCCTTGGCCCGGCCGCGCGGGTCGTCGCCATCAACCTGCCCTGCGCGCGCCGCCGACAGCGACAGCGCAGCGATGGCGGCAAAAACAATTCCCTGCGCGAGCTTCATGGCCGCTGCCCCAGCTTTCCGACCAGCGCGTTGAAGTCCGCGCCGTCGATGAGATTGGTGTCCCCGATCAGGTTCCCGGTCTGATCGTAGTCGAGCGTCGCAGGCGAATCTCCCAGGACCGCGGCCTCGCGCACGAGGTCGAAACCGTCGATCTGAGCAAGAGGGATGATTCGCGCGAGCACGGCTTCCTCGGATACGGGCGGGGACAAAACAGGTTACCCGGCAGTTCGTGGGGCAGCCTAATCCCCCGCGGCGCGAGTTCAGGCAATGCGCCGGGCGTCCGACCCGCGCGCACGGCCGCGACGAGCCGGTTCCTGGCTAGGGCTCTTCGACCCCTGGCAGCAGCAGGTGGCGCACCACGCGCCCGGCCGGGTCGGTCACCACCGAGCAGATCACCGAGCCGGGAGCGACGTAGTTGTCCGGGGTCCACGGCCCGCTGTAGAGCCAGCGGCGGGTGCAGCCGTCTGTCGCGCAGACCTCGTGGAGCGGCGCGCCCAGCCGCTCTCGCGCTCCCGCCGCACAGGCGTCGCCGAACTCCTTGAGGATGCAGAGCGCCCGCCCGGAGTCGCGGCACCGGGCTTCTCTGCGGCGCGCGAACGCGTCGCGCACCGGCCGCGCCGCCGGCACGGAAAAGAGCACCAGCGCCACAACCGCGAGCGGCGACGCCGCGCCATAGAGCGTCCACGCCGCGCGCCCTGCCCGGCGCTTCGAGAGCAGAACGCCCGCGAGCGCGCCGAGCGGCAGGCCCATGGCGATCGAGAGCAGGAGCCAGCGCCCGAGCGCATCGCCCGCGGGCGAGGGACCTTCCAGGAAGCGCTGCAAGCCGACGCCCGCAGCGAGCCCGGACGCCGGAACCAGCAGCGCGCCCAGCGTCCGCCAGGGGAGCGGGCGCGCAGGCTGGTCGGGCGCCGGAAGCAGCCCGCTATCCACGCTGCTGCGCCTCGGGTGCCCGCGGCTTGCCCTTGCTCAGGAACGGCTTCTCGAAGTTGTAGATGGCGTCGATACTGACGTTGCGGAAGCGTTCGCCCTGCAGCGACATCCTCTCCAGCTCCCAGCAGACGGCGCGCGGGTCGATGACCTGCCCCGCCTTCTTCCGGCGCTTGATCTCGCGGGCGATGGTCCGCCGCACCTCGCGCGGGTGATAGGTGAAGCTGGTCGAGAAGTGGAAGGTGCCGTCGACGGGCACCAGCCGCGCCTCGAAGAAATCGCCGACGTCGAGGCCGTGCATCTGGCGGCGCTCGGTGACGTCGAAGTCCTCGCCGGTGAAGGCGTCGCGCACCCGCACCTGGCCGCGCGCGGGGCGGCTGAAAAGCCCGCGGGTCCCGCGGTACTCGTAGAGCGACAGACGGGACTGCGTCGCTCCGAGGAGGATGTCCTTGTCGGCCGCGACCAGCTCTTTGCCGTTCTCGCGCAGGTAGGTCTCGACCGGCGTGCCGTCGCCGCGCTTGCGATCGAAGAGATACCAGTTGAAGAACGCCTGCATCCGCTGCTCGTAACAGCGATCGTCTTCGTGCACCTCGCCGCCGGTCGCGGCGAAGTATTCCGCCTTCGCCGAGACCAGGTCGTCGACGGAGGAAGCGACGTACGCGAGCAGGAGATCGATCTGCTCCTGGATCATGTCCCGCCTTCGATCATCTGCACGAACCTGCGGAACAGGTAGCGCGAGTCGTGCGGTCCGGGCGAATCCTCCGGGTGGTACTGCACCGCGAACATCTTGAGGTCGGGCGCGGCGAGGCCCTCGACCGTGCCGTCGTACAGGTTCACATGGGTCACCTGCGCCTTGCCCTTGAGCGAGGCCTCGTCGGTCGAGAACCCGTGGTTCTGCGCCGTCAAATCGATCTTGCCGCTGAGCACGTCGCGCACCGGGTGGTTCCCGCCTCTGTGGCCGAACTTCAGCTTGTACGTCTTCCCGCCCAGCGCCAGCGAGAGGATCTGGTGGCCTAGACAGATGCCCAACAAAGGAACCTTGCCGAGCAGCTCCTGCGCCTGCCTGTCCGCTCCCACCACGGCCGCGGGATCGCCGGGGCCGTTGGACAGCACTACACCCGCCGGCTTGCGGGAGAGGATCTCACTCGCCGAAGTCCGCGCCGGCACCACGGTGACGCCGCAGCCCACGTCCACCAGCTGCCGGAGGATGCCGCGTTTCACCCCGTAATCCACCACCACGACCTCGTGCGTGCGCGGCTGCGGCGCGCGGCCCTCGACGCCTTCGGTCCACGCGTACGCGGTCCGGGTGGAGACCTGCGTGGCGAGATCCTGCCCTTCCATTCCGGGCAGCTCCCGCGCGCGCTCGACCAGCGCTTGCGGAGTCGCGCCGGATGCGTCGAGGATCCCCATCTGCGCGCCGGCGCTGCGCAAGACGCGCACCAGCCGGCGCGTGTCGATGCCTTCGATGCCCGGCACCCGCCCGCGGGCGAGGAATTCCGGGAGCGTCTCCTGCGAGCGCCAGCTGGACGGGATTCGGCAGGTGCGCCGGGCGATCAGGCCCGCCACCTGCGCCTCGGGCGCCTGGCCGTCCGCGTGGTGGATGCCGGTGTTGCCGACTTCACTCACCGTGAAGCAGACCAGCTGCCCGACGTAAGAGGGGTCGGTGAGGATCTCCTGGTAGCCGGTGTGGCTGGTGTTGAAGACCACCTCGCCAATGGCCTCGCCCTCGAAGCCGATGGCTGTGCCCTCGAAGCTTTCACCGCAGGCGAGCGAAAGGGTGGCTCTCTTCAAGCGTCCTCCAGCAGGTGCACGAGGCGTCCCCCGACGTAGGTGCGCAGCACGCGGCCGCGCAGGGTCCAACCAGTAAAGGGGCTGTTGCGCGAGCGCGAGAAGAAACGCTGCGCATCGACCGTCCAGAGGCGCTCGGGATCGATCACCGCCACGTCCGCGGGCGCGCCGGGCAGCAGCGTCCCGGCGGGGAGCCCGAAGCAGCGCGCGGGGCCCCAGGTGAGTCGCTCGACGGCGCGGGCGAGCGGAAGGTCGCCCGCGCGCACCAGCGAGAGCGTCAGCGCGAGCGAGGTCTCGAGGCCGATGATGCCGTTCGCCGCGTTCTGGAACTCCACCTGCTTGTCCAGCGCCCCGTGCGGGGCGTGGTCGGTGGCGATGGCGTCGATGATGCCGTCGGCGAGCGCGCCGACGATGGCCTGGCGGTCGCTCTCGGCGCGCAGAGGCGGAGTCATCTTGGCGTGCGTGTCGTACGGCTCGCCCGCCGGCGGCCGCCCGGGCGCCGACGCGCGCACGCCCGCGACCGCCTCGTCGGTGAGCGTGAAGTGGTGCGGCGTCGCCTCGGCGGTGACGTGGACGCCGCGCGCGCGCGCCTCGCGGATGGCGCGCACGCTGCCCGCAGCGCTGACGTGGGCGATGTGCAGATGCGCGCGCGAGAGGTCGGCCAGCAGGATGTCGCGCTCGACCATCGCCACCTCGGCCGAAGCCGGCACGCCCGAGAGGCCGAGCCGCGTCGCGACCGAACCCTCGTTCATGCTGCCGCCCGCGCTGAGCGTGAGATCCTCGGCGTGCACCATGACCGGCAGGCCAAGATCGCGCGCGTACTCGAGCGCGCGCCGCATGACTCCGGCAGACATCACCGGCCGCCCGTCGTCGGTGACCGCTACGCAGCCCGCGTCCTTGAGCTCGGCCATGTCGGCGAGCTGCTCGCCGAGCGACCCGCGGGTGATCGCGCCTGCCGGCAGCACGCGCGCGAAGCCCGCCTCGACACCGCGCGACCGCACGAAGCGTGCCACCGCCGCGCTGTCGCAGACCGGCCTGGTGTTGGGCATGGCGACGACGGTGGTGACGCCGCCCGCCACCGCTGCGCGCGCCCCGGTGGCGATGGTCTCCTTGCCCTCTTCGCCCGGCTCGCGCAGGTGCACGTGCAGGTCCACCAGGCCCGGCAGGATGAGGAGGCCGCGGCAATCGATCACCTCGTGGGCCTCGCGCTCGCTGGCGCTGGCCCTGGCCTCGCGGAGCTCGCGCACGCGCTCGCCGTCGAGGATGAGCGTGCGCACGCCGTCGATTTTGCCCGCCGGATCGACGACGCGGCCACCGTCGAGGAAGATCATGGCTCGACCCCGGCGCGCAGGCAGAGCGCGAGAGCGGCCATCCGGACGGCCACGCCCGAGCCCACCTGGTCCATCACCAGGCTGCGCGGGCTCTCGAGCACGTCATTGGACAGCTCCACGCCGCGGTTCACCGGGCCCGGGTGCAGGATGACCGCGTCCTTCGGCAGCAGCGCGAGCGTGCGTGCGTTGAGGCCCCAGGTGCGCGCGTAGTCGCGGGCGCCGGGCAAGCGCGCGTCACCGATGCGCTCGGTCTGGATGCGCAGGGCCATCACCGCGTCGGCGCCCTCGAGCGCTTCCTTCAGGCTGCCCACGACGGTGCAGCCGAGCTTCTCGATGCCGAGCGGGATCACCGTGCTGGGCCCGCCCACGCGCACGCGCGCGCCCAGCTTGCTCAGGCAGTGGATGTTCGAACGCGCCACCCGGCTGTGCGCGATGTCGCCGACGATGCTGACGATCTTTCCCTCCAGCGTGCCGAGCTTTTCTCGTAGCGTCAGCGCGTCGAGCAGCGCTTGCGTCGGGTGCTCGTGCGCGCCGTCGCCGCCGTTGATGACCGAGGCCTTGACCACCCGGGCCACCAGCCGCGGCGCGCCGGCCGCCGGGTGGCGCAGCACCAGCGCGTCGGCGCCGATGGCGTCGAGGTTGCGCGCGGTGTCCTCGAGCGTCTCGCCCTTGCTGACGCTCGAGGAGTCCTTCTGGAAGCTGAGCACGTCGGCGCCGAGCGCCCGCGCGGCGACTTCGAAGCTCGAGCGCGTGCGGGTCGAAGTCTCGAAGAAGAGCGTGACCACGGTGCGGCCGCGAAGCAGTCCACGCCGGTCGATCGAGGGAGCCCGAGATCCCCCGCCAGCGTCCGGTTGGCTCGTCGCGGCCCGGTCCGAGGCGCGCTCGCGCTTGAAGCGGCCCGCGAGCGCGAGCAACAGCTCGATCTGGGCGCGCGTCAGCCCCTCGATCTCGAGCAGATGGCGCGGGAAGTCCATCACACCCCGTGCAGAAGTCTTCTGGCGAAATGCGGCGACAGTCCCGCCTCGAGGATCTTTCGCGCCGTCTTCTCCGCGTCGTAGCGGACGCGGTGAAACTCGACGGTGCGCTTCTCGTCGTCCCAGACCCCGAAGCAGGAGCGCGGGTCGTAGTCGCGCGGCTGCCCGCAGCTGCCGATCGAGCAGAGATACTTGCTGCCTTCCTCGATGCGCACGCGCTCGGCCCAGACGTCCTTCACCGTCACGCCGAGCAGGAAGGCGCGCTGCAGGTGCGAGTGGCCGATGAAGGTGAGGGGCGCGAGCTTCTCGGTGCGGATGACCAGATCCTCCGCCTGCTCGAGCGCGAAGATGTACTCGAACGCGGCGGGGTCGCGCGGCGAGGCGTGGCCGAAGGTCACAGCACCCTCGCTGTGCTGGTAGGGCAGCGAGCGCAGCCAATCCATGTTCTCGGGGCTGAGGTGGAGCGCGGTCCAATCGAGCACCTCGCGCGCGGCGGCGTAGTAGTAGCTGTAGTCCATGCGGCCCGCGACCGCCGCGTCGTGGTTGCCGAGCACCGCGAACTGGCAATGTTTGCGGACCAGATCGCAGGCGGCGTTGGGGTCGGCGCCATAGCCCACGGTGTCGCCCAGGCAGACGAAGCGGTCCACCTTCAGATCCTCGGCCGACTCGATGCACGCCGTCAGGGCTTCGAGGTTCGCGTGGATGTCGGTCAGAATGGCGGTCCGCATCGGCGGCGCTCTGAGTACACCCCGCCCCGCGCGACTTCAAGGGCGGCCGGACCTCTTCAATAGTCCTCGTCGGGCGGCGCCGAGGCTGCGGCGACCCAGAGCTCGTCGTACCTCCCACGCACGCTCTCATCCAACTCTCGCGCCAGCTCTCGGGGCAGATTCCGGGCGCGGATGAGCTCCAGCACGTCCGCGAGATCCTTCAGCCGGTGGGGGGCCGACATCCCAGAAGCGAGGTTCAGCTCAACCAGCTTTTCGAGCTTGAGGAAACGAATGCCGTCGATCACTGTGCTGCCCTGCACCGGATCGGGAAACGAGACCGGCTTCCGTGAGGCGCTGGTACCCGTGCTGGTTGAGCGCGAGCGCGCCGGCCACGGCGTAGGGAATTCGCTCTTGCTCGAGGACGGCGGCGATCTTGCGCATCGCCTTTTGCGGAGGTGCCTCGCCCATCTGGAACTCCCCCGCTGTCTGGAGCGCGCGCCAGAGCCGGTTTTGTGCTCCGGGCGAATCGCGGAGTGCGCGGGCATCCAAGTCGCAAGCTTATCGCGCACGGCCTGGCGAAGCGATGGCGCAGCGCCCGGCCCCATGCTCGCCCGGTTGCACTTCGGCGCGCCGCCTTCGGGCCGCTGCGATACCATATCCACGATGCCGAAAGGACGCCCCAGGCCGCGCGAGGACAGCGACGTCGCCGTCGCGACGGAAAAAAAGGTTCACGCGCAGAAACCCCGCCAGTGGAAGGTCATCCTTCACAACGATGACTTCACCACCATGGAGTTCGTCATTCACGTGCTGACCACGGTGTTCAGCAGGCAGCCCGGCGAAGCCACCGAGTTGATGCTGCAAGTCCATCACCATGGCTTTTGCGTCGCCGGCGTTTACACTCACGAGATCGCTGAAACCAAGGTGGCGACGGTGGAGCGCCTGGCGAAGGCGGCGGAGTTCCCCTTTCTCTGTACGATGGAACCAGAATGAGCCTCTCGATCACCAAAGAGCTTGAGTCCACGCTGCGGCTGGCCACCGAAGAGGCGCGCCAGCGTCGCCATGAGCACGTCACGCTCGAACATCTCCTGCTCGCGCTGCTGAAGGACCCCATCGCCCAGCGCATCCTGCGCGCCTGCGGTGCCAAGCTCTCAGACCTCAAGCGCGAGCTCGAGGAGCACCTCGGCGGCTCGCAGCCGCAGCTGCCGGAGGACGAGCCGCGCGAGCCCGAGTTCACCCGCGCCTTCCAGCGCGTGCTCGAGCGCGCCGCCATGCAGGTGCAGTCGTCCGGTAAGGAGCAGATCGACTCGGGCAGCGTGCTCGTCGCCATGTACCGCGAGCGCGACTCGCAGGCGCTCTTCATCCTCGAGCGGCAGGGCGTCTCGCGGCTCGATCTGCTGCGCTACATCTCGCACGGCGCGCTCAAGATCAGCGACCCGCGCGGTTTGAGCCCCGCCGGCAAGCAGGGCGAGAGCGACGACGAAGGCCGCCTGCATGCCGAGGGCGAGGACGAGGACGGCGGCGCCGCCGACGATCCGCTCGCCGCCTACTGCGTCGACCTGATCGCGCGCGCCTCCGCGGGAAAGATCGATCCGCTGGTCGGCCGTCAGGCCGAGCTGGAGCGCACCATCCAGGTGCTCTGCCGCCGCCGCAAGAACAACCCGGTGCTGGTGGGCGAACCGGGCGTCGGCAAGACCGCCATCGCCGAAGGCCTCGCCATCTGGATCCAGGACGACAAGGTCCCCGAGATCCTCAAGGGCGCCCCTTTGTATGCGCTCGATCTCGGCGCCTTGCTCGCAGGCACCAAGTTCCGCGGCCAGTTCGAGGAGCGCCTCAAGGCGGTGGTAAAGGCGCTCGCCGCGAAGCCGGGCGCGATCCTCTTCATCGACGAGATCCACATGCTGGTCGGCGCCGGCGCCACCTCCGGCGGCTCGATGGACGCGAGCAATCTCTTGAAGCCCGCGCTGGCGAACGGCGAGCTGCGCTGCATCGGCTCGACCACCTTCTCGGACTTCAAAGCCTCGTTCGATCGCGACAAGGCGCTCGCGCGACGGTTCCAGAAGATCGAGATTCTCGAGCCGTCGCGCGACGAAGCCGTCACCATCCTGCAGGGGCTCAAGAGCCGCTACGAAGAGCACCACGGGGTGAAGTTCTCCCCCGAAGCGATCGAGGCGGCGGTTGATTTGAGCGCCAAGCATCTGGTCGATCGGCACCTGCCCGACAAGGCCATCGACGTCATCGACGAGGCGGGCGCGCTCCAGCGGATCATTCCAAAAGAGCAGCGGGTCGCGATCATCGGCGTGCACGAGATCGAGCAGGTGGTGGCGAAGATCGCGCGCATTCCCGCGCGGTCGGTCAGCTCCGACGACAAGACCTCGCTCAAGGCCCTGGCGCCGGAGCTGAAGAAGGTCGTCTATGGGCAGGACGCGGCCATCGAGGCGCTGGCGAGCGCAATTCTATTGAGTCGGTCGGGCCTCGCCTCTCCCACCAGGCCCATCGGGTCGTTCCTCTTCTCCGGTCCCACCGGCGTCGGCAAGACGGAGCTGGCGCGGCAGCTGTCGCGAATCATGGGCGTGCCGCTGATTCGATTCGATATGTCCGAATATATGGAGAAGCATACCGTCTCCAGACTCATCGGCGCGCCGCCGGGATATGTCGGCTTCGATCAGGGCGGAATGCTCACCGACGCCATCCGCAAGTCGCCGCACGCGATCCTGCTGCTCGACGAGATCGAGAAGGCGCACCACGACCTGTTCGATCTGCTGCTCCAGGTGATGGATCACGCGACGCTGACCGACAACAACGGCAGGCAGGCGGACTTCCGCCATGTGGTGCTCATCTTCACCACCAACGCCGGCGCGCGCGAGATGTCGTCGGCGCGGATGGGCTTCGGCTCGAGCGGCCGGAACTTCATGCAGCAAGGGACCAAGGTCGACGACACCAGCGACGCCTTCTCGCTCGACACCAGCGGCGGCGGCGGTCAGGGCAAGGCGGCCATCGAGCGCACCTTCAGCCCGGAGTTCCGCAATCGCCTCGACGGCTGGATCGCGTTCTCTTCACTGCCGGAAGACATCATCGAGAAGGTCGTCGACAAGCAGGTCGACGAGCTGCGCGTTCAGCTGCGCGAGAAGAAGGTCGAGCTCGAGCTGTCGCCGGCGGCGCGCCGTTGGCTCGCCCAGCACGGCTTCTCGCCCCAGTTCGGAGCGCGGCCGATGAGCCGGCTCATCCAGCAGGCGATGAAGAAGCCGCTCGCGGAGCGCATCCTCTTCGGCGACCTGCAAGAGGGAGGGAACGTGACGCTGAACGTCGCCGACGACAAGCTCACGCTCGACAAGACTGGGTAGCGCCCGCTCCGTTGTATGCTCTAGGGCATGGCTCTTCTCCGGCTCCTTGCGGCGACCCTGGCGGTCTCGTCGGCCCCCTCAATCAGCGATATGCCTCCGGTTCCGAAACCGCCGATGCAGGCGGACGAGGGCGCTTCGGCCTTCGCGTGCACGCTCGACAAGATCGGTCACGACGAGAAGTGCACCTTCGAGGGCAAGCAGGAGCCACCCGGCCCCGGCCAGGCGCGCGCGAACACCCGCGCCGCGCAGGACGCCGCGCGTGGCTGCGACCTCGAGAACGACAGCGCACGGAAGGAGTGCGAGCGCGGGATCAGGCAGGTGAGCGAGTCGAGGGCCTGCACGCTGCAGGGTGCTGCCCGGCTGATTGACGACCAAGGCAAGCTCACCGCGGAGGCGAGCCGATGCGTGGTGGCGCTCCGGGCCGTGTTCAACCGCGTGGCGCAGATGGATGGCGCCGCTGGCTCGCCCTGCTGCGAGTGCCTCGCGACTGCACGCTGTGGAGTTCCTGCCTCTGAATGCTCGCGCGAGGTCCTCGAGCTCAAGCCGAGCCGCAAGCTCTCGGCTTGCCTCGGGCGATCGTGCAGCGACGAGTGCTCGTTCCTGATCCGCTCGGCAGGCCCCGCGGAAGACGATGCGCCGCCGGCCGTCCCCGGTCCGAAATCCCACCGCGCGAGCACCCCGGCCCCCCACAAGATTTAGGAGCTCTCACCCATGTGCCGCCTGCTGATCTTTCTCGTTTCCTTCGCCTGCGCCTGTGCGACCGCGCAGCCCATCGCGGCGACCACGCCGCCGCCCTGGCCTACCGAGCTCCAGCTGGTGACCGCTCCGCACCCACCGCCGCAGTTCGACGCCCGCGACTGGGCTTTTGACTTCGCGGCGCCGGCCGACTGCGAGCGGGGCGCGCGCCACATGCAGCAGCAGAGCCGCGATCAGGCCTGGGAGGCGCTCAAGGGCTGCGTCGATCGCGCCCGCTGGCCGCGCGGTCAGTTCACCAATCTCCAGCTAATCATCAACGGCGCATGGGACAACGATCTGCAGGAGCGCCCGGACGCGGCGAAGCTGGTCGCGCACGTGATCGCGCTGCGCGGCGGCGACGTCGATGGGGATCTACCCACCGTCCAGAAGAGCCGGGTCGCGGTCTTCACTCTCGCGGCGGCGATGCGGCAGCCCGACGTCTACAAAGGGCGCTTCGTCATCTTGCGTGGCAACCTGAGCGACCTCAAGTCGGACCGCGGCCAGTACACCGCGCTGCTGCACGAGAGCACGCTGCACGCCTCGACGCACGAGTTCGAGATCGGTTCCAAGTACCGCACCGAAGGCCGCTCGTCCTCCACGTACTCGGGGGAAGCGAAGAGCAGCAACTTCGGAACCTTCTCCGGCAAGGCCGGCGAGGAGCGCCGTTACCAGAGCGAATCGGTCTCGGTGGGGCGGAAGTTCGAGAACGAGAAGTTCATCACTGGCCGGCAGGCGCTCGGGCGCATCCCGCAGCCGGACCCGTTCCTCGAGCCCGACAAGGACTTCATCTTCCTGGCGCGCTTCGACGGCGTGCGCCCCGGTTCGGAAGAGGACTCGAAGCTGGCGCTGGTGACGCTGGTGACGTACTTCGCGCCCAGCGCTCTCCTGATGGAGTAGACGCTTAGCGGCGCTTGGCGCAATCCATCCTCGATGCAACGAGCGCCGCCGGGAGAGCGCGGGGGTCGCCGCCCTCAGACAGCCGCTTCATCCCATCTCGCCCCCTGCGTGTGAGATGCGAATCGACCTCGGGTGCGGGGTCTGCGCAACTCGTTCGTCGCCCCCCCCGCTCCCCCGCCGGCTGGCGGATCGGGGTGGCTGCAGCGGCGCTCAATGCCGACTCATTCCTTGATCCAGCCGCAAGGCCCTCTCGGCCTAGCCATCTGAGCCGGACGCGGCTCTTTCGGCAGCGCTCGTTGCGCACGCTGCGTCTTCGCTTGTTCAGGCGATGACTGCGGAACTCGTCATCGCTGGCTGGGCGCTGCTCGAGTCGCTCGACGAATATGCGCGAGCGATCGTTGCAGAGTGGCTTAAATTTGATCCAGCATCGCGGCCTATCGCCCTTGCCAGCGCGGCGGGCGCTTCTCGGAGAATGCTTTCAATCCCTCGAGGCGGTCTTCGCTCAGCAGCGGTTTTTCGTAGTGCTCCCGCTCGCGCGCGAGCGCCGCGTCGAGCGACAGATCCCACGCGTCCTCGAGCGCCGCCTTCGCCGCCGCGACGCCCACCGGCGCGTTGGCGGCGATCTCGGCGGCGACCTCCAGCGCCGCCGCGACCGACTGGCCCGCGCCGCTGACGCGATTGGCGAGACCGAGCTGCAGCGCCTCCTGCGCCGGCACCCGTCGCGCGGTGAGGATCAGATCGCGCGCTCGCCCGAGCCCGATGATTCGCGCCAGCCGCACCGTGCCGCCGCCGCCGGGGATGACGCCGATCTTCACCTCGGTGAGGCCAAGCTGCGCCGCCGGATCGACCACGCGCAGGTCGCACGCCAACGCCAGCTCGCAGCCGCCGCCGAGCGCGAGTCCGTTGACCGCGGCGATCCAGGGCTTGGGGCACCGCTCGATCGCGCGCAGCCCTTGGTGCAGCTCGACCAGCCAGCGACGCACGTCGTCCTCGGTCCAGCCCTGCCGCTCCTTGAGGTTGGCGCCCGCGCAGAACGCCTTGCTGCCTGCGCCGGTGATCACCACCGCACGGACGGAGGGATCGCCCGCGGCCCGCGCGGCCTCCCCTCCGAGCTCGGCGACCAGCGCGCGAGAGAGCACGTTGAGCTGCTTCTCGCCGTCGATGGTCAGCAGCCGGACGGCGCCGCGATCCTCGGAGCGCAGGAGACTCACGTGGACGCCCCCGGCCGCGCCTCGCCGCCCGCCCTGCGACCGAGCGCCGCCTGCAGCCGGCGCCCGGTCAGCTTGCGCCCGATCAGCTGCTGCGCCAGCTCGCCCGCGTCGATGAGCTTCTCGAGATCGATGCCGGTTGCGATGCCCATGTCGGCCAGCATCGAGGCGAGGTCCTCGGTGGCGAGGTTGCCCGCCGCGCCGGGCGCGTAGGGGCAGCCACCCATGCCGCCGATGCTGGTGTCGAAGATGCGCACGCCCAGCTCCAGCGCCGCGAGCGTGTTGGCGAGCGCGGTGCCGTGGGTGTCGTGCAGGTGCAGCGCCAGTTCGTCCGCGCTGAAGCCTGTCTGGAAGAACAGCCGCACGATCTCCGTCGTCTGGCGCGGGTTACCGACGCCGATGGTGTCGCCGAGCGAGATCTCGCTGCAGCCCATTTGTTTGAGCTCCAACGAGATCTCCAGCGAGCGGCGTGGGTCCACCTTGCCCTGGTAGGGGCAGCCCCAGACGGTGCTGAGATACGCGCGCACGGTCGCGCCCGCCTGGGTGGCCACCGGCACGATCTCGCGGAAGTGCTCGAGCGACTGCGCGATGCTCTTGTTGGTGTTCTTCAGGTTGTGCGCCTCGCTCGAGGACATGAACACCGCCACCTCGCGCAGGCCGGCCGCAAGCGCGCGGTCGAGCCCCAGCCGGTTGGGCACCAGCGCCGAGTAGCGCACGCCGGGCCGCGGCCGGAGCCGGCGCGCCACCTCGTCGGTGTCGGCGAGCTGCGGGATCCAGTCGGCGCGCACGAACGAGCCCACCTCGATGCGGGACAAACCCGCGGCGGCGATGGCCTCGATCAGGCGCAGCTTGGCGTCCACCGGCAGCCGTGCCGCCTCGTTCTGCAGCCCGTCGCGGGGCCCGACCTCATAGAGGGTGACGTCCACGCCCTACCCTCGCGGCTTCACGTTGTCGCGGACCCACTGCGCGATCGATTTGGTGGTCGCACCGGGCGTGAAGATCTCGCGCACGCCCAGGTCCTTGAGCGGCCCGATGTCGCCGTCGGGGATGATGCCGCCGCCGAAGACGATCACGTCTGCGGCCTGCTGCGCCTTCAACAGATCGAGCACCGCGGGAAAGAGCGTCATGTGCGCGCCCGACATGATGGAGAGGCCGATGCCGTCCACGTCCTCTTGCACCGCGGCCGCCACGATCATCTCCGGCGTCTGGTGCAGGCCGGTGTAGATGACCTCGAAGCCTTCGTCGCGCAGTGCGCGCGCGATGATCTTCGCGCCGCGATCGTGGCCATCGAGACCGGGCTTTGCGACCAGGATGCGAACCTTCCGTGCGTCGGTCATTGCTCTCGCTTCTCCAGCAGGGCGACGAGCTGCGGGGTCGCCTCGGTGAGGGGCGCGTCGGGCCAGAGTCTCTGCAGCGTGAGCCCCGCGGCCTGCGCCAGGGCCGAGAGCTCGCGCGGCGGATAGTATCTGATGACGAAAGTTGCCGAAAGCACCTCGCCTCCGGGCGTCGTCACCTGCTTCGTCACCGTGTCGATATTCGCGGCCGCATCGTAGGTGCTCTGCTCCCGCACGCGGCCCAGGCCCGGCACGTCCTCGGCGAATTCGGCGCGCGGGTGGGCGGCAAGCCGCACCGGGTTGTCGGTGGTCAAGACCAGCGAGCCAAAGGGCCGCAGCACCCTCGCCGCCTCGGCGAGCGCGGCGCGCGCCTCCTCGTCGGTGCCGAGGAACATCGAGCTGTAGAAGCAGAACGCGGCGCTGAGGGTGCCCTCGTGGAGCGGGAGGGCGCGGAGGTCGGCTCGGATCAATTGCGCGCCCGTGCGCCGCGCCTCTTTGAGGAGCAGCGCGCTCCGGTCGATGCCGAGCGGCGTATGTCCGGCGAGCATCAGCTCGGAGAGGTGGCGGCCGTAGCCGCAGCCCAGGTCCGCGACCGGCTTGCCCGGCTCGACCTGCGCGAGCTGCAGGGCGGTGCGGACGTCGTCGCGCGCGAGGCTGGGCGGCGCGAAGCGGCGCGTGGTCTCGAGGAAGATGCGGTCGGCGTTCCTCACGGTTGCACGGCGCGGTGCGGGACTTCGACCCACTGCTCCGCCCAGCGCCCGAGCGCCGCCATCACCCGGCCGAGCGCGCGACCCTTCCGCGTCAGGCGGTACTCGACGCCGCGGTCGGGCAGCACCTTGCGCTCCACCACGCCATGGGCCTCGAGGTCGCGGAGGCGAACTGCCAGCATGCGGTCGCCCACCCTCTCGAGCTGCGCCGACAGCGCCGAGAACTTGGCCGGCCCCTGCTGCAGCGCCTGCACCACCAGGCCCGCCCAGCGGCGGCCGAGCAGGTCGGCAGCGGCCTGGAAGCGGGGGCAGATGCGGTCGCTCATGACTAGATATCCTAACCCCCGCGCGAATCTTCCGCACGCCGGGCTCATCTGTACTAACTTCCGAAACAGAAGCTACTTCCTTTTTGGAGGAGGCACCCATGGCCGAGAGCTGGAACATCGACACCGCCCACTCGCAGATCACCTTCACCGTGCGCCACATGGTCTTCGCCAAGGTGCGCGGCAAGTTCGCCAAGTGGAGCGGGACGCTGCAGCTCGACCCGCAGGACCTGGGCAAGTCGCAGGTGGCGGTGACCATCGACGCGGCCAGCATCGACACCTCGGACGGGCAGCGCGACGGGCACCTCAAGTCGCCCGACTTCTTCGACGTGGCGCAGTTCCCCGAGCTCAGCTTCAAGAGCCGCCGCGTGGAGACCAGGGGCGCGGTCAAGGCGCGCATCATCGGAGATCTGACGCTGCACGGCGTGACGAAGGAGGTCGTGCTCGACGCCGAGGTCTCGGGCCGCGGCAAGGACCCGTGGGGCAACGAGCGGATCGGCTTCTCGGCCACCACCGCGGTCGATCGCACCGACTTCGGGCTGAAGTGGAACCAGGCGCTCGAGGCCGGCGGCGTGCTGGTCGGCACCAAGGTCGATATCGACCTCGAGCTGCAGGTGATCAAGCAGAAAGCTGCATAAGCTCCGCGCGCTCTCTGGCGCTAGAACACGCCCTTCTCGCGGTAGGCGCCCCAGACCTTGCGGAAGACGTCGCAGACCTCGCCGAGCGTGACGTACGCTTTCACCGCGTCCAGAACCGGGTGCATGAGGTTCGCAGAGCCTCTGCACGCGGCCTCGACGGCGCGCAGCTTGTCGGCGACGTCGGCCGCGCTGCGGCTGCGCTTGACCGCGTTGAGCCGCTCGATCTGCTCGTGCGCCACGCTCTCTTCGATCTTCAGCGTCGGGATGGGCGCACTCTTGTCGCTCTTGAATGAGTTGACGCCGACGATCTTGCGCTCGCCCGAATCGACCTCGCGCTGCCACTGGTAGGCGCTGTCGGCGATCTCGCGCTGCGGATATCCGTCCTCGATGGCCCGGATGATGCCGCCGAGCGAATCGATCTTGGCGAGGATGGCCAGGCAGCGCTTCTCAGTCTCGTCGGTGAGGTATTCGACGTAATAGCTGCCCGCGAGCGGATCGACAACGCGATCGACGCCGCTCTCGTTGCCAATCAATTGCTGCGTGCGCAGGGCGATGGTGGCCGCCTCCTCGGTGGGCAGCGCATAGGTTTCATCCAATGAATTGGTATGCAGCGACTGCGTTCCGCCGAGCACCGCCGCGAGCGCCTGCAGCGTGGTCCGCACCACGTTGTTGTACGGCTGCTGCGCGGTGAGCGAGACGCCGGCCGTCTGCGCGTGCGTGCGCAGCATCAGGCTGAGTGGTTTCTTGGCGCCGAAGCGGTCCCGCATTACCCGCGCATAGATTCGGCGAGCGGCGCGGAACTTCGCGATCTCCTCGAAGAAGTCGTTGTGCACGTCCCAGAAAAAGCTCAGGCGCGCGGCGAAGTCGTCCACGTTCATTCCTCGCTTCACGCACTCTTCGACATAGCCGAAGCCGTCGGCGAGCGTGAAGGCGAGCTCCTGGATCGCCGTCGCTCCGGCCTCGCGGATGTGATAGCCGCTGATTGAGACCGGGTGCCATTTCGGCATATGTTTTGCGGTATACTGGATCATATCCACCACGACGCGGGTGGCGGGGCGCGGGCCGACGACCCACTCCTTCTGCGCGATATATTCTTTTAATACGTCGTTCTGGATGGTGCCGCCCAGCCTGTCCTGCGAGATGCCGTTCTTCTCCGCCACGGCGATATAGCTGCACAGCGCGAAGATGGCGCTGGCATTGATGGTCATGGAGGTGGTGACCCGGTCGAGCGGGATGCCGCTGAAGAGGATCTCGAAGTCCTTGAGCGTCGAGACGGCGACGCCCTCCTTGCCCACCTCGCCGCGCGACATCATGTGGTCGGCGTCGTAGCCCATCAGCGCGGGCATATCGAAGGCGGTGGAGAGCCCGGTCATGCCGTGCTCCAGCAGATACTTGAAGCGCTTGTTGGTGTCCTCGGGCGTACCAAAGCCCGCGAACTGCCGCATGGTCCAGAGGCGGCCGCGGTACATCGACGGCTGCGGCCCGCGCGTATAAGGGAACTGCCCGGGAAAGCCCAGGTCGCGCTGGTACTTCTCGACGTCTGCAGCGCTCGGCGCGCCCATGTCGGCGGGCGTGAGCAGGTCGGGGATGGGAATGCCGGAATCGGTGTGGAATTCGGTGCGCCGGAGCGGGCTCTTCGCGACGCCGCGCGAGAGATCTTCCTTGCGCCATTGCTCCTGCCCGGCCCGTAGCCGCGCGAGCGCTTCCGTCTCTTGGTCCGCCATGGAGCGCTATTAGCACGCGAGGCGTGCGCGGGCCAGCGCCGCTGAGGCAGGAGTTGAGAGTTGAGAGTTGAGAGTTGAGAGTTGAGAGTTGAGAGTTGAGAGTTGAGAGTTGAGAGTTGAGAGTTGAGAGTTGAGAGTTGAGA
>JAYWBT010000203.1:0-3029 GCA_043781235.1 Deltaproteobacteria bacterium
TCGGTACTTGCCATTCCACGAGTGCGTCGACTCGTGCGCGAGCAGGCTGACGAAGCCCGCGAGCGCCAGATCCTTCTCCAGCAGTGTCCGGCCCCCCAATCGGTTGTCACTCGATTGGTGGTGCTCGATGCCGGTGGGGCGCAGCGAGTCGGTGAGCGTGAGCAGGAAGTGATAGGCGCCAAAGTGCCGCGCGCCGTAGAGCAAGGCTTCTTCGCGCACCAGCCGCGTCAGCCAGCCTTTCTGCTCGGCCGAGAGCTGCGCCTCCTCGGCGGTCTCGGCAGCGACGTGCACGAACACGGGCGCGCCGTGGTTGTCGCCCAGCGGCGTTTCGGTCATGTGCGCGCCGGCCAGCACCGGCGAATCGATCAGTTGCTCGAGCGAGACAGGATCGAACTCCACGCGCTCCCCTTTGCGCGCAGCATTGGGCAGCGCGGTGCCGAATCGCCACCCCGCCGGCAGCTTCAGCGACGGCCTGATCTGCAGCTCGCGGGGCGCGGCTCCCGCCGGGTAGAGCAGCGCGGTGTGCCAGTTGAAGATGGCCAGGTTTTGCGTGGTCGACGCGCCGGTGCCGAACTGCCCATGGCCCACCGGCGGGGTGTAGTCGAGCGCGATCTCCAGCTCCTGTGCGCCCTCGGGGATCTGCACCGCGATCCGGAACATGTCGACGTCGTCGCGCCGCCAGGGAAGGGTGCGCCCGCCCGCGCGCAGGACCAGCCCGGCCAGGTCGTGGATCGGCCCGGTCGGCCCGTGTTCGCCGGGGATCCATTTGGGGTAGACGAGCGCGAGCGCTCCCTGCCTGACAGGCAGAACCATGCGCGAGTGGATCAGCCGGCGTGGAGCCTCCGAAAGATCGACGTCGAGCGTGGTCATCGCCGGCGCGGCGCGCGCGGTCCGGGCGGCACCGGCGCAGCAGAGCAGTGCGGCGAGAGCGGCAGCGAAGAGCGAGCGCATTCTCTGTTCTCCTGGCGACGGCTTCGCCAATTTCATCGAGGGACGGCGGGCGACCTTACCGCGCGGGGCAAACCTTGGGCAGCGGTACCCGCTCGCGGCGGCGCGCGCAACAAAGGGAAATGCTGGCGCAACGGGACTGCAACGGCCCCCGCGTAGACAATCCAGGGACGCAACGAATCGGAGGCAGCGATGCAGCGGTGGACGAAGGTTTTGATGGTGGTCGGAATCCTCGCGGTCGCGGTCTCGAGCATCGCCTGGGGCGGTCGCGGGGCGCGGCACGGCTTCGCGAACTATCTGATGTCGGCGCGCATCGACGAGGCGCTCGACTACATCAAGGCGACGCCCGAGCAGCGGCAGGTGGTCGCGGCGGTGAAGAAGGACGTGATGTCGAAGTTCCAGGCCAAGCGGGAGGCGAACCGCGGCGTCGGCGAGCAGATCGCGCAGCTCCTGATCGCCGACAGGCTCGACACCGCGCAGCTCGAGGCGCTGGCCGACAAGAAGGCGGACGAGGCCAAGGCGGCGGCGCGCGAGATGATCGCGGAGGTCGCCAGGATCCACGCGGTCCTCACTCCCGAGCAGCGGCAGAAGCTCTACGCGCGCTGGACCGAGAGGCGGGCCAAGCGGCAGGAGCGCCACGGGCAGCACGGCGGTTTCGGTGGCGAAGAGTAAACACCTCCGGGGTGGAGGCGCGCGGCTCCAGCGGCGGGGAACCGCGGGGGCCGCGCGCGCAGTATGCTGATCGACGTGATCCAGGCCTTGCTCGTCGAAGACGATCGGAAGCTGGCGCTGTTGGTGGTGGAGTTCCTTGGCCAGAGCGGGGTCGAGGCGACGGTGGCGCAGGACGGGGCGCAGGCGCTGCACCAGCTCGGCGTGCGCAAGTTCGACATCATCCTGCTCGACCTGATGCTGCCGGGGATGGACGGCCTGACGCTGGCCCGGCGCATCCGCGAGCGCTTCCTGGTGCCGATCATCATGGTGACCGCGCGCGGCGACGACGCGGACAAGATCGTCGGCCTCGAGCTGGGCGCCGACGATTATCTGGCCAAGCCGTTCAACCCGCGCGAGCTGCTCGCCCGCATCCGCGCCGTGCTCCGCCGCGCCCAGCAGCCCGACGCGGGCGCGCCGCAGCCGAAGTTTGACGCCCGCGGGCTCTTGATCGACTTCGCCGCGCGCGAGGTGCACGTCGACGGGCAGCGGCAGAACCTCACCGCGCACGAGTTCGACCTGCTCGCCGCCCTGGCGCGCAACGCGGGCCGCGTGCTCTCGCGCGAGCAGCTCCTCGATTTGATCAAGCCGGGCGCCGCCGACGAGGCCTTCGATCGCTCGGTGGACGTCCACGTCAGCAGGCTGCGGCAGAAGATCGAACCCGACCCGCGCCACCCGCGCTACGTCAAGACCGTGCGCGGCGCGGGCTACCTGCTCCCCAAGGAGGGCTGATGCTGCAGCTCCGGCAGCCGCCCCTCTACGTCAAGCTCTACCTCTGGTTCCTCGGCATCGTGCTGGTGCTGGGCGCGATCTCGTCGGTGCTGGTGTTCGCGCTCGGCAGGGGCGGGATGCGGCCGCCGCGGCCGACGTATGGCATGCGGATGCTGCAGCACCTCGCGCGCGCGCTCGCCGGCACTGCCGACGCCAACGCCCTGCGCGAGGCGGTCGAGGGCGCCCACGAGGACCTCGAGCTCGACGTCGCCGTCCTCGATGCGCAACTGCAGCCTCGCGCGGTCTCCGGGCAGCCGATGGTGCTGCCGCCCGACGAGCTGCTGGCGCGCGCGAAGGTGAAGGCGCTCTGGCTGCCGCCCACCTACGGCATGGTCGCGGGGCCGTTCGACGGCGGCGTGCTGGTGCTGCGCTTTCCGGGCGTGACCGCGCACCGCAACCGGATCCGGAGGCTGGCGGTGGCGCTGATCGGGCTCCTGGTGGCGGCGGCGCTGCTCTATCCGCTCTCGCGCTCGATCACGCGGCCGCTCGAGCTCTTGACCAAGGCCGCCGAGGCGTTCGGCAAGGGCGACCCCTCGGCGCGGTCGGGCATCGAGCGACGCGACGAGGTGGGGCGCCTCGCGCGCACCTTCGACGAGATGGCG
>JAYWBT010000204.1:0-9110 GCA_043781235.1 Deltaproteobacteria bacterium
TCGAGCACGCGCCGCAGCGACACGCGCCGCTGCGCATCGTCGATGGAGTCGATCTGCACCTCGATGCTCTCGCCCTCCTTGACCACCTCGCGCGGGTGCGCGACGTGCTTGTTCGCCAGCGCCGAGACGTGCACCAGCCCGTCGACGCCGGGGAACAGCTCGACGAAGGCGCCGAAGGGCTGCAGTCGCACCACCTTGCCGGTGAGGGTCTGGCCCTCTTGCAGCTGCGGCCGCGCGGCGTCCCACGGGTCCTGCTCCAGCGCGCGCAAGGACAGCGCGATGCGGTCCACGCCCTTCTCGTCCTTCTCGATGCGCAGCACCTGCACGCGCACCTTCTGGCCCTGCTTGACCGCGTCCTGCGCGTGGGCGACCCGCGCGTGCGACAGCTCGCTGACGTGGATGAGCCCCTCGAGGCCGCCCAGATCGACGAAGGCGCCGAAGTCGCGCACGCCGGTGATCACTCCCTCGAGCGTGGCGCCGACCTCGAGCGTCTTGCGCAGCTCGGCCGCCTTGACGATGCGCTCCTCCTCGAGCAGCGCGCGCCGCGAGAGGATGGCGTTGCCGCCGCGCATCTCCATCACGCGGAACTGCAGCTTCTGGCCGACGAAGGTGCCGAGGTCGTCGTGGAAGCGGATGTCCACCTGCGACGCCGGCAGGAACGCGCGCGTGCCGCCGAGGTCCACCTCCAGGCCGCCCTTGTTGTGGGCGGTGACCACGCCCTCGACCGGGACCCTGGCGTCCATCGCCTGCTGCAGCGCCTCGCGGCCGGCGCCCTTGGGCACCGAGCGAGTCAGCACCACCTGTCCCTCGGCGAGCGAGAGCACGTAGCCGTCCACCATCTCGCCGACGTGAGCGAGCATCTCGCCCTTGTCATTGCGCAGCTCGCCGAGGTCGATGATGGCCTCGCCCTTGCCGCCGAGATCGAGGAAGGCGACCTCCGCGCCGAGGTGCGCGATCTTTGCCGACACGCGCTGGCCGGGCTTGAGCTTGCCGCCCTTCTTCTGGCCCTCGCGCTGCTTCTGCGCCTCGGCGAAGAGCGCGCCGAAATCGCCGCTCTCCTCGTCGGCGCCCGGCTGCGCATAAACCGATTCGGCGAGCGGCTCCGGCTCTCGCCTCGGCGCCCTCGGAGCCTGCGCGGGGTCGTCGGAGCCTGCGGAACCGGAGCCTGCGGTGCCGGCCTGATCGGAGCCGGTGCGGCGCGGCGGATACTTGGGCGCGCGCGGAGGGCGATCGGACCCGGCAGCACCAGGCTGCGCGGCACCGCCCGGAACGTCGGCCTGCGCATCGGCTGCAGCCGCGGGACCGGCCGACGCATCGACGCCGAGAGTGGGCTTGCGCACCACGATCGGCATCTTGCGCTCCTCGCGCGACCGCGTCGGGCGCGACTTGCGCACCTCGGGCGGGCTCATGGCGGGCGCGTCGCCCCCCGGCGCCTGCACGCCGGCCATGATCTCCTCGAAGGTCGGCTGGGAGCTCTTCCTCTCTGGCACAGGGACGGGCGCGGCCGGCGGCGCTTTCTGCGGCGGAGGCGGAGGCGGTGCGCTCGCCTGCTTCATCACGTCGTCAAAGGAGAGCGCCTTCGGCTTGCGCGAAGCGGCGGGCGACTTCTCTTCTTCCTCGCCTTGGGACTGGCTCTCGGACTCGGGCTTTTCGCTCATCAGATCCCGCCTGCAGCTGAAAATGGGTGCCGCTCATACCACAGGCCCGCGCTGGAGTGGATGGCTCTCGTCAGGGGCGGGCGGCCGTGCGGGGCGCGGTCCGCTTGCGACCAGCGCTCTCCGATTCCGCCACCAGCTCGCGCATGCTGGTGACCAGCTTGACGTCGGGTGGCAGCTTCACTTTGCGCATTCCGGCGCCTCCCACCAGGACGCGCCCGCCCGTGTGCCGGACGGCCGAGGCGCAGAGCGCCACCTGTTCCGCCACCGCCGCCGCGTCGCCCGGAACCGTGCTGCTGATCACGGTGAGCGCCGCGCGCGCGCGCTGCATCAGCTCGGCGAGATCGCGAGCGGGCGTCTGCGCCAGCGGCGCCAGCACCTCGAAGCCGCGGGCGCGCAGGAGGCACCCCGCCATCCGCGCGCCGATGTCGTGCTGGTCGCCCGCCACCGCCGCGACCACCGCCACGCCGCGATCGGGCCGCACCGGCTCTCCGGGCGGCTCGGCCAGCGGCTGCGAGCGCGCGATGGCATCGATGAGAGTCTGCGAGACAACGTGCTCCTCGGCGACCGAGATCTCGCCCTTCTCCCAGCGCGCGCCGATGATGAAGAGGGCGGGATTCACCACCTCGTCGAAGAGCTCGTCGAGGGTGGCGCCGCGCAGCCGCAGCGCCGCGAGCTGCGCGACGCAGGAGTCGATATCGCCCGCCATCGCCACCTTCTGCAGTTGCGCGATCGCCGCTGGCCCCGGCTCTGCCGCGGGCAGGCTGGCCGGCAGCGGCCCCGCAGCTTGATAGTTGCGCTTCTGCACGAAGGCAGTCACGTCGCGCAGGCGGAATTTGCGATGGCCTCCGGGGGTGCGAAAACAATCGATCTCGCCGGCGTCCGCCCAGCGCTTGACTGTGGCCTCGCCAACGCCGAGAAGCTGCGCCACCTGGCGCGTGGAGAGGACGTCTGTCGACATGGGAGTCTCCCTGTGAACGTTATGAGCGATTAGAGGATGCTCGAGCGCGGACGATTCGCCCCGAGTCCCACCGGCGAGCTGCACCTCGGCAACGCACGCACCGCGCTGCTCTCGTGGCTGTGGGCCCGGGCAGCGGGCGGCAGCTATCTGCTGCGCGTGGAAGATCTCGACGCGCCGCGGGTGCGGCCGGGCCTGGCGGAGCAGCAACTCGACCAGCTGGCCTGGCTCGGGCTCGACTGGGATGGCGAGGTGGTGCGCCAGTCGACGCGCGCCGCGGCGTATGACGAGGCCCTGGCGCAGCTGGGCGAGCACGTCTACGAGTGCTTCTGCTCGCGCGCCGAGATCGCCGCCGCCAGCGCGCCGCACGAGTCCGACGAGGGACCGCGATATCCCGGCACCTGCCGCGCGCTGACCCGCGCTCAGCGCGACGAGCGGCGCAAGCTGCGCGCGCCCGCGCTGCGGCTCCGCGTTCCTGACGGCGCGATCGCGTTCGATGACGAGCTGGCCGGCCCGCAGGCGTTCGACGTCCAGGCCCAGGTCGGCGACTTCGTGCTCCGCCGCGGCGACGGCGTCCACGCCTACCAGCTCGCGGTGGTGGTGGACGACGCGGAGGCCGGGGTCACGCAGGTCCTCCGCGGCGCCGATCTGCTCCCCTCCACGGCGCGGCAGCTGCTCCTCTACCGGCTGCTGGGCCGATCGGCGCCGCGCTGGGCGCACGCGCCGCTCGTGCTATCGGCGTCGGGCGAGCGGCTGGCGAAGCGCGATCGCGCGGTGTCGCTCGGGGCGCTGCGCTCGGGAGGACAAGATCCGGCGTTGCTGGTGGCGCAGCTCGCGCAGCTCTCGGGCCTCGAGCCGCGCGGGTCGCCGCGGGAGCTGGTGGAAGGCTTCTCCCTTTCCCGCGTTTCGCGAGCGCCCGCGCGCATCCTGGAGGATCCGTGATCCTCTCGCCGGTGACCAGTCGGGCGTGCCTCGCCGCGGTTGCCGGGCGGACCCAGGATGTGCTAGTGGGCGCGCCGCCCTGCCGCCGAGTGCGCGAAGTGCTGGCGGCAGGCCCCAAGGTCGGGTAGAACGCACGCCCGCACGAAGGCAGGAGCCTTGATTGTCCGAGAAAGAAGCAGGCATTGAAGTCGAGGGGACCGTCCGCGAGGAGCTCGCGGGTGGAAACTATCGCGTCGAGCTCGACAACAAGCACTCCGTGCTCGCGTATGCGTCGGGCAAGATGCGCAAGTTCCGCATCCGCATCCTGCCGGGCGACCGCGTGAAGCTGGAGCTGTCGCCGTACGACCTGACGCGCGGCCGGATCACCTACCGGCAGAAGTAGAGCGCGTCGCCGCCGGGCACCGCGGCTCGCTCCTCAGGGAGCCACGAAGCTGTAGTCGGTGGGCCCCGCGCGGCGCGTGAGCAGCACGCATTCGGCGCCCGCGGCGCAAACCAGCTCGTGGTGCACCTTTGCCGGGATGACGAGGTAGCTCCCCGTCTGGACCTCGTGCGGCTTGCCGTCGAGCGTGAAGGTCGCCTTGCCGGAAACGACGGTCGTGTACTCGGCGTGTGAGTGGAAGTGCATCGGGAGGTGATAGCCCGGCGGAACCTTCGCCCAGGCCGTCGCGCCGCCGGTGGTGGGATCGACCCCGATGGCGGAGACCTGCGCGCCCTTCGGCAGCCCGGGCGTCGGCGCGGGGACCCACTTCGCCGACGCGAGGTTGGCGACGAGCTGCTCTTCGGTCGAGGGAGGTAGGGGCTTGGGCGCGTCGTCCGCGCGCGCAGCGAGCGAGAACGAGACGGCGATAGCGAGCAGGGCGGGCATTCGCAGCATGGCGTGACCTCGTCGCAAAGCGCGCCGGGTCGCGCGCAGCTGGCGACGCTATCCGAGAACGCTGCCCGGCGCCCTGCTTTCCTGACCAGCCCCATTCGACGGGGCGGCCAATACATAGGGGAAGCTTGGCCGAGGAGGAAAAAGAGGGCTCGCTGGCATCAGCGCTCGCGTCGTCGATCACCGGCTCGTCTCGGTCGAGCGGCCGGCTCAGCGCGCCAGCGAGAGCGTGATCTGCTCCAGGTACTGCACGCCGTCGGCGAGGAAGCGCACCGGCCGCCGCTCGTTGGCGCCGTGCGCGCCGAAGCCCTTGCGCTGGTCGTCCAGCGTCCCGGGCGCCACCGCGATGCCGTACGCCGCGAGGCCCGCCTGGCGCAGGTAGCGCGAGTCGGTGGCGCCGGCGCTCAGCGTGGTCAGGGTGGTCACGCCGGTGCCCCAGATCTTCGTCGCAGCCTCGCGCACGGCGGCCTCGACGTCGGGCCGCAGCGGCGACTCGCCGCCAGCGCCGAAGTCGGGTCGAAGCGCGCCTTGATCAGCGCGGCGACCCTGGTCTCGCCGCCATGGCTGGTGTCAACGGCGAGGATCTGGTCGAGGATCTGGCGGGCTTCGGCGGCGACGGAGGGAGCCGCGAGGGCGAGCACGAGCCCGAGAGCGGTCATGGCTGCACCGCATCGCACGGAAGCGCGGGGGGCACAACTCAGCGCCTCGCCGGCGGCGCGGGTCCATCGCTGCCGAGCGCGCCGCCGCCGAGCCCGTGCGCCAACAGAAATCGCTCGATCGCCAGCACGAACAACTCCGGCTGCTCCACCATCGCGGCGTGGCTGCCCTCGCGCAGCACCAGCAATTCGGCGCCGGGGATGCGCGCGGCGAGCTCGCGCGACCGCTCGATGGGAACGAAGAGATCGCGCTCGCCCGCCACCACCAGCGTCGGCACCCGCACCTCGGGCAAAAGCTCGCTGGCGTCATGCGAAAGTAGATCGCGCGCGAGCGCGAAGTACCCGCGCAGGTCGAGCTGCGCCAGGTGCGCGAAGTACGGCTCGAAATCCTCGCGCGGGCAAAGGTCCGGGTGGACGATGCCCAGAGCCTTCACGGCCTCCCATACGCCCGGCAGGCGCAGCGCGGCGCGCAGTGCACGCTCGGCAAGTGCTGCATTGGCCATCCCGAGCTCGGTAAAAACGCGCAGGAGTGGCTGGAGCGCCGCGCCGCCAGGGAAGCTCTCGAACACCCGCCCCGCCGCGCCCAGCACCGGGATGAACGCGAGCACGCGCCCGGGGTGCAGCCGGTAGGCCTCCAGGCAGACCTGCGTCCCCATCGAGTGGCCGAGCAACACCGCGCCATCGACGCCCGCGGAGTCCGCCACCCGCCACAGGTCGCGCGCGCAGAGCGCGACGGTCAGATCTTCGGGGTGCTCCGGCACTGGACTCTGCCCGTGCCCGCGATAGTCCCAGGTGACGATGGTGTGCGTGGCGGCGAAGTGCTGCGAAAGCCTGCGCCAGAAGAAGGTCGAGACGCCGATGCCGTTCGAGCAGACGAGCGCGGTCCGGCCCTCGCCGTCGGCGCGCCAGGAGAGAGTGGCGCCGTCGTCCGTCTCGGCGGTGCCGACGCGGACCACCGCGCTCATTGAGCCGGGACCTTGTCCGCCATGCGGAACTCGACGCGCCGGTTGGCCGCTTTCCCCGCGCGCGTAAGGTTGGAGGCGATCGGGCGCGTCGGGCCGTAGCCCTCGCTGACGATCTGCCGCGCGTCCACACCCTGCTTGACGAGGAAGTCGCGCACCGCGTCCGCGCGCGCCTGGGACAGCTTCATGTTCTTCTCGAGCTTGCCGACGTTGTCGGTGTGTCCCACGATGCGGATGTTCACCCCCGGCGCGTCCTTGAGCGCTCGCGCCACCTGCCGCAAGAGCTCGAAGCTGTCGGGCAGGATCACGCTCCTGTTCGGCTTGAAGTGGACCTGCTGCTTGAGCTCGATGCGATCCTTCTTCACCACGATGAGCGTCTGCTTGCGGGGGCAGCCAAAGTTGTCGGCGGGGCCCGGCACGTCGGGGCACTTGTCGTCCTTGTCGGGGACGCCGTCGTGATCGCGATCCGGCCAGGGACAGCCCGCGTTCTCGGCCGGGCCGGGGACGTCGGGGCACTTGTCGTCCTTGTCGGGGACGCCGTCGCCGTCCTTGTCGGCCCACGGGCAGCCGAAGTTTTCTTTTGGTCCGGGCACGTCGGGGCAGCGATCGATGTCGTCGGGCACGCCATCGGCGTCGCGGTCGGTCATCACCGGGCAGCCGTGGTTCGACGCGGGGCCGGGCACCTCGGGGCAAAGGTCGTCGATGTCGGGGACGCCGTCGCCGTCGGTGTCCTTGAGCGCGACGCGCGGAGCCGCCACTACCTCCTTCTCGCGGATGAGAACGGTTACCTTGCCGCAGTCCCTGGACTGCGTGAGGGCCGCCCGGGCATTGAGCGCGGCGAGGTTCAGGTGGTCCTCGGCCCGGTAGCTGTCGCCCTGATCGAGCTCGAGTCGGGCGAAGCGCAGGTTCCCTTCGGCGATGGCGAGCTCGCGCGGCGCGCACGCCTCGGCGTTGAGCGCGCGCGCGGCCTTGAGGTCGTCCTGCACCGCGCGCGACCGCTCGCGCAGCGCGGGGCCGGTCACGCAGCCGCAGAGCGCCCCGAGAAACAGCGCGACGGGCGCGACGGCGCAGGCGCGGACGCTCATTCCTGCAGGCCCCCGCCCGGCGCGGGAGGCGCGACCTTCCGCTCGGGCGCCACCGGCTCGGGACCTTGGTCCGGCACGGCGGGTGGCCGCTGGACCTTTGGCGTCGCCGGTGCGGGCACCAGAACGGGCGCAGATGGAACGGCGGCGGGGGCGTCCGCGGGGGCGTCGAAGGGCTGCTTCTTCGCGGCGGGCGCGGGCGTGGATCCGGGGGACGCGGCGGGTCCAGGCGCGGGTGCGACGGCGGGCGCGGACGTCGCTGCAGGTCGCGCCGGAGCGACCGCGGCCGGCATCGGCGCGGGGCTCGCCGGCGCCGCGGGCTGGAGCTTCCGTTCGGCCGCCTTCTTCGCCGCGAGCTCCGCTTCGTGGATGCAGTCCTCGGCCAGGTCCTTCGCGTCGGAGTACTTCGCGTGCCCCTGCTCCTCGCGCGCCTTCACCAGATAGAGGTCCGCGAGCGTGGTCTCGTAGGGCGCGAGCTTCTCTCCGTCCGCCGCGTGAGCCCGCGCCAGCGCGACCTCGGCGTCGGCGATCAGGCTGGTCGCGCCGATGGGCCCGCACGCAGCGAGCGTGCAGGCGAAGAAGCAAGTGGCCGATCGCGCCAGAGAGGGTGCCAAGCGAATTCTCGGTAACCCGAAGGTGTTCGACTGTCAAACAACCGCGAAGCCGCTTGCCGCCCGTGCCTCGCCCTCCTAGGATCGCCGACATGCTCGCAGCCCTCGCCGTTTTCCTCGTCGCCACCGCGCCGATCGCGCTCCTGTCCGATCAGGATCTCGACGCGAAGATCCGCGACGCGCACGGCACGCCGGACTTCGGCGCGCGCATCGATGCGCTCAGCAAGCTCTTCGTCGGCACGCCCTACACCGACTTCCCGCTGGGCGAAGGGCAGGGCGTCGAGCCGCAGCCGCGCTGGCGCACCGACAAGGTGGACTGCCAGACGCTGGTCGAGACGGTGATGGCCATGTCCAACGCGCACAGCCTCGACGAGGCGAAGAGCATCCTCGACGACATCCGCTACACCAAGCCGCCGGTGAGCTTCGCGAACCGCAACCATTTCACCGAGGCGCAGTGGCTGCCCGCGAACCTCGAGAAGGGCTACCTGCGCGACGAGGCTATCTCCATCGACGGCAACGCGCCCGCGGAGACGCTGGTGCTCCACAAGGCGCAGTGGAGCAAGGTGCCGGGCCTCAAGCGTCTCGAGACGGCAAACATCCCCGAAGGAAAGTTCGCCATCCGCTACCTGCCCATCGCCGAGGCCAAGCGGAAGGCCTCCTCGGTCGAGCCCGGTACCATCCTGATGGTGGTGCGCGAGCATGACGCCAACCGGGTCGTGCGCATCTCGCACATGGGCTTCGTGGTCAAGGGGCCGCGCGGTCTGGTAGTGCGGCACGCCTCAACGGGCGAGGTGCACGCGGTGGTGGACGAGGACTACTTCCTCTTCCTCGACAAGCAAGCAGAGTATCGGAAGTGGAAGGTGGTCGGTGTCGCGCTGGCCATGCCGCTCGACGCGACGCCGCGCACCTCCCAGCTCGCCAGGCACTAGGCGCTCTTGCACGTCAGTCGTCCCCGCGGCAACGATCGCCGTCGCGGGGAGCGTGGGGGTCGTCGCCCTCACACAGGTGCTCGGCGCCTGGCGTGGGTTGCGGGATGATGTGGTTGCCGGTTGCCTGCGCAACTCGTTCGCCGACCCCCACGCCCCCCACGCCGGCTCACTCGCGCCAAGTGATCGACCGATTCGAGCAGCCGCCCAGCCCAGCGATTATGAGCTCCGCAGCATCGCCTGAACAAGCGAAGACGCACCCAACATGGGCGGTAGGAGGCGCTTCCGGCTCGCCACTCTAGGCCGAGAAAGAAAAGCGGATCGGTCAAGAGAAGGGTTAGAATGACGTCGCTGCGGCCACCCCGATCCGCCAGCCGGCGGGGGAGCGTGGGGGTCGACGAACGAGTTGCGCAGACCCCGCACCCAACGTCGATTTGTGCAACTCAC